>CAYQNV010000074.1:0-27491 GCA_964418975.1 uncultured bacterium | reverse complement strand
CCCGAGAGTTGACGAAGATGTTCGCGGGCTTGAGATCGCGGTGGACGATCCCCTTCGCGTGCGCCGACTCGAGCGCGTCCGCGATCTGCGTCGCCAATTCCAGCAGAGGGCTCAGCTCGAACGGCCCCCGACGGATCGCTTCGGCCAGCGTGTCGCCCTCGAGCAGCTCCATCGCGATGAAGTGCCGTCCCTCGTGCTGGTCGATCTCGTGGACCGTGCAGATGCCCGGGTGATTGAGCGCCGAGGCAGCGCGGGCCTCGCGCTGGAAGCGCTCGAGCGAGGCCGAGTCCCGCGCCATCTCGGCGGGGAGGAACTTGAGCGCGACCTGCCGCCCGAGTTTCGTGTCCTCGGCCTCGTACACCACGCCCATCCCACCGCTGCCCAGCCTGCGGTTCACCCGGTAGTGAGAGACGTTGCTTCCGATCAGCGATTCCGTCATCCGAAGCATCCTCTCCTCACAGCCCGCGCGCTCAAGCCGGTCAGGGCAAGCGCGAAGCCCTCGCCCGACATCCGATCCGGGCCCCGCCCCGCAGGCCCAGCAACGCGGAGGATAACCCGAAAGCAGTCGAGCGAGGAAAGCGATCCCGGGATCAGCCTGCATGCGAACAGGGGGCGGCTGGTGGGCCGCCCCCCTGTTCGTCCTGCGTTCAACTCGCGGAAGCGGCGTGGGGCCGTTCCCGCGACGACCTACTCTTCCTCGGGAACATCCTCTCGCACCTTTGAGGGAACGGGCTCCTCGGCGGGCGGGTTCGCCGCGATGCGCGCGCGAACCTGGTTCCGCCTGGACGTCCACTCCGCGAGCGAGATGTCGTCCTGGTCCGCCAGCCACGCCTTCACGCTCAGGATGAGCCGGTGATTCGGCACGTCTACGCGCGTGACCTTCATGGTGAGCGGCTCGCCGACCTCGAACGCGTCGTTCGGACGCTTGAGCTCGTCGAGTCCAAGTTGCGACAGCGGGATGAATCCTTCGATGCCATCGCCCAGGTCCACGATCGCGCCGCGGTCGAACAGCCGATTGACCGTGCCCGCGAGCTCCATGCCCGACGGGAACCGGTCCGCCAGCAACGGCCACGGATCGTCCGAGACCTGCTTCAGGCCGAGGCTGATGCGACGGTGCTCCTTGTCGATGGAGAGCACCACCACCTCGATGGCATCGCCCTTCTTCAGCACTTCGCTCGGGTGCGCCACGCGCTTGGTCCACGACATGTCCGAGACGTGCACCAGACCGTCGATGCCCTCCTCGAGCTCGACGAACGCGCCGAAGTTCGTGAGGTTGCGGACCTTGCCCTTGACCTTCATGCCCGGCGGGTATTTGTGGTCGAGGGTCAGCCACGGATCGGGCTCGACCTGCTTCAGGCCGAGCGAGATCTTTTCGTTGGCCTTGTCCACCTTGAGCACCACCGCCTCGATGATGTCGCCGATGTTGACGATCTTCGAGGGGTGCCGCACGTGGCGGGTCCACGACATCTCGGACACGTGGATCAAGCCCTCGATACCCTTCTCCAGCTCGATGAATGCACCGTAGTCGGTGATCGAGACCACCTTGCCCTTGATGCGGTCGGCGACCTTGTACTTGTCCTCGACGCCTTCCCACGGGTAGGCATCCAGCTGCTTCAGGCCGAGCGAGATGCGTTCCTTCTCGGGGTCGAAGTTCAGCACCTTCACGCGCACCTTGTCGCCGATCTTCACCAGCTCCGAGGGATGCGCGACGCGGCCCCACGACATGTCGGTGATGTGCAGCAGGCCGTCGATGCCACCCAGGTCCACGAACGCGCCGAAGTCGGTGATGTTCTTGACCTGGCCCTCACGGATCTGATCCTTGGCGAGATCCTTGAGGATCGTCGCCTTCATCCGGTCGCGCTCCTCTTCGAGCACGGCGCGGCGCGACACCACGATATTCCGGCGGCGCTTGTTCAGCTTGATGATCTTGACCGCCACGGACTGGCCCAGCAGCGCGTCCACGTTCTGGACCTGGCGCAGCGCGATCTGCGAGCCCGGCAGGAACGCCTCGACGCCGTAGAGGTCCACGACCACGCCGCCCTTGATCTTGCGGATCAGGCGGCCTTCGACCACCTGCCCGGAATCATGGGCTTCCTTGACGCGATCCCACACGCGCACGAAGTCGGCGCGTTGCTTGGAAAGTACGACCAGGCCGTCCTGGTTCTCCATCTTTTCGAGGAACACCTCGAGGATGTCGCCGACTTTGATGCTCGACGGATCCGAGAACTCGGACAGCGAGATGATCCCTTCACTCTTGAATCCCACGTCCACCAGCACGTCCTTGTCGTCGATGGTCAGAACCGTGCCGCGCACGATCTCGCCCTCGCCGATCGAACGCATGGACTCTTCGTATGCCCCGAACATCACCTGGCGCTGTTCGAGCGTGAGTTCCTCCTCCTCGTCGTAATTGAGGGGGAAGAGGGGTAACGCGGGTACCCGCTTGGTGCTGACGGGGTTGGGGTGATGCTCCTGGAGTTCCGACATGCAGCGACTACCTCCTGAGTATGGAATATGCGGTGGCGGCCGCTAGGCCGTCCCGCGTGAAGCCGTATTCAGCTGGTCGGCCTTGAGCGCCGCAATCTCGCGCATCACGCCGGCACCCACGCTCTGGTAGAGCGTGCGTCCCGGTTCGAGATCGGCGTCTGGTCCCGCCAGTTCCCGCCAGGTCCGCGACGGGCCGAACGACACCCGCAGCAAGCCCCGACGGAACAGCCACCTTCCTGGTCGATCACTGCCCGCGATGTACGCCGGAACGACCCGCGCATCGGTCGCGACCGCGAGCATGCCGACGCCCGGGCGGGCGGCGTGCAACTCGCCGTCGCGCGCGCGTGTCCCCTCCGGGAACATGATGAGCGCACGCCCAGCTCGCAGGACATCCATGGCCTTCGTGAGGCCGCTCAGGTCCGCGACGCCCCGCCGAATGGGAATGGCGTTCAACGCGCGAATGAGCGAGCCCAGGACCGGCGGCCGGAACAGCTCCTCCTTGGCGAGGAAGTGCAGTTCGCGGATCGCCGCGGTGCCGACGAGCGGAGGGTCCCAGAACGAGATGTGATTCGAGGCCACGATCACGCCGCCCGACGGCGGCACATGCTCGCGCCCGCGAACCTCCCAACCGCTCAGGACACCCACGAGTCCCCCGAGCAGGAAGCGGGACGCACTATAGTGCAGGCTCAAGCGTTCTCCAAGTGGTCCGGCACGCGCGGGACGACCCTCCCGTGCACTCCCGACGGGTGTCGGTCACGGGCCCCCGGGACCGTGTTCATCGCCTTTCCCCGAGTCGTCCGGCCGCCCCCGGCGGACAGTCCGGATGCGCGCGGATCACGGCGAGGGCCGCGGCCACTTGACGCTTGAGATCCATGCCGGTCGTGTCGAGCACTGTGGCGTCCGCGGCGGGCATGAGCGGGCTATCGGCCCGCGAGCGGTCGCGCTCGTCGCGCGACCGCATCTCCTCGCGCACGGCATCGAGCCCGGCGGGCAGCCCACGCAGCAATAGCTCGGCGGATCGTCGCTGGGCGCGTGTGTCCAGGTCGGCGTCCAGGAACAGCTTCACCTCGGCGTCGGGGAACACGACGGTGCCGAGATCGCGCCCCTCGCCCACGAGCGGCTCCCGTTCCCGGAGCGAGCGCTGCCATTTCACGAGCAGCCGGCGCACGCCGGGGAATGCCGCCACGCGCGAGGCGCCCTCGCTCACGTCGGGCGAGCGGATCGAATCGGTCACGTCCTCGCCGTCCAGTAGCACGTGCGGGCGCGCCGGGTCCCCTGAGAACTCGATGCGTGTCTCGCGTGCGAGGCGGGTGGCCGCCGCGTCGTCGTGCGGCGGCCCCTCGCGCAGGCCTTTCAGCGCGAGCGCGCGGTAATAAGCTCCGGTGTCGAGGTAGCGCCAGCCGAGCTGCTGGGCGATCGCGCGCGCCGTGGTGCTCTTGCCCGCCGCGGCCGGGCCGTCGATGGTCACGACGAAGCTCACGCCGCGCCCCCCGCTTCCGTGTCTGGGAGCACGGCGGCCCCGAGCGAGGCGAGCGTGTCGAAATAGTCGGGGTAGGACGTGGCCACGCTGGCCAGGTCATCGAACCACACCGGCTCCTGGGTGCGGCAGGCGAGGGCTGCAAACGCCATGGCGATGCGGTGATCGTGGTGCGTGGCGATGCGTCCGCCGCCGCGCACTTCACCGCCCGTCACCTCGAGGCCGTCCGCGCGCTCGGCGCAGGCGATGCCCAGCACGGCGAGCCCGGTGGCGAGCGCGGCGATCCGGTCGCTCTCCTTTACCCGCAGCTCGCTCGCGCCGACCAAGCGTGACGTCCCGTGCGCGGCCGAGGCCACCACCGCCCAGGCGGGCGCCTCGTCCACCATGCGTGGCAACCACTCCGGCGGCACGTCGAACGCGCGCAGCCGATCCGGGCCGCGCACGGTGATGTCGCCCAGCGGCTCACCCGCCGCGACGGTCTCGTCCGTCGCGCTCACCCGCGCCCCCATCTCGCGCAGGACATCCAGGAAGGCCGTGCGCGTGGGATTCAGGTTCACCTGCCGCGCCGTGACGCTGGCCCCGGGCTCCGCCGCCGCGGCGGCAAAAAGAAATGCGGCCGCCGAGAAGTCCCCGGGCACATGCACGTCGGCGGCATGCAGCGGACTGCCACCGCGCACGCGCAGCGAGCGGCCGCCGTGGGCGAGCTCGCGCGTTTCCACGTGCACGCCGAACGCCGGGAGCATGCGTTCGGTGTGATCGCGGGCCGGGCCCGGCAGACGCACACAGGTCTCGCCACTCGCGGCGAGACCGGCGAGAAGTACGCACGTGGCCACCTGCGCACTCGCCATGGGGATGTCGTACTCGATGCCGTGCAACGCTCCGCCCGTCACGGTGAGCGGAGGCGTGCATGCGTCGCCCTGGCCTTCGATGCGCGCTCCCATGCGCGCGAGCGGCTCGGAGATGCGTCGCATGGGTCGGCGCGAAAGTGAGTCATCTCCGTGGAGCCGCGTGACGAGCGGCCGTGCGGCCACGATGCCGGCGAGGAGTCGCAGCGTGGTGCCCGAGTTCCCGCACTCGAGTGGTGCTCGCGGCTCCTCGAGACGGCCCGCCGTGCCGTCCAGCTGCCAGCCGCCGGGCGTAGTCCGCACGCGCGCGCCGAGCTCGGCGGCGCAGGCCGCCGAACGTCGGCAGTCCTCGCCCGGATTGCCGCCCGAGATGCGCGTCGTGCCGTGGGCGAGCAGGCCGAACAGCAACGCGCGATGCGTGATGGACTTGTCGCCCGGGGGCGTGAACGTACCCGTGAGGCGGCGCCCCCGCTGCACCCCGACGCGGGGCGTCGAGCCCACCGGAGCGGTCAGCGGCTTGCCCGTCCCGCGCGCCGGACGGAGCTCTTCTTGGCGGCGCCCGCGCGCGCCGGCCGCGCGGCGGAGGCGCGCGAAGTGGTCTTCGTGGTCTTCGCGGTATTGCGGGGCGCGGCCCGGCGCAAGGTCACCTTTCGTCGTGCTGCCGGAGGCGGGGCGAGCGCGGCACGCAGCGCCTGGAGATTCCGCCAGGTCACGAACTCCTCGACCCGGCCACGCAGCCCCGGCTCGAGCCCCGTGAACATGCAGGCCAGCTCGTACGGCGTTTCGGAACGGTCGCCGGCGCGCTGATCGCAACGCACCACGATGCCGTCGCACTTCACCAGCTCCTGCGAAGCGCCATCACCTCCGGGCACGCGCGGGAACACGATCGTGAGCTGCACCTTGGAGAGTGGTGCCAAGTAGTGCGAGGCGTGGCAGTACACACCGCTGGACGAGATGTTCTGGCTCTCGGTCACGATCTTGGCGGAGCCCGCCATGGCTCCGGCGTCGACGCGCATGGACAGCCGTGCGTCGGCCCGCTCACTGCCGCGGCGTTCCCGGCCACGGCGCGGACTGGTCTTCTTCACCGCCATCCTTGCCTCCTGGTTGTGCGGCGCCCTCGCCGCGGCTGCCCCTCGTCGAGCACGAGATCGCTCTCGCGCGCGGGCACGTCCACTCGCGCGATCGTCACCACGACCGGGTCGCCGAGCGTGAACCGGCGACGCGACCTGCGCCCCACCAGCCGCACGCCCGCGGGATCCAGATCGAAACGGTCGTCGAGTTGATCGCCGACGGCGACGAAACCGTCCACCGGCGGATCGTCCAGCTCCACGAAGAATCCCCTGGGTACGAGCCCCGAGATACTACCCGAAGCCTGCTCCCCGAGTCTCCCCGCCAGCAGCCGCAGTCCCTTGACCTTGGTGGCCTCGCGCTCGGCGTCGGTGGCGTCCTGCTCCCGGGCGCTGCACTCCGTGGCGAGCTGCGCATTCTCGTGCGGATCCCACGCCGAGTCACGTGCCTTGAGCACCCACTCGCGTACGCGGCGATGGTTGTGCAGGTCGGGGTAGCGCCGGATGGGCGAGGTGAAGTGCAGGTACTCGCGCGTGGCGAGCCCGAAGTGCCCGAGGTCGCGCTCCAGGTAGCGCGCCCGCGTGAGCGAGCGAAGCGCCAGCCGGTGCACGATGCGCTTTCGCGCCGGATCGAGTGGCACGGCGAGCAGCGCCTGGAGCGCCTTGTGGGGCTCGCTCACATGGCCGAGCCGCGGCAGCCCCAGCACGCGTAGCACCTCGTCCAGCTCGGCGAGCTTCCGCCCAAGTGGCGGCTCGTGCACCCGCCACAGCACGCCGCTGCCGCGCACGGACGCCGCCTCGCCCACGCAGCGATTGGCGAGCAGCATGAACTCCTCCACCAGTTCGTGGCTCTCGAGGTGCGGTCGTCGCACCATGGCGACGGTCCCGCCCCGCGCGTCGAGTACCGCTTTCACCTCGGTGGATTCGATCTGCAGCGCACCCACCGCAAAGCGGCGTGCCCGGAGGGCACGCGCCAATCTCATGAGCTCCTCGACCGGCCCCGCAAGCGCTCCGCGCAGGGCCTCCTCGCCGTCCAACGAGCGCTGCACCTGCTCGTAGGAGAGCCGGGCGCGGCTGCGGATCACGGTGGCGGCGAAGCGATACTGGTGCAACGTGCCGCGCGCATCGAGCTCCACGAACACCGACAGCGCGAGCCGGTCCGCCCCCTCGCGCAACGAGCACAGGTCCCCCGAGAGCCGTTCGGGGAGCATGGGCACCACGCCGCCCGGCAGATAACAGCTGCTGCCACGGGCACGCGCCTCGTCGTCCAGCGCGCTCCCGGGGCGCACATACCAGGACACGTCGGCGATGTGGATTCCCACCTCGAACCGGCCTCCCGGGAGTGCCCGTACGCCCAGCGCGTCGTCGTGGTCGCGGGCGTCCTCCGGGTCGATCGTGACCACGACGTCGTCGCGCCGGTTTTCTCGATGCACGAGGTCGCGAGCCTCCGGCTCGCCGTAACGCGCGGCCTCGGCTTCGGCTTCGGGCGGGAAGTGCACACGCAGCCGGAACTGCGACGCCACCGAGGCGTCATCCCACTCCGGACGGTCCTCGGCGCCCAGCACCTCGATCAGTCGGGCCGCGCCCTCCCACGGCACCTCCGCCACGACCCAGTCGCCGTCCTCGGGAACGAGCTTGCCGCGACAAACGAGTTCCCGCACGCCCGAACCACGACGTGCGGGATCGAAGCTCCATCGGCCGCGCGCAAAGTGCGCGCGGCCGAGGAGGCGGCGGATGGCATCGGGGTCCCGAGCGGGACGATTAGCGGACGCGCTTCTTATGACGATTCTTCCGGAGGCGCTTCTTCCGCTTGTGCGTCGCGATCTTCTTGCGTTTCCGCTTCTTCCCCGAACCCATCCTGGCTCCTTTCCTCGGTATCTCGTGGGCGGTCGGTCAGGCGACCGATCCGCTCGTCGTCGTGGCCGGGGTCTCGAGGACCTGGGCCTTGAGTTCCTTGCTGGGCTTGAACACCGGCACCAGCTTCGCGGGCACCTGGACCTCGGTGCCGCTGCGAGGATTGCGCGCGCGCCGCGCACGGCGCTCGCGCACCTTGAACGTCCCGAAACCGCGGATCTCGAGGTGCTTGCCCTCGCTGAGCGCGCGGCAGACGGCGTCCAGCATGCCGTCGATGATCACAGCCGTGTGATTCCGCGAGACCCCCGTGGTCGCGGCGATCTCCTCCACCAGGTCCGCCTTGGTCATCGTGCGTCCTCCCGGTTGGTCGTCTTCATGACTGGTCTTCTGCCCTGCGGCACGCGCAATCGCCCGAGCCACAGGGCCCGGAAGCGGGACGCGAGCTGCTCGCGGGCGCTGCGACGACGGCGAACGTGCTGACTTTGCGCTCGGACCGGGTGGCGCCGCAGGCCGGACAGGCCGGAGCGGGTGAATCCCAGCGGTCCTGAAGTGACTCCCATGCGTGGCGGCAAGCCGGGCACCCGTACTCATAGAGCGGCACGACGGGCCTCCTTATGCTGAGTCGCCGCAAACATAAGCGCCCGGGGGCTTTCGCTCAAGGGCGGTCGCCGGGAGGGGGTGCTTCCGGCCCGTCCACGGCGTCCACCACGCCCACCACGACCGTGCGCACCGGGCCGCGCGGCATCCCCAATACCTGGGCCGCAGCGTTCCCCTCGTCGGCCACCAGCACGCGGTCTCCGACGCCCGCGTCCACCGTGTCCACGGCGATGACCGAAGGCGGCACGGGCCGGCCGGGCGTGGGCTCGGGAGCGACCAGCAGGAGCTTTCGGCCAGCGAGGTGCGCGTGCTTGATGGTGGCCACCACCTCGCCCGTGACGCGCGCCAGGAACACTAGTGCTCCCGCTCGGGCACATCCTGATGGACGTGGTCGATGAGCCCGACGATGGCCGCGTCCGCAGGGTTCTCGGGGTTGGCGAGTGCCACCGCGGCCTCACGGCCGCGCACCACGAACACGCGCTGCCCGGGTGCTGCCGAGACCAGGTCGATCGCGGTCCACGGCCGCCCGCCGGTGGGCGCTCCCGCGGGGTCGGTGGTCTCGAGCAACAGCAGCCGCTGGCCACGCCACGACGGCACCTTCTCGGTGCAGACGACAGTTCCGATCACGCGGGCGAACAGCATCAGACGATCCGCGCCCGTAGCCGCGCGTCCATGCGCGGGATCACCACGGCGCGTGCGAGCAATCCGCGCCGGCGCGCCTCGGCCCGGCCCTCCTCCACCGCGGCCTGCACGTCGGGGAGCCCGCCCGAGAGCACGACAACGCCCTTGCCGCCGATGCCGTTGGCGAGCCGCACGTCGCGCAGCACGATGCGCGCGGCCTTGGCGGCCACGTCGGCCGCCACGATCGCCGAGGCGGCGGTGAGCGTCTCGATGACGCCCACGGCGTCATCGGCGCTTGCGGGCACCACGCCGCGCAGCGCGGGCAGGACGCCATCGTGCAACTGCGGGATGAACAGCTGGTCCAGGAGCGCGTCCGCGGCCACCTCGACCCCGCGCCGATGGGCCGCGCGCACGGGTGCCACGTCGCCACCCACCACGATCCAGTAGCGTCCGGGCGAGAGCACCGTGGCCTCGATCACCAGGACCTCGGCTTCCTTGACCATGGCGTCGGCGGTGACGATCCCTTGCGCGATGCTCGACGTCTCGAGGGCGGCGATGGCGACCGGGTTCATACGATACGGAACCGGTCCACGAGCGTGCAGCGGCGGATGCGCGTGAAGCTGCGCGCGGTGGTCATGCCCTCGCCCGTCGGGCTGGCGATGGTGAAGCTGGTGGGACCCTCGCCGTTCCAGCCGAGCCCGGACGCGTTCGGGCCGTTCTTTACAAAGATCGAGGCGTCGCACGCCCGGGCCATGCGGTGCAGCTTGTCGATGTTGCGAGAGTGCATCGAGGCCGTGTGCCGGTAGCCGTGCTCCACCTCGACCGCGAAGTCGATGGCGTCGTCCACGTGTCGCACGCGCACCAGCGGCAGCACCGGCATCATGAGCTCCGTCCACAGGAACGCGTGGTCGGCGTCAACCTCGCACAGCGCGAGGCGCTTGTCCGGACCACACGAGATGCCGGCGTCGCGCAGGATCACCGCGACATCCTTGCCGACGTACTTACGGTTGATGGCACCATGCTTGCGTGGCCCCTTGTCGGTCTCGAGGATCAGGCGCTTCAATTGCTCGGTCTGGTGCGCCGCCAGCACGATCGCGCCCGAGCGCGACATGCACTCTTTCAGTCGGTCCGCCACGATCGAGACGCAGATGATCTCTTTCTCGTCGGTGCAGACGATGTTGTTGTCGAGCGAAGCGCCCATGACCAGGTCGCGCGCCGCTCGCTCGAGATCCGCGGTCTCGTCCACCACCGACGGCGGGTTGCCCGGCCCGGCGGTAATGGCCTTCTTGCCGGCGTCGAGCGCTTCCCTCACCACCCCGGGCCCGCCGGTGACGACATTCAACCGAATGCCCGGGTAGCGCAGCATCGCCTTCGCCACGTCCAGCGTGGGCTCGGCCACCGAGTGGAACAGCGGCTCGCGCGCCCCTGCGCGACGGGCGGCGCGATTCATGAGGTCGATCGTCAGCGCCGACACGCGACGCGCGTTCGGGTGCGGGCAGAACACGCAGGTATTGCCGCCGGCGATCATGGAGATGCCGTTGTTGATGATGGTCTCGCTCGGGTTTGTGACCGGGGTGATCACCGCGATCACGCCGTAGGGCGCGCGCTCGAGCAGCGTGAGCCCGTGGTCCCCCGTCCATGCCACGGGTTCCAGGTCCTCGGTGCCGGGGGTCTTCTCGGCCACCAACCGGTTCTTGAGGATCTTGTCCTCGACGCGCCCGAACCCGGTCTCCTCCACCGCCAGCTTCGACAACGCTTCCAGGCTCGCCACCAGGGTGTCGCGGATGGAAGTGATGACGCGCCCGCGCACCTCGAGCGGCGTGTCGCGCCAGACCTCGAACGAGCGACGCGCCGCGGCCACGGCGTCGTCGAGCGAGACATGAATACCGAGTGGTCGCGCCGCCGCCGGGTCCGCCGGGTCGCGCTCCAGCCGTTCGAGCACCTCGGCCACGATGGCGCCGATGCGTGCGGGGTCGAGACTCAACGGCCACTCACGCGGGCAGCCCCGCGCGCTTCACGTAGGCTTCGCGGCCTTCGACCTCGACCACGTCCACGATGCCGCAGATGACGTGATCCACCGGCCGATCCTTCGTGGCCTCGGTCAGGCGTGCCGAGGATCCGGCCGCGATCAGCACCAGTTCGCCCTCACCCGCGCCGACGGCGTCCACGGCAACGACCTGACTACCCGCGGGCTTGAACGCGGCATCCACCTCGCGAGCGAGCAGCAGCTTGAGTCCCAAGAGCCCCGGGTCCTTGCGCGTGCTCACCACGGTGCCCAGCACCTTGGCGAGGATCATGGCTACTTCTTGCCGGCGGTCTCGGGACGGCGGATGGGCAGCGCGTCCTCGAGCTGGCCGTGCGGCCGCGGGATGACGTGCACCGACACCACCTCGCCCACCTTTGCGGCGGCCGCGGCGCCGGCCTCGGTGGCTGCTCGCACCGCGGCGACGTCACCGCGCACGACCGTGGTGACGTAGCCGCCGCCGATCTTCTCGTAGTGAACGAGCGTCACGCGCGCCGCCTTCACCATGGCGTCCGACGCCTCGACCATGGCCACGAAGCCGCGCGTCTCGATCAAGCCCAGAGCCTCTTCCTGCATCGCATCCTCCGCAAAGGGGTGAAGCGGTCAGGGCGCCGACTGGCGCCGCGTCAGGATCACGGATTCGAGTTCGGGCGCCGGTCGCGCGATAACGTGCCCCCGGCGAAGCTCCCCGATGGCGGCGGCGGCGGCGGATCCCGCGGCCACGGCGGCCTCGACCTCGGCGAGCTCGCCGCGGACCAGGATCGTGACCAGCGCCCCGCGCGTGACCTCGTAGCGGGTGATGGTGACGCGGGCGGATTTGGTCATCGCGTCCGCGGCTTCCACCGCGGCGATCCAGCCGTGCGTCTCGACCAGTCCCAGCGAGCGTCCCGTCGGGGCGGGGTCCATGCGCCTCCATTCGCGTCCAGCGCCGTCCCGCGGGGCACCCGTTCGAAGAACGGGTCCGGCCGCGCGGGCAGCCCGCGGAAGCTACCCCCGCATGGCGCGCCGGTCAACGCCGACGACAGCCTCCACGCCCAAGCGAACCGCCCCCACACTCGTCGTGTGAGGGCGGTGACTTTCATGGGCCCCGGCGTGCGGACGCGCGAGTCGAGCGCGGAGGCTATGGCGCCGCCAGTTCCAGGGCCCTACACAACGCTCCCCATACCAACCGTGTGCATGTCCGTAAGACTCCTTCGCTCGCGATAGGGGGATCAGCCCACAGACCGCCAAGCACGAGGAGGACAGGGAGCACACCTTCGAGTGTTCGCCGCGATCGGCCGAGTGCGAGCGCCGTGCGCAGGCTCACTTCCCTGTCATCGCAATCGCGATGCCAACGCCACGCGAAGCCCGGCACTCCCCGCATGTCGCTGCGAATGCGTGGCGCGTGGCGCGATTCGGTGGGTCACGCAGGCACGGCCAGCCCGCTCCCGTTGCGTCCGGCACGCGACGCCATTGCGCTACTGGGGCGCTTGGCCCGCTGTGCGCCGCGGTTCGGGGCGAATCGCCCACCCTCGAGCCGGCGAGCGTGGTATCAGGCGAAGTGGCAGGCCACCCAGTGCCCCGGAGCCACCTCGCGTAGCATGGGATCATCGCTCGAGCAGCGCGCCAACTCGCCGCGTTCCACCGTGAGCGGGCAGCGGGGGTGGAAGCGGCAGCCCGACGGCGGCCGGGCCGCACTCGGCACGTCACCCTTCAAGACGATGCGCTGGGAACGCCGGTCGGGATCCGGCACGGGGACGGCGGACAGGAGCGATCGGGTGTAGGGGTGGCGCGGGTCGCGGTAGAGCGTCTCGCGGTCCGCCAGTTCGACGATGCGCCCCAGGTACATGACAGCGACACGCGTGCTGATGTGCTCCACCACCGACAGGTCGTGCGCCACGAACAGGTAGGTGAGGCCAAGGTCGCGCTGGAGGTCTTGCAACAGGTTCACGATCTGCGCCTGGATCGACACGTCCAGCGCCGACACGGGCTCGTCGAGCACCAGCAGGCGCGGCTTCACCGCGAGCGCGCGCGCGATGCCCAGGCGCTGGCGCTGCCCACCCGAGAACTCGTGCGGGTAGCGGCGCGCGTGCTCCGGCGACATGCCCACCAACGTGAGCAGCTCGGCCACGCGGTCGCGGGCTGCCGCGCCGCGGGCCAGGCCGTGGATCGCGAGCGGCTCGGCCAGCATGCTGCCAATGGTGAGGCGGGGATTGAGGCTGGAGTAAGGATCCTGGAAGACGATCTGCATCTCGCGACGAAGCGCGCGCAGCTCCCCCGCCGCCAGCCCGGTCACGTCGCGGCCAGCGAATCGGACCGTCCCCGAGCTGGGCTCGATCAGCCGGAGCAGGCAGCGGCCGGTCGTGGTCTTGCCGCAACCGCTCTCGCCCACCAAGCCGAGCGTCTCGCCAGAGCGCAGGTCGAACGACACGCCGTCCACGGCTCGCACGTGCCCCGCCACACGGCTGAAAAGTCCCTTGCGGATGGGGAAGTGCTTGCGCAAGTCGCGCACCTCGAGCAGCGCCTCAGCCACAGTTGGCTCCCTCACCCGCCACCGGGTCCACGGCGCCCGACGCGATCTCCTCCGCCCGGAAACAACGCGCGAGGTGGCCGCCGCCCACGTCGCGCAGTGTCGGCACCTCGCTCCGGCAACGCTCCACCGCCAGCGGACAGCGCGGATGGAACCGGCAGCCGCTGGGGAAACGTACCGGGTTCGGCACGTTGCCCGGGATCACGCGCAGCCGCTGGTTCTCCACGCCGAGTCGCGGCAGCGACGCCAGCAGGCCGGCTGTGTAGGGATGACGCGTGGAACGGAACGCCTCGCGCACGCCGCAGTACTCCACCACCTGGCCCGCGTACATCACCGCCACGCGGTCCGCGGTCTCGGCCACCACGCCCAGATCGTGCGTGATGAGCAGCACCGCCATGCCCAGTTCGCGCCGGAGCTCGCGCAGCAGGTCGAGAATCTGCGCCTGGATCGTCACGTCGAGCGCGGTGGTGGGCTCGTCGGCTATCAGGACCGCCGGCTTGCAGGCGAGCGCCATGGCGATCATGACACGCTGCCGCATGCCGCCGGACATCTGGTGTGGATACTCGTCCACGCGCTGCTCGGGGGACGAGATGCCGACGCGTTGCAGCATCTCGATGGCGCGTACGCGCGCCGCCCGGCGGTCGAGCCCCTCGTGCAGCTCGATCACCTCCATGATCTGATCGCCGCAGGTGTAGACGGGGTTCAGGCTGGTCATGGGCTCCTGGAAGATCATCGAGATCTCCTTGCCCCGGATGGCGCGCATCTCCGCTTCGGAGAGGGCCAGCAGGTCCCGGCCGCGGAATCGGATGCTTCCGCCGACGATGCGCCCGGGCGGTGTCGCCACGAGACGCAGGATGGACAGGCTCGTCACGCTCTTGCCGCTGCCGGACTCCCCCACGACGGCCAGCGTCTCGCCCGGCGACAGCGCGAAAGACACGCCGTCCACGGCGCGCACCACGCCATCGTCGGTGAAGAAGTGGGTCTGGAGCTCGCGCAGCTCGAGCAACGGCTCGGTCATCCCTGCCCTCCCGGGGTCTTGCGCGGATCGAGCGCGTCGCGCAACCCGTCGCCGAAGAAGTTGAATGCCATGACGGTGAGGAAGATGGCCGTGCCGGGTGCCAACAGCATCCACGGGAACGACGTGAGCACGCGCTGGCTCCGGGCGGCGTTCAGCATGTTGCCCCAGCTCGCGGCCGGGGGCTGAACGCCCACGCCGAGGAAACTCAGGAACACCTCGCCGAGAATGTAACCCGGAACCGCGACGGTCGCCGCCACGATGGTGAACGACATCGTGTTCGGCAGGATGTGCCGAACGATGACGCGCAGGCTCGAGGCGCCCAGCGC
Source organism: uncultured bacterium (assembly GCA_964418975.1). Taxonomy (GTDB): domain Bacteria; phylum Eisenbacteria; class RBG-16-71-46; order RBG-16-71-46; family RBG-16-71-46; genus JAIOPA01. The sequence goes on along the minus strand of CAYQNV010000074.1, from coordinate 12,670 downwards.
TTGTGCGGCGAGCACATACTCGGCTTGGCGGAGTGACAACACCATGCCGCGGATGACACGCGCGAGCGCCGCCCAGCCGATGAACGCGAGGATCGCCACGATGGCGAGGTAGGTCTGCTGGCTCGGCAGGTCCAGTGGGAACACACCGCGAAGCGCCACGATCAGGTAGAGCCCGGGGATGCTCAGGAGCAGCTCTGTGCCGCGCATGATGAGCGTGTCCACCCAGCCGCCGTAGTAGCCGCTCACCCCGCCGAGCAGGAGTCCCAGGCTGAACGAGATGGCGATGCCCACGAGTCCCACGGTGAGCGAGACCTGGGAACCGAACAGCAGCCGCGTCCACACATCGCGGCCGGCATCGTCGGCGCCGAAAATATAGATGCGCCCCGGCGCGTCCACGCCAAACAGGTGGCGGTCGGACGGCAGCACACCGAATAGCTGATAGCGGGCCCCCTTCACGAACCAACGCAGGGGATACGACTTGCCAGGATCCTCCTCGTACGCCTGGTCCATGCCGCCCCGACTGCCATGCACGAACGGACGCAGGTGCCAGCGTCCCTCGGCATCCCGGAGGTGAAGCGGCGTGGGCGGATGGAAGAACCGGTCGCGGTCGATGTCGCTCTCGGCGTAGGGCGCGAGAAACGGCGCCAGCGCCGAGCCGGCGTAAAGCACCACGAGCAGCGCGCCTCCCACCAGCGCCAGCGGGCTTCGTCGGAGCTGGCGCCAGAACAGGCGGGCTGGCGTCTGGACCGGAAGCGGTTCGTGTTCAGTCATGGCGGATGCGCGGGTCGGCGGCGGCCAGCAACACGTCGGCCACCAAGTTACCGGCGATCAGGACCGATGAAGCCATGAGCACGGAACCCATCACCAGGTACTGGTCCTGCGCGTTCAGGGCCTCCAGCGTGAGTGTCCCGAGGCCCGGCCACGAAAAGATGGTCTCGGCCACGAACGAGCCCGAGACCAGCGAACCGAGCGTGAACCCGAACAGCGTGATGAGTGGGTTCAACGCATTGCGAAGCGCGTGGCGCATGACCACGGTCCGCTCGGGGAGCCCCTTGGCCCGGGCCGTGGTCACATAATCGAGCCGGAGCTGGTCCAGCAGGTTCGCGCGCATCTGGCGCATGCGGCCCGCGAGCGGGATCAGGCCCACCACCAGCGCCGGCAGCACCAGGTGGCGCAGGATGTCGCCCACCTTCTGGAGGCCGGTGAAGTATTCGTGGTCCAAGTCCCGCATGCCGCCGATCGGGAACCAGCCCGTGACCGCCGCCAGCCACAGCAGCAGCAGTCCGGACAACACCTCGGGGACCGACAGCCAGACGAACGCCGTGAACGACAGCGCGCGGTCAGCCCAGCCGTACTGGCGGACGGCGGCGATCACGCCGAGCGGGATGGCGAGGCCCCAGGTCACCACCGCAGCGGCACTCGCCAGCAGCAGCGTGTTCGCGAGCCCCGTGCGCAGCACGTTGAACACCGGTTGGTGGCGCGAGAACGACTCGCCGAAATCGAGGTGCAGGAACACGTTCTTGAGATACAGCAGGTACTGCGCCCACCACGGCTGGTCCAGCCCGAAGCGCCGGCGCATCGCCTCGATCGCCGCGGGCGAGATCTGCGGATTGTCCGCCATGGTGGCGAGGAAGTCCCCCGGCGCCAATTGTAGGAGAAGGAACGTGAGCGCCGAGATCCCGAGCAGCAGCGGGATCGTCTGCAGCAGCCGCCGGAGGAGAAAGGTCCGCATCCGTCCGCGGTCAGCTCGGCTTCGCCGGGGACTTCTGGAAGATACGGTCCGCGTTCCACAGGATGCGATGCGGCATCGGGCTCGGGTGGATGTTCCCGAACCGGCTGCTCACCGGGATTCGCATGAGCAACGTGGGCAGCCATACGACGAAGCACTCGTCGTTCAACACCTGCGCCATCTCCCGGTACGTCGCCCTGCGCGCGGCGAGGTCCGTAGTGTTCACGTGACGTTGGAAGATCTCGTTGATGCGCGCCTCGGCCGGCGTGTCGGGCTTGCCCTCCGGCTGTCGCACGTTCCAGTAGTGCGTGAGCCCGGTGGACTTCCAGAAGTTGGCGCCCATGCCGGGGTCCGAGGGCACGGCGGAACCCAGTCCCAGCAGGCAGGCCTCGTACTGATGATCGTTGCGCGTCTTCGTGACCAGCGTATTGAAATCCACACCGCTCGGTGTGAGCCGGATGCCCACCTTGGCGAGGTCGTCCTGCAGCAGCGTTGCCATGGAAGCCCGAAGCTTGTTGTCGGCGTTGTAGATGAGCGTGAACGCCACGGGCCGTCCGGCGTCATCCTCGCGCACGCCGTCGCCGTTGCGATCGGTGAGACCGAGCCGGTCAAGCAGCGCGCGCGCTCCGGCCGGATCATGGTCAGGCGCGGTGATCGTCGAGTCGTACCAGCGAGCGTTCCCCGGCGTCATCATGGCCCAGGCCTTGAGACCGTAACCATAGTACGGGCCCTTGATGATGGACTCCCGGTCGATCGCCATGGAGACGGCGCGCCGGAAGTCGCGGTTCGAGAACCACGCGAACTGGTGCGGCGCCACCCTGGGGTCGCCGAGCTTCCTGCCCTTTTCCGGCGTCCGCACGCGGTTCAGGTTGAACCACAGGAAGTTCGTGTTGAACGAGGCACCCACGTCGTGCAGCAAGAAGCCCTTCTGCTGTTGCTCGGCGACGTACTTCTTGTAGTCCTCGGCCTTGACGTTGTCGAGGCCGTCGAGTTCGCCGGCGTGGAACATCTGCGCGGCGACGTCTTGGTCCTTGGCGACGCGGAACACGATCTCGTCCAGGTACGGCAAGCGCTTGCCCGCGGCGTCCACGCCGAACCAGTACGGGTTCCGCTCCAGCACCGTCTGCTGGTTCTCAAGGTAGGACTTGAGCCGGAACGGCCCGCTGGTGACGAGGCTCTCGGGCGGCGTGGCGGTGGTGAAGCGGGAACCGAAGCCACCGGCGCGGAAGGTCGGCTCGAGAACATGCCGGGGAACGATCCGGATGTTGCTCGAGTGCGGCAGGATCAGGGCGTCCACCGCCGGCGCGGTGACCACGAACGTGTAGGAGTCGGGCGCGCTGTACGTGAACGGCCTCCGCTTCCCACCGATGTCCATGATGAGCGCGTCCTGCATGGACGGGTGCAGTTCCGGGTCCATCACCACGTCGAAGGAGAACTTCACGTCGTCGCTGGTGATGGGGTGCCCGTCGGAGAAGCACGCGCCGCGGCGCAGGTGGAACGTGGCCGTTCGGCCATCCGGCGACAGCTCCCACGATTTGGCCAGCATCGGGATGTCTTCCTGAGTTCGGTAGTCGATGTCGGTGAGCGAGATGAACAACAGCTGGATGATCTCGTTGGAGGACGTCTCGTTCGCCATGATGGGATTGAACGTCTTGGGACTCGACGTGGCGCCCGCCACGAACCGGCCCCCGTGAGGGCCCGACTCGTCCATGGTCACTGTCATCGGGTCCGCGGGAAGCGGCAGCCGGTCCACGTACGCGGCGCCACGCTGGCCCCCGCCGCCGCAGCCTCCAAGTACGAGCGACAGTGCCACCAGGCCGGTCCATCCCGCGCGAGTCGGCATCCCTACCTCCGGGTCCGGGTCCATATCCAGCAAGGAGTTACACGTTCGCGGCAGTATAGGGAGCCGAGCAGCGGCGGGGCAAACCTAGCCGGACCGGCGCGGCAGTTCGGGCAGCCCAAGAGCCTCGGCGGGTCTGCCGGCGCTGACCCGATGCACGTCGTCGAGCAAGCCCTCGAGCGCGTCCGCAAGCCGGGCCAGCGAGCGATCCTCTCCCAGCCAGCGCCCCACGGGCGAAGCGGCGTCCCGCCAGGAAGCCGCGAGGCGCGCGCGCCCGGCGTCCTCGCCGCGAACATAGCGCGCGAGCGTCGCGTGTGAATCGCCAAGCAGCAGGCTCCCCTGCTGGAGCAGCGCGCCACGCACGACGCGCTGCGCGATCCCCGCCACCTTCCGCCCGTCCAGCTGGAGCTCGAAGCGCGCGGTCGAGGCGAAGCAGGGCGGCGCCGCGCCGCTCGCCGCGCGGGGAGCGCCCGGACCGCGCGGAGAGCCCGGGGCGAGCGCCACGGGGACGCCCAGCTTCCGGAAGGCCTCGGCGAGTAGTCGGCCGGTCCGCTCGTAGGCAGCGGCCGGCGTGCTCGCCCAGCCCCCGGGGCCCACCCGCGTCACCAGCGAGAACGTCCACTCCTCGTCGTGCCAGATGGCGCGTCCGCCCGTGGGGCGCAGAGCCCAGAGCACCCCGTCGCGTTCGAGCGCCGCCAGGTCCAGCTCGCGCGCCGGATCTTGCGTGCGGCCGAGCGTGATGCCTGGGGGATCGAAAGTGTAGAGGCGCAGCAGTGTGCCGGGCAGCGTTCCCGCGGCGGCGATCTCCAACAGCGCCGCGTCGCGGGCCATCTGGGCCGGGGCGTCGTGCGGCTCGTCCGGCCAGAGCGTGATCCGCACGGAGTCTCCCTCGCCCGTCACGCACTCCGACCGGAGCGCGTGACTCACTTCATGCCGAGCCAGTCCTCGAGCAGGAACTGGAAGCGCCCGATCAGCAGCGACAGACGCGACATCACCGTGTAGCCGTAACCCGCGCCGAACGACACCATAAGGAACACGATGCCGGTGCGGGCGAGCACGCCGAGCGTGCCCTTGTGCTCGCGGCTATAGAAAAAGTACAGCAGCGAGGTGAGCAGCCCGATCGTGAACAGGATGGCGTTGAGGCCGGTCCACACATCCGTCGACCACAGCGGCTGCATACTCGCCTGCACCTGCGCCACGAGGTCGCCCTGCGCGAACCCGGTGGTCTTGAGGCCGGCGTATACGCCGATGATCATGGCGAGCGACCAGCGCGACACCCAGTCGATGCGGCTCACCATGCGCGAGAACAGCAGCACGCCGAGTACCGCCGGGATGAGGAACCAACCGCGGTAGTCGCCGACCGAAGCGGCGAACGGACCGCCCACCTGGGTGACGGCCGCGTGCGTGATCGGGTCGCGCCCGGAGAACGTGCGCACGAGTGGGTCCCACAGGTTGGGCATCACCACCGTCCAGACATTCAGCACGATGTAGTAGCCGGCCGACACCCCCACGAACAGGTGCTCGGCCAGCTTATAGAGCGGATTGTCCTTGTAGAGGAACGAGAACACGAACAGCGTGAGCAGCGCTTCCAACCACACGCCGAGGTCTTGGCTCAAGTTCATGCGCCGGCGCCTCCCCGCTTGCTCCAATGCACGACGTTCCCCAGGACGATGCACAGCGCCACGAACACGTGCGCGAGCGATTGCGCGTCCATGCCTTCGGTGGCGGAGCCCCTCTCGTGACGGAGCTTCTCGTACTCGGCCGCGCCCGCCATGCCTCCCAGCAGGCCGCGCAGCTGGCCGGACTGAAGATAGGGGTAATACTCCGGCGCGCTCACCGCCGTGCAACCCGAGACCATGGGCAGGTGGAAGCGAGAGTTCACCTGCTGCACCCACTCCTTCGTGCCCGGATAGCCCGCGGAGATGTTCACCAGCAGCGCGAAGCTCGAGTAGTCGCGCACGTCACGCATCAGCGGCAGCGAAGCGGTGGGATTGGCGCGATGGTCCTGGGGGAAGGCATTGCCGATGCCCTTCCCCATCAGCACCATTACCGCCTCGTAGCCGGCCTTGTAGCCGAGGTTCACGTAGTCCGTGCCGTAGACCAGCGACTTGCCCGAGGCGCGATACTCCTCGGCCACCGACTCCACCGTCTGGTCCACCAGCCCCGAGCCGCCAGTCCACAGGCAGGTCACCACGACGCGGCATTTCTTGTCCCACAACTGTCGCAGGGCGGTCTTCGTCATGGGGACCGTCTCCGGCTTGCCACCCGGGTCGTAGTCGCACGACATCAGCACGATGGCGCCGTTCGGGACCGCCTCGATCGCGTCATAGAACTGTCGCACGGGCTTGGAAGCCTCGAGCGGCAGCCCGATGGGCCGCAGCAACGGTCCCAGCACGAGCAGCCCCACGATGAGGAACAGCCAGCGGCGATCAAGCCCTTCGAGCCAGGCGAGCTTCATGTCAGTCGCCTCCGCCCAGGTAGGCCCGCTCGATGCCGAGGATAACTCGCAGGCCGGTGGCCATGACGCCCATGGCGGCGCCTATGAGGATGGCGCGCTTGGCGGCATTCTGCGGCACGTTCATGATCCATTCCTGCACCGCCCCCAGCCGAATGGACTCCGGCAGCCAGGATGTCATCTCGTTGCCGATCGGCACGCGCCCCAGCATCACGATGAGCGCCGCGACCGCCAGCATGCCGGCCTCGACGGTGCGGATGCGAAACGCGCGAAACGCCGCCGAGGCGATGAAGAACGCCAGCAACGCGAACATCGTGGCTTGCATGGGCGAGTAGATCTGGTTGTAGAGGAACATGGACACGCTGCTCTTGTCCTGCCAGTGCCGTCCTTCGGCCACGCCCACCACGACGGTGCCGACAAGCGAGACCACCAGCACGAGCTTGTACTGCCAGTCCGGCTGCCGGCGGGCGATGCCCTCGAGATTCACGCGTAGGGCATTGGCGCCGCCCAGCACGTAGCCGAACGCCACCACGATCACGGCGCATTGCTGCAGGAAGTCCGCCGGCACGCTCACGAGGTGGTGCGGCACGTAGAACGACAGGATCATGAAGATGCCGATCACCGCCGTGAGCAGGAGGGGAAGTTCTCGTTTCATGGCGATCCCTATTGGGTCTCCATCCAGCGGGACAGGCCCTGTACGCCCATGGTTTCGAGCACGCAGCCAACGAGGATGACGACGATCACAAGCACCTTGAGGACGTCGGCGCCCTTCAGCCCACCCACGAGCCTAGCGTCGCCCGAGAGGTAAGCGCTCGCCGCGTACAGCTCCTCACCGATGAGCGTGTAGTCACAGGCCACCACGAAGAATGGCAGCTGGTGCACGTTGGCCGTGCCCGCCACCTGGATCGCGCCAGTGGAGAAACCGGTCTCGGCGAGCAGCAGGGACTCGGCATAAAACGAGCCCATGAAGATATGCGCCGCGGGGCGGTCACGCAGCATGATGCCACTCAGCTTGGCCACGTACGCAAACTGTTCCGGGGACACGAACGTGACGCTGTCGGGGTCGTAGGCCTCGGGGCGGCCGGCGTTCAGGTAGCCGCTCTTCACCATCTCCTGGGCGATCGTGAACGGGATGGGGTAGGCCACCGGCACGCGGATGGGCGTCTCGTAGCGCGCGGTCAGCCGCGCCACGCTCTCGAGGATGACCAGGCCGGCGACGGTCTGGATGTCGTCGATGTCCTGGATGCCGGGGACGTAGAGCACCGGGCGCCCCATCTCGGTGGCGCGACCGATGGCCTCCTCGATCGCGTCGATGCCGGCCAGGCGCCGCATGAATGGCTTGCGACCCGACTGGGCGAGCGACATGAAATACAACACAAGCAGGAAGAACAGCACGGTGAACACGAGCACGCTGGTGCGCGTCGGGTTGAACCACGTCTCACGGGCGATCGCCGGGCCGGCGTTCGCGAGCGCCGCGGTGGCGCCGCCCGGACCGAACGCGGTGATGCGATAGAAGTAGGGCGTGTTGCGCTTGACGTCCTGGTCCTCCCGCTCGCTGGTGCCCAGGGCGAGCGAGTCCACGACCAGCCACGGGCCCACGGGCGAGGTGCCGCGCTCGAGCAGGTAGCCGGTCACTAGCCCAAGCCCGACCGAGTCGTCCGGGGAACGCCGCCACTCGAGGCGCACGGCGGAGCCCGCGTCGTTCGGGACATCGTGGTAGGTGAGGCCCGACGGGGGTGCGGGTGCGCGCACGGCCCGGGTCACGGCTTGAGTCACGGCCTGCGCGGCCGACGGCGCGGGCCACGCCGCACCCGCCAGCACGATCAGCATCGCGCGCGCGATCGCGCGCAGGCTCAAGCCGTGGGGCCTCAAGTGCCCTCCATGGACGGGACGAAATCCGCTGCGAGCGCGCACGCTAACAACCCGTCACGAACCGAGTCAACGAAGAACGTACCGGCGTGTTCCCCGAGCGACTCAACCGGCGATCCGTTCCACGTTCGCGCGCGGCACCGTCGCGCGAGTGCCGTCGTCGCTGAACTCCACCACCAGGACGCGCACGAGCCCCTCGGTCTCGAGCGCCCGGAGCTCCGCGGGTAGCTCCACGACGCGCCCGAGGCGGCCGAACCACGGCTGGCGGATCACGCGCACGGCGCTGCCCAGCTCGAGCGAGCCGCCGGTGTCCTCGGGGCCCACCCCGGCGCCCAAGCCATCGCGCGGGATGAACAACTCCGGGCGCATGACCCCGGCGCGGATCTGGGTGGCGCCGCTCACCGAGGCCACCTGGCCGGCACTCGCGCCGAGCAGGTCCCAGGTGCGACCGGCCATGGCGATGCGGCCGAAGCCCTCGGTCAGCACGAGCGTGAACCCGAGGTCTTCCTGACCGGTGATGGCCACGCCGAGGTCGCGGCCGAGTAGCGCGCGCAGGTCATGGTCGTCGAACCCGCCCACCACCACCGCGGATACCCCCAGCTCACGGGCGCGCAGCAGCGTGGCGTGCGAGACGTGGCTCCCTCCCACCACCACCGCGCCGCGGTGTTCCGGCAGCAGGTGCGCGGGCTCGAGCGGCTCGTCGGGTCGCGACGTCACCACGACGATGCGTCCGTAGGTCTCGCCACCCACGCCGAAGATGCCCTGGATCAAGGCGCCTCGGGACTCGACCACCACGCCCTCTCCCGCCATCACCTCGGCGACCTGGCCACGCACGTAGGCGTTCACCTCGACCGGGAGGGGACGCTCGCGCAGCAGCAGCTGTCCCGTGACGGACGACACCGTCTCGATCGTGCCGTCCGCGGGCGATTCGGCCTGGTGCTTCATGAGACCGAACAATGCTCTGGACGCGGCGATCACTTCGCCCTGCTTGACGAAGCTGCCGATGGGGCGCATGAGCAGCTCGCCCACACGCGCGGGGTCCACGCTCAGCCGGGCCGCCAGGTTCACGGTCTGGACATTGCCGGGCAGTTCGGCGCGCGCCACGACCGAGTCCGGCCCGACCAGGTCTCCCTTCGCCACCATGACCTCGCCGCGCAGCGGCAGCCGACGCTCGCGACGCACGCCGGTGTCGGCCGTGACGCGCAGGCCGGGAGTGTAGGCGTGTCCCATGCTCACACCTCCCGGGCGTACAACTCGAGGGCCCGGTTCCACTGGCGCAGGTGCGCGATGCGCGTGGCCGGGTCCGCCGGCAGCGCGAACGGACGGCGGCCGCGCGTATCCACGACCAGCCCCACCACGCCGCCGCGCAGCGTGCGCGTGATGGGTCGCCCGCGGCCCGCGCCCACGTCGAATCCGCGCTCGGGCGTGGCCGTGACCCGCACGCGCCCAGTCTCGGGGAGTGGCACGCGGACCAGTTCGCCGAATGGCACCTCGCGCGTCGTGGCCTGTCCGGCCTCGGGTGCTACCTCCACGCGGACGCAGGCGTGTCCCTTCTTGCCGTGGCCCACGGGCGCCACGCAGGCGCCCAGCATGATCAGGCAGTCGCGCTCGAACACCTGCGTGGCGGCCAACTCGTGCACGGTGGAGAGCACGCCCAGCTGCGGCGTCATGAAGATGCTGTCCACGGCGAGCTCGGTGATCCCCTCGGGTAGGAACGCGTCGATCATCATGAGCATCGCCTGCGAGCGCCGCGGCGCGTGCGAAAGGACGCCGCCCGAGCCCACGAGCAGCCCCAGGTCCATCAGGTCCACGAGCGATGCTCCGGAGCCTGCCTGCTCGAACGTGTCCGAGATGTCGCGTGCGGTCTGCTTGCCCTTGAGGCCCACCGCGAGCGCCTTGTGCTGCTCGAACGACAGCCGCAACGCCTCGCGGCAGATGGCCTGCTCGATGACCAGGTCGTCGAGTGTCTGCGGGATGGTCGTAGGGCGGATCATCTTATTCTTGATGCGGTTGCGGAGTTCCACCTCGTCTACGGCGAACGGCACCCAGCGCAGGATGTTCGCGATACCCGCTTCCGCCATGACATTCGAGACCGAGTAGCTCATGCCAAGGTTCGCCGACACCGTCCGGTTGAACACCGTGTCCTCGGTCTCGGGCACGCGGAACACGGAAAACACGTCCGTCGTGGCACCACCGATGTCCACTCCCACTACCGCCATCCCATCGCGCTTTGCCACCTTCTCGATGATGAGCCCCACCGCGCCGGGCGTGGGCATGATGGGCACCGGCGACCAGCTCATGAGCTTCTTATAGCCCGGCGCGTGCGCCATGACGTGTTCCATGAACAGTTCGTGGATGGCGTCGCGGGCCGGCTTCAGGTTCTCGCGCTCGAGCGTCGGCCTCAGGTTCGGCACCACGCTCAGCGCGGTGACGCCGCCCAGGCAATCCTGCACGAGCGCAGCAGCATCCTTGTTGCCGGCGTACACGACCGGCAGCTCGTAGCCCGCGCCGAGCCGCGCACGTGGGTCGGCCGCGGCGATGATCTCGGCCAGCTCGGTGACGCGGCGCACGTCGCCTCCGTCGGTGCCGCCCGAGAGCAGGATCATGTCCGGCCGCAGCTGGCGCATGCGGCGGATCTTCTCGTGCGGCCGACGACCGTCATTCAGCGCGATCACGTCCATGACGATCGCACCCGCTCCGAGTGCGGCTCGCTGCGCGCTCTCGCCCGTCATCTGCAGCACCAGGCCGGACACCATCATCTGCAGTCCGCCGCCGGCGCTCGACGTGCTGAGGTAGAGGTCGACGCCGTCCTCTCCCTGCTGCGGGCTCAGGATGCGGTCGCCGTCGAGGAGCTTGCGGCCGCGAAGCTCCTCGACTTCCTTGACCGCGTTCAGGACGCCGCGAGTGACGTCCTCGAACGGCGCTTCGACCGTGGTCGGGGCCTCGCCTCGTGTGGTCAGGCGATAGCCGTCGGGGCCGCGCTCGATCAGCACCGCTTTCGTGGTGGTCGAACCGCAGTCGGTGGCGAGGATGGACCGGATGGATTCGGGCGCGGGGATCATGACTTCCTTGCCGCTTGCTGGCGTGCGTCGGCGGCCCGTTCGATCATGCCGGTGAGCGCCTCGAGCGCGTCGCGGCGTTCCACCAGCGCCGCGAGCCGGCGATAGTCGGGAAAGCGGAACAGCGCCTGTGCGAACGGTTCGAAGAACAGCATGGCCTGACCCGCGATCAGCGACAGCGGTCGCGTGCTCTCCAGCGTCAAGATCGCGGGTGTTTCGAGGCGCATGTCCGCGATGCGCTGCGCGAGCTTCTCCAACAGCGCCCGATCCTCGGGCGTCAGCTCAACCGCCGACATGCGAGCTCCAGCAAGCGCGCACGCGGTCGCGCAGCTCCGCTCGCCGCGCGCCCGGCATGGGCAGCGTCAGCGCGCGCGTGGAGTCGAGCCAGTGACGCTCTGCGAACGGCGACAGAAGTACGCCGATCGCCACGTCGTCGATGCGGCGGACGTCGGGCCATGCGCGCCGCTGGCGCGCGAGCAATCCGCGCCGCTCCGCTCCCTCGGCGCCGATACGGCAGGCGGCCGGGATGAACGCGGGCAGGAGGCGCGAGCCGGTGAACGCGCCCAGCGCCAACGCCAGCAGCCAGGGCAGCCCGGCCAGCGCGATCATCAGCCACATCGCCAGCACGGCCAGCGCCGCGATGCCCGCGGCACCTGGGCGCTCGCTCCACGGGTCGAATGTCCATTCCACCACCGTGGGCGAGGCGGACGAATCTGCCGACGTGACCGTGGTCATGCCGGCAATGGCACCGCATGAATGTCGCTCCGCGTCGTCGAACAGATCACCCGTGCTGCTCCTCGACCACCTTGGCGTAATCCGCGCTGGACAGCAGGCCCGCAAATTCCTGCAAGCCGGCGACGCGGATGCGCACCATCCAGCCCGCACCGTACGGATCGCGGTTCACGGAGGCGGGGTCGTCGCCCAGGGCGCCGTTCACCTCGACCACCTCGCCCGCGAGCGGCGCGTACAGGTCGCTCACGGTCTTCACCGCTTCGACCACTCCGAACGCCTTGCCGGCTTCGAGCTTTCGCCCCACTTCGGGCAGTTCCACGAACACCACGTCGCCGAGCTGGTCCGTGGCGTAGCCGGTGATGCCCACCGTCACCACCCCCGCCTGCTCCCGGGCCCACTCGTGCTCGCGCGTGTAACGAACGTCCTCGGGGAAGTTCACGTCGCCTCCGTAGGGATCACGATCGATGCGTGCCGCGCGTATAGAACGGCCGAGCGCTCACCCGCGCGGCCAGGGTCGTGGAGCCATTGTCGACCTCGAGCGTGGTGCCGTTGGCCGCGAGCGCCGTCTCGACGTAGCCCATGCCGATCGGGCGTTCGAGGCTGGGGCTGAACGTGCCGCTCGCCACCGATCCCACCGGCCTGCCCTCGCTCAGGATGCGCATGCCGTGGCGCGGGACGCGGCGCCCGTCGAGCTGGAAGCCGACGAGCCGCCGCTTCAAGCCCTCGGCCTTCTGCCGTGCCATCACTTCGCGTCCGTGGAACTCGCCCTTCGCCAGCTTCACGGTCCAGCCGAGGCCTGCTTCGAGCGGCGTGGTGGTGTCATCGATGTCGTTCCCGTAGAGCATATAGCCCATCTCGAGGCGCAACGTGTCGCGCGCCCCCAGTCCGATCAACTCGAGCCCGTGCGCCCGGCCCGATTCCACGAGGCCATTCCACACGGTGGCGGCGTATGTGGGGCTGAAGTAAAGCTCGAAGCCGTCCTCGCC
>CAYQNV010000073.1:0-4744 GCA_964418975.1 uncultured bacterium | reverse complement strand
TGGCCTGGGAGTAGAGCGAGACGGGCGAGCGCCGGCCCGTCACCTGCACGCCGCCCTTGTAGAGCCGCAGGCGCACCTCGCCGGTCACGTTCTCCTGGGTGGCGTCCACGAAGCGCCGCAAGAGCTCGCCCTCGGGCGCATACCAGAAGCCGTTGTAGATGGTCTCGGCGAAGCGCGGCGCGAGGCGGTCGCGCTCGTGCATCACCTCGCGGTCCAGGGTGATGGACTCCATGGCGCGGTGGGCGGCGTGCAACACCGTGCCGCCCGGCGTCTCGTAGACGCCGCGCGACTTCATGCCCACGAGCCGGCTCTCCACCACGTCGGCGCGGCCGACACCGTGCCGGCCCGCCAATAGGTTCAGCGTCTCGAGCAGTTCCACCGGACCCAGCGCCTTGCCGTTCACGCTCGCCGGGCGACCACCTTCGAAGCCCACGGTGATCTTCTCCGGAAGCGCCGGCCACTGGTCGGGTGACGACGTGAGCTTGTGCAGCGCCTCGGGCGGAGCGTTGGCCGGGTCCTCGAGCGCGCCGCCCTCGTGGCTCAAATGCCACAGGTTGGCGTCACGCGAATAGAGGTCGCCCGCCTTCTGCACCACCGGCACGCCATGCTTCTGGGCGTAGCCGAGCGCGTCCTCGCGCGAGACGATGTCCCACTCGCGCCACGGCGCGATCACAGGCAGTGTCGGGGCCAGCGCCATGTACGTGAGCTCGAAGCGCACTTGATCATTGCCCTTGCCCGTGCAGCCGTGCGCCAGCGCGTCCGAGTGCGTGCGCTCCGCCGCCCACACCTGGCGCGAGGCGATGAGCGGCCGCGCTAGTGCCGTGCCCAGCAGGTAGCGGCCCTCATAGACTGCTCCCGCCCGCAGGGCGGGATAGCAGAAGTCGCGCACAAACGGCACGCGCAGATCCTCGACGATGACCTCGGACGCGCCGATCTTCCGCGCCTTGGCCTCGAGGCCCGTCAACTCCTCGCCGCCCTGGCCCACGTCGCTGCAATAGCACACCACCTCGCAGCCGTAGTGTTCTTTAAGCCACGGCACGATGATGCTGGTGTCGAGTCCGCCGGAATAAGCGAGGGCGGCACGCTTCACGTTGGGTCGGGTCACTTCTGCTCACCTCCCTTGCTCGCGCAAGCGCCGAGCGCCGCGTCGAGCCGTTCGAGTCCCTGGGCGATCTCCGCGTCCGTCACCGTAAGCGGCGGCAGCACGCGCACCGCGCGCTCGCCACCGCGCACCAGCAGCAGGCCTTGGTCGCGTGCCGCCGTCACCAGTGCCGCGGGCTCGAAGCCGCCCGGTGCCAGATCGAGCGCACGCAGGAGCCCCAGGCCACGCGACTCGCGCACGGTTTTGTGCTTCGCGGCCAACGCATCGAGCCCGGCCGCCAACCGCCGCGAGGCGCGCCGCACGCGCTCAAGGAACGCCGGCCGGCGCACCTGCGCCAGTGACCAGCGCGCGGCCGCCGCGCACACGGGATTGCCGCCGAACGTGCAGCCGTGCATGCCGGGGGCGAGTGTTCCCGCCACGTTCTCGGTCATGAGCACGGCGGCGATCGGCAGGCCCGCGCCGAGCGCCTTGCTCATCACCACTAGGTCGCCGCGCACGTCGAAGTGCTCCTGTGCCAGCAGCCGGCCGGTGCGGCCCATGCCGGTCTGCACCTCGTCCACCACCAGCACCGCGCCGAGCGCGGTGCAACGCGCGCGCAACGCTTGAAGAAAGTCGCGCGTGGCGGGTACGGCGCCCGCCTCGCCCTGCACGCACTCCACCACCACGGCGCACACGTCGCGGTCGAGCACGGCATCGAGTCCGGCCGCGTCGTTGTAGTCGGCGAAGCGCACGCCGGGGATCAACGGCTCGAACGGCGCGCGATAGGCGGGGTTGTAAGTGGCCGAGAGCGCGAAGCCCGTGCGGCCGTGAAAACCGCCCTTGAACGCCACGATGGCGCGGCCGGGCGCCCCAACCGCCGCGGCTCGGGCGCGCGCGAACTTGAGAGCAGCGTCCAGCCCTTCGGTGCCCGAGTTGCAGAAGAACACACGCGCGAACCCGGTGGCCTCGGTGAGTTCGTGCGCCAGTGCGAGCGCGGGCTCGTTCGCGAACAGGTTGGAGCAGTGGCCCAATCGCGCCATCTGCGCCGCCACCGTCTCGGCCAGACCGCGCGGCGCATGGCCGAACGCGTTGACCGCGATCCCGCTCGTGAAATCGAGATACTCGTGGCCGCCGGCATCCCGCACCCAGGCGCCGCGGCCCTCCACCAGTTCCAGCCGCGGGAGCGGATAGAGCGGGGCGAGCAGGGCTGTCTCGTCGTGAGCGAGCGCCAGGGCGTCGGGTGCAGATTCCGGGACGGCGGACGGCACGGGGGCCGGCGCGACGATGGCGTCAGGCATGAAGGGTCTCGTGGGCGGACTTGGGTGTTGCGCCGGCGCACACCACGGTCGCGAGGGCGCTGCCCTCGAGTAGGGCGGCGAGCGTGCCCGGCCCCTGCCACGCGGCGATGTGCACGCGGCGCACGCCGGCGGCGAGCGCCTGCCGCGCCGCCCGGAGCTTCGGGCGCATGCCGCCCGAGACGTCGGGGTGCTCGAGTGCTCGCTCGAGCGAGTGAACGTCCAGCGCGCGCACCACTTGGCCGCCCACCTTGAGGCCGGGCGTATCGGAGAGCAGCAACAGGTCGTGCGCGCCGATCGAGCCGGCGACGGCGGCCGCGACGTCGTCGGCGTTCAGGTTCAAGAGCGCGCCGTGGCCGTCGTCGCCGAGTGAGGCCAGCACCGGCGTGCGGCCCGTGGCGAGCAACTCGGCGAGCAACGTGCTGTCCACGGACTCGATCTCCCCGACCTCGCCGAGCGTGGCGGCGTTCGCATGGCGACGCACGCGAACGCTGCCGCCGTCGAGCGCCGAGAGTCCCACGGCGTCGAGGCCGCGCGCGCGGAGTGCGGCGACCAGGCGCTTGTTCGCGAGGCCCGCCAGCACCGCCGCCGCGATCTCGAGCGTGGCGGGATCGGTCACGCGCAGGCCGTCGGCGAAACGCGCGGAGATGCCCAGCCGCGCGCACCAGGCCGTCACCTCGGCGCCGCCGCCGTGCACCACGAGCGTGGCGCGAGAGGGGCCGCCGGCGGAGCTGAGCCGGGCGACCTCGTGCAGCGCGGATGCGCACTCGGCGAGTGCCCCCGGCGCGTCCAGCGCACGGCCGCCGAGCTTCACGACGAGCGCGGACGAGGGATTCGCACGACGCGTCGCCGCCGTGGCGGCGAGGCCGGAGGCCTCGCAACCGTTCATGCCCTGCGTCGCGCTCGGGGCGCTAGCCGGAAGGGGTGGGCTTCTCAACGTCGCTCACCAGGGGGTCCCGTGCACGGGTAGGCCCCAGTTTTCGGGCCAGCCGAGCACGAGATTGAGGTTCTGGATGGCCTGGCCCGCCGCGCCCTTCACCAGGTTGTCGATCGCGGCGGTGGCGAGCAGCGTGTGCCCGCCGTGCACCGTGGTCACGGCCACATCGCAGCGATTGGACGCCTTGACCAGCCGCGTCTCGGGCCACGTGCCGGGCTCGAGCACGCGCACGAAGCCTTCGTTTACATACCGCTCGGCATATGCCTCGCTCGCCTGCTGCGGGGTGATGGGTCGCGCGAGCGGCGCGACGGCTGTGAGCAAAATGCCGCGCGACATGGGCGCCAACTGCGGCGCGAACGCCACCGGCACCTCGACGCCCGCCAGCCGCCCGAAGTTGCGCGACATCTCGGGCACGTGTTGGTGCACCTCGCCCACCTTGTAGAAGCCGGCGCCGCCGTCGAGCTCGGTGAACGACGTGCGCAGCGATGGCGCGCGGCCGGCCCCTGACACGCCCGAGAGCGCGGTCACCGTGACCGGTCCCGCGAGCCAGCCCTGCTCCAGTGCCGGCAGCAGCGACAGCGTGGCCGCGGTGGGGTAGCAGCCGGGATTGGCGATGCGCGTGGCGCCAGCGATCGCGTTGCGGAACGCCTCGGGCAGGCCGTAGACGTAGCCCTGCGCGCCGTCGCGAAAATCGCTCGACAGATCCAGAACCAATGCGGGGGCATCGGCCAGAGTCGGAACGTCGGTGGCGAGCATCTTCCATGCGCCGTGCGGCAGGCAGGCGACCAGCGTGTCGAACACGCCCTCTGCGAGGAGGCCCGCGAGCGCGACGGGTGCGACCGGCACGGGCAGTTGCGTGACGCGCGTGTCCACGCCCGGGAGCAGCGCGCTCGCGGGCTGGCCCGCGAACTCGCGCGAGACCAGTACGGCGATCTCGAGGCCGGGATGCGCCAGCGCCAGTCGCACGAACTCGTGGCCGGAATAGCCCGAGGCGCCGAGCACGGCGACGCGCGCGGTGCGTCCGCGCACCGTGCCGCGGGGCGCATCAGCCGCGGCAGGCGCGGTCGTGGAAGCGGTCGAGGGAGCGATGACGGGCGCGCTCATTTGCGTGCCCCCGTACGGCCCGAAAGGACGTCCAAGTGCTTACGGAATCGCTTCGCGGACCCGTGGTCCTCCAGGATGCACAGCACCGTGTCGTCGCCGGCGACCGTGCCCATCAGCGCGTCGAAGCCGGTCAAGTCGATGGCGCGCGCGACCGCGCTGGCGTGACCCGGCGGCGTCTTCACCACGGCCAGGTTCTGCGTCACGCGCGTCTCGTTCACGAAGATCTTCAAGTCCAGCATCTGCCGGCCGCGGTCGAGCGCCTCGGTGGCGGGCGTGGGCAGCTCGTACCAGCTTCTGCCGTCGGCGCCCGAGCGCTTGGCCACCCCG
>CAYQNV010000072.1:0-7057 GCA_964418975.1 uncultured bacterium | reverse complement strand
ACCATGCCACGCGCCAGAGGGGTCGTGCCACCGGCCGCGGGCGTATGGCATGCTCAGGCGGATGTCCGCCGGCACGCTTGCCATCGCCCACGTCGACGCCGAGCACGGGTTCTCGGGCGGCGAGGTCCAGGTCTTCCTCTTGATGGAGGGCCTGCGCGCACGTCTCCAGCCCCTCTCCCGCCGCCGAGCCCGCATTGCCCATGGCCGCGAGCCGGGCATCGGGCTCGATCAGCGTGAACGCGCCGAACGTGGTGCCGGTCTTGGTCTGGGCTCCCGCCACGGAGGCCAAACACACGACCGCGAGCGAGAGCAAGCGGATCCACACCCGCGCGCGCATCACTTCACCACCGCGAACTTTCCAGTATATCCCGGCTGGCCGGAGGACTCGACGTGGAACAGGTACAGGCCCGGCGCCACGTCGAGGTCGTCCTTGGTGCGCAGGTTCCACGCCAGGTAGCCATCGTACGAGCCGTCGTGACGCAGCGTCTGCACCAGGTCGCCGTGCACGTTATAGACGCGCACGGTGGCGCCGCGGGCCAGCCCTCGGAACTCGATGCGGCGTTCGCCCCTGCCCTTGATATTGAATGGCGCAGGCTCGAAGCTGGCAGCACCCAGGTACGGGTTCGGCACCACGTAAGGCTCCGACGCGCCGCCCGCGGCAACGGCCGGAGCGGTCTCGGCCTGGGTCGTGAACGTGAACTGGTCTCCGGGCTCGAACGGGACCTTGAGCCGGAGGCGCCACACGTCACCCGCGGAGGCCAACACGGGCGTGCCGCCCGGCGGCAGCTGCGAGACGTCGAGCCTCAATCGCCACGTGTAGTCCGCGGTGGTGATCGGTTGGCCCTCGGGCCGCGTGAGCACGTCCACCGTCTCGCTCGCCAGCGACAGCCTGCCGTCGTTGTTCGAGTCCGTGAACCCAAAATCGAGCTGGGTCTCGCCCGAGTCGGTGAGCGCGTACACCCGGAACTTCGCAGGCTCCGCCGGCCGGAAGTTGAACGCGAGACTCGTGTCCACGAAGTTCGTGTCGAAGCGCACGACCAGGTCGTTCGGGAAGCCCGGCCGATTGAGTTCGATCGGCCAGCCGGGCTGATAGCTCGCCGAGAGCGGGGTCTTGAGCGGCACGACGGTATCGAAAGCGGTGAGGGAGCTGTCCACCGTCACCGTCGCGGGCGACGAGATCACGGGCAGGATGCCGGCTCCCACGGGACCGCGCCCGCTCGCCACGAAGTCGTTACCGGTGGTGAACAGGACCTGGCCGGTCGTGACGTCCTCGAGCGAATAGCGGTTCGCGCGCACCGAGTCAGGCGAGTTGTTGTCGAAGCGAATGAGGAACTGGTGCCCGGCCGGCACCTGCGAGGAATTGGCGACTTGGAGCTGCACCACGCCGCTGCCGCGGCCGGCCACGTGCAGCGGCGTCGCGGCCGTGGCCGCCGTGTAGCCCGTCACCTTGGGATTCGGCCGCACGCGCACGACGTTCGTGGGGAAGATCGTGCCGCCGCGCAACGTGCGTGAGACCGAGTACGAGTTCTCGGACGGGTAGAATGCGAGCGAGTCCAGGTTGACCCCGGGGTCGAATCCAAAGTCGAAGGCGCACACGGCGTAGTAGTACTCCTGCCCGTTCGTGACGTCGGTGTCCACGAATGTGTGGCGAATACCGCTGTCCGTGCCGAGGTGGTAGGCGACCCCGTCCACGGTCTTGCGCGTGAATCCCTTGCGGCCATCCTCCAGGTCGAACTGGGCGATGGGACGACCGTTGCCGATCACGTTGGACCCGGTGGCGTTCGTGATGATGCGCGCGTCGCGGAAATCGGGATCCGTCGAGCGGTAGATGCGGTAGCCCTCGAAGTCGAGTTCACTCGTGACCGGGTCCACGCTGCGTTCGGCCGCATCGTCCCAGGTGAGCCGCACGGTCCGGTCGCCAGCCTCGGCCGTGACGATCGGCCGTGTCGGCGGCACTGCGAACTGGTAGTTGGCGTTGTAGATCTGCTGCACGGTGTGCACGGTGCTGCGCAGCTCGTCCAGGTCGCCGCCGTAGGCGAGCGCCAGGCTGAAGCGTTCAGTCTGACCCACCTTCAGCTTGAACGGCCCGGACGCGAACAGGAACGCGATATTGTAGTTGTTCGCCAGCGGTGGATCGAAGCGCCGGGCGGCCGAGTCGGCGCTCACGAACTTGCGATAGAGCTTCTCCGGCCAGTTCTGCGTGTCGGTGTAGAACAGCACGCCGTCCGTCTCGCCACTGGGGTTCCCCTGCCCCAACTTGATCTTGTTGTACTTGAATCCGGTGAGGCCGATCTGGTCGGACTCATTGAGATCGGTTTGGTCGAAGTTCAGCTCGCCGGCGGTCGGCATGCCATCGCCCTCGCCGATGTCGTGAGTGTCCTTCACGCCGTCGGCACCGAGGTCGTTGAATTCCGCGACCCAGTCCATGTCCTCGTCGCCGGGCCACCACTGCCCGACGCGGTACGCCGGCCGTTTCTGGATGGCTCCATAGGTGGCCACGAACTTCGTCGTGTCGTAGTTCGCGACGACGGCGTCGAGGATGGCCTGCTGGCCGGTGATGGCCCTGCTGCCCGGTCCGCCGTCGCGGAGTTCGTCGGTGATGCCGTCCGCATCGTCGTCGAGGAAGTTGAACGGGTTGCCCGGAGTCTCGAGGTAGGCGTAGCCCAGGTAGCCGGTCGGGCTGCAATTGCCTCTGAGATCCCGACCATGACCGCGGTTGTCGTACGTGTAAACAAGGTTCAGGCCGCTCTGCTTGTCGAAGCTGGCGTTGTCGTCGTCGGATTCGAAGATGCCGTCGCACGACAACAGCGACCCGCCCACGCCCGAGTCCATGTACAGGCCGAAGACGATGTTGTCGTCGTAGTTGGTGGTGCTCTCGTTGGTGATGTCGTAGTGCCAGAAGATCACGTTGCCGGCCTGGGGATTGGACCACTGGAATCCGCGCACCCCGATCCGAAGGCCCAGCCCGCCGCGCGTGGTGTCGCGGCTGTCCGGGAACCAGGCCGGCTTGAGCGAGTCGTAGAAGTCGTCGTCCATGACGGTGTAGCTCTCCTGGTCGGCCGCGGGGCGCTTGCCGAAGTAACCGTTCCACGACCCGGCCCAGCCCTTGTCGCCGACCACGTCGGCCTTGTCGGGCCACTCCGCCGGCCACGTGCGCGGGTCGCTACTGATGGCGACCGAGCGCGCCACGTTGTCGGGATCGAAGTAACCCGGGCGCGGCTCGAAGCGCATGATGCGCTCGGTGTACGGGCTCTCCGCCTGTCGCTCGCGGAACCCGGTCTCCATCAGCCAGGTGGAGTCCGGACCCGGGGTGCGCGGGAGATCGATCGGGATCTTGGCCAGCACGAACGGCGTGATGCCGTCGCCGTAGTTCATGCCGGTGCCCTTCGGCACCTCGACCGAGTGGAACACCGAGAGGTCCACGGTCTCGGGGTGGATCGGGAAGTCGCCGACCATGCCGAAGTTGTAGAACACCGTGCGGAGGTTGGCCGCGTCGTGCGTGCCGCTGCGCTCGGCGCTGATGGCGCTGCGCTTGGCCTTGGGCACCACCGGCAACGGCGTCTGCGAACCGGCCGCCACAGGCAACAGGCAGCCGAGAAAAGCGCAGGCGAGCCACCGCCGCGTCCGGGACCGCATGCTGTCACGCATCACTGCTTCCTCTCCGACCGCAGCGTCACGCCCACTTCGATCCGCCGCGGTGCGTAGAACCGCGTGGGATCGGCGAGGACCGACGCCTGGCCCTCGTCGCCGGGGAATCGAGTGTAGTCCGCCTGTCCGCTGCTCGGGAACACGAAGCCGTTGAAGAAGCGCGTGTCGAACGCGTTGAACACGCGCGCGAACGCGCTGGCCGGGAAGCCCCACACGCGCGCGGGGTGCTCGGCGCGCAGGTCGCACACCACGCCCAGCGGCTTGCGGGCGGAGTTCTGCAGCTGCGGCGTGGCGTTCTCCAGCGTGGGCGTGTAGGGCTGGCCGCTGGCGAACCGCACGATCGTGCTGCCCGAGAGGCCGGTCGGGACTCCGGCGCTCAGCGTGACGTTAAACGTGTGGCGCTGGTCCCAATTGAACGGGATCTGGCGCGGCAACGGATCCTGGCCCGCCGCGGCGCGGTTCAGCGTCTCGTCCGGATCGCTCGAGTTGCCGAGCGCCTGCTGCCATGTGTAGTCGGCCGCCACCGCGACCGGGCCCAGCGCGCGGTGATCCAACTGCAGGGTAAAGCCCACCACACTGCCGTAGTCCACGTTGGTCCAGCGCACGTACTGGGCGCCATTGTACGTGGACACGAACTCGACGCCGAGCAGGTCGCGGACGTCCTTGTAGAAGGCGTTGAAGTCGAGTCCCAGGTCCGGCGTGATCGCGTTCTTGAGGCCGATCTGGTACTGCACCGTGCGCTGCGGACGGAGGTCGGGGTTGCCGAGGATCCCCTTGCGCGTGGGGTTGTCTGCCGCCTGCAGATCGGCGAGCACCGTGTAGTCCGCATTCGTGAACATGTCGCGCATGGGCGGATACTGGTAGAAGTGGCCATACGCGAAGTAGAGCGCCGAGGTCGGCGACACGGGGTAGGACACTCCCGCGCGGGGCGACAGCGTGAGCTTGTTGCTGGTGGCCTGCGCCCGGGACTGAGGTACGTCGGGAATGCTGTTGGCGGGGTTCGCGAGGTCGCTCGGCAGCCACGTGCGTGCGTCGAACCAGTCCGCGCGACCGCCCAGTCGGAACGTGACGTCGTTCCACTCGCGCTGGTCCTGGACGTAGCCCGAGAAGAACACCGGCAGGAACTCGGGCCGCGGCTTGTACGTGCGCAACGTGCCCGTCCGGGTGGTGCCGGGGATCACCCCCACGAAGATCTCTCCCGGCGCACCGAACCGCATGAGCGGTGCCTGGTACTCGAGGCCCAGCTTCACCTGGTGCGTGTTGCTCACCTGGTCCACCAACGTGCCCTTGGCGACAAACGCGTTGGTGGTGAGCTGGAAGCGTCCCAGGTCCACGCCCTGGACGGGCACGCCGAACTCGTAGCCGGTGAGTCCCACCGGCTCACCGTAGGCGTCGTAGCGCGTGTCGTTGACGTGGTCGAATGCCATGTCGCGGTAGTCGTAGTAGTTCTGCCGCAGGTCCACCTGGTAGTAGCGCCTGGGGCTCAGCGTGTGCGTGAACGCGAGGCCATGCACCACTGAGAGCGTGCGCTGGCGCTTGGCCGCGCCCGGCACCAGGTGAAGCCTCCACTGGGCTGCGCGGGCATCCACGGCATTCGCGAGCACCTGGTAGGCGATCTCCTTCCCTTCCAGTGCACGATTCGAGAGCTTGAGGATGCCCGACCACTCGCGCGCTCGCCGGAGCGGCACCTTCTCGCCGTCGCCGTCGGGTGCGCCGACCTTGCTGGCGGGCTGGCCGTTCGAGGTGCGCGCCGGTGTGAAACGCCGCTCTCCGTAGTAGGCCTCGTCCAGCGAGTGGCGGCTGATGTTGGCGAGGAACGTGGTGCGCGCGAGGCCGGTGAACCCGGAGAACGTGAGCGCGTAGTCCTGCTTGCCCGCCGGCCGGAAATCGTAGCCCTGGCCGCGGCCAGAGCTCGAGTAGAGGAACCCGCCCGCCAGCGCCTCGGCGTCCCACTCGAACCGATCGCCACCCCGGCGCAGCACGGCATTCACCACGCCGCTCATCGCCTGGCCGTACTCGGCGTCGAACGTGCCGCTCACCACCTGAACCTCCTCCAGCAGCGAACGGTCGAGCCGCACCGAGTTGGTGTTGTCGAAAGCGTTGTTCACGCTCACGCCGTCCACCTGATACTGCACCTCGTTCTGGCGGCCGCCGCGGAAGTGTCCGTCCACCACGCCGGCCTGGAGGTTCACCACGTCCTGCAGCTCCTGCACCGGCAGCTTCTGGATGTCCTCGCGCGGCACGATCGCCACCGTGCTGGTGCGGTTCACCTCGACCACGGGCCGCCGGGCCGAGACCACCACTTCCGCCATCTGCACCGGGGCTTCCTCGAGCACCAGGTCCAGCCGCGTGGTCTCGTCCGCCGACACGATGATGTTGGTGGTGGTGATGGCGCGATAGCCCACGAGCCCGACGCGCACCGAGTAGGCGCCGGCGGGGATGTTGATGATGCTGAACTGCCCGTTCTCGTCGGACATCGCACCCAGTTGCACGCCCAGCATGGCCACGTTGACACCCACGAGCGGCTGTTTCTTGCCGTCGAGCACCCGCCCCGCGATGCGGCCGGTCGTGCCTGCCCACGCACCCGACACGAGCGCGCCCGCGCAAAACCAGGGCACGAGCAGCGCCGCGACGCGGGCGCGCCCGCGGGGCCCGATCACCTCCGCCCCCGCTGCTCTGCCGCGTCGACTGGAACCTTGCACGTCACTCCCCTGCGCGCCGATGCCGGCGGTGGGTACACGCCCCGCCGCCGGCATCGCACGCCGGCCGTGAGATCACCGCACCACGAGCAGCCGGCCCGAAAGCGACGCATACAGTGCGCCCGAGGCCGGGTCGGTCATGCGCAGCCGGTAGAGGTACACGCCCGTCTTGCCGCGGAAGCCGGACACGAACGAGCTCTGCTCGCCCGCGGCTTGCACACCCAGGTCGCGGCTGTGCACCACGCGGCCTTGCGCGTCGTACATGTCGAGCTTCACCCGACTCGAGGTCGGCAGCAGGTAGTGGAGCGTTGTGGCCGAGCGGAACGGGTTCGGCGCGGCGTGCAGGAGCTGGAAGCCTGAGGTGCCGGGGCCACTGCCGGGCACGTCGGTGAGCACGTTTTCGAACGGGTCCATGTAGCCCCACGGCGGGCAACACGAGTTGTCGTACTCCGCGGCCCACCACGTACGCGTGCCGTAGCTATCGGTGAACGGCACGAACGAGTCGCCGTCGTAATGGTTGACGTTCATGAACACCAGGCCGTCCCCGCGGCCAGCCGGATAGCCGAGCTTGGTGAGGTCGAGCACCATCTCGGCGGTGTAGCCGTTGTCCACGTTGGCGGCGGTGGTGTCGAGCACCGTGCCCGGGTTGAGTTGGATACGCACGCGCGCTCCGCCGTTGTTGACGAGCGTGGTGAGGAAGTCGGCCGTGC
>CAYQNV010000071.1:0-16921 GCA_964418975.1 uncultured bacterium | reverse complement strand
CACCGGTGCCTGGATCATTTGGGCGACGTCCGTGGAGTACGTGGACGAGCGCGACGACGACGGAGCCGTGGTGAAGCCCACCTGGTTGTTGACCACGAGGTGGAGGGTGCCGCCGGTCTGGTAGGCCGGCAGCATCGCCAGCGCGAGCGTCTCGGGCACGATCCCCTCGCCCGAGAACGCCGCATCGCCATGGATCAGGACCGGAATGCCGAGCTTCCGTTCGCGGTCGGCCATCATCTCCTGGCGCGCGCGCATCGCTCCGAGCACGACCGGGTTCACGAACTCCAGGTGGCTCGGATTGTAGGTGAGCGACAGGTGGATGCGGCGGCCATCCGGCATGTCCTGGTGCGAGGAGTAGCCCAGATGGTACTTGACGTCGTCGTGCCCCTGCACGTCGGGCGGCGCGAACGCGGACTCGAACTCGCTGAAAATCACCTCGAGCGGCTTGCGCATGATGTTGGCGAGGAAGTTGATGCGGCCGCGGTGCGGCATGCCGATCGTGAGCTGCTCCACGCCGAGCCCGGCCGCACCCGAGACGAGCGTCTCGAACATCGGGATCAAGGTCGCGCCGCCCTCGAGCGAGAAGCGCTTCTGCCCTGTGTAGCGCGCGTGCAGGAACTGCTCGAAGCCGTCGGATTGTAGGAGTGCGCGCAACACGCCCACGCGCGCGGCGTCGGCGAGCTGCGGGCGATTGCGAGTGCTCTCCATGCGCGCCTGCAGCCACTCGCGCTGCGTCGCGTCCGGGATGTCCATGAACTCGGCCCCGAGCGTGCCGCAGTAGGTCTCGCGCAACGCGTCGATCAGCTGGCGGAGCGTGCCCTGGAAGGTGCCGTTGAACGGCGCCTGCACCTCGCGGTCCAGATCAGGCTCGGACAGGCCGAACGCCGCCAGCTCGAGGAACGGGTGCGTTGCGGGTACTTCGTCACCCAGCGGATCGAGTCGCGCGACCAGGTGCCCGAACTCGCGGTAGGCGTGCACCAACGCGTAGGCGCTGTCCGGGCCGCCGGCGGCGGCGGGGCGGCTCTCGCCGAACTCGACCCCGGCAAAGAACAGCGCCCAGTCCTCGGGCACCGAACGGGGGTTCTCCGTCCAGCGGCGGTGTTGATCCTCGATGTAGTCGGCGTTCGCCCGAAGGATGAAATCGCTCCGCCCGGACATGCGAAACCTCTGTGGTGACTAGGATTGCGCGGACGCCCCGCGTCTCACATGACGCCGGCACGGGTGCGCGAGCGACCCAAGTTAGCATGAAGCACGCCGCCGGTTGAGGCCGACATTCTCTCGCCGGCTAACCGGCTGGGTCAGCGGCGGCCCGACGCCCGCCGCACGGGTGCCGGAGCCAACACTCGGGAATCGAACCAATCGCGGTTCTCCTCCATCGCGGCACGCAGCGCCCTGGGCTTGTTGAGGCCGTGGCCGAAACCGGTGAACACCGTGAGCCGCGCCTCCACGCCCACGTCAACGAGTGCGCGGTAAAGCTGGCGAGCGTTCGGCAGCGGCACGCGCGCATCCTCGCCACCGTGCTGGATGAGCACGGGGCACCTCGCCCCCTTGCGCACATTCGAGATGGGTGACGTGCGCGCGTAGAGGTCCGGATCGTCCCACGGCGTGGTCTTCAAGTACTGGCGCGTGAACGGTGTGATGTCGGTGTTGACATAGTAGGTCATCCAGTCCGAGATGCCCGCTCCCACCGAGATGGCCTTGAAGCGCCGCGACTCGTTGGTGGCGAGGTAGGCCGAGATGTAGCCGCCCTGGCTCCAGCCCATGGCGCCCACGCGCGTGGAGTCCACGAGGCCGAGCGCCACGAGCGACTCGATGCCCGAGACCACGTCCCACGCGTCGCCGGTGCCAAGGTTTCCCACGTTCAGCGCGCGGAACGCCGCGCCGTAGCCGGCGCTCCCGCGATAGTTGGGTTCCAGCACCAGCGCACCTTTCGCGAGCCAGTGCTCCACCGGATAGACGTAGGTGGAGGCGAAGCGCGTTGGGCGCGAGACCGTCGTGGGTCCGCCATGGATCAGGACGAGCAGCGGTCGCGCGCGCCCCGGTCGCCAATCGGCCGGCTTCCGCAACACGCCCTCGATGCGCGCGCCGTCCCGGCTCGTCCACTCCACCGTCTCGGCCGTGCCGAGCGTCCAACCTGCCAGCTGCTCGCCGAGTCGCGTGAGCGCACGCCCCGGCTCGCCGGGGCGCGCGAGGAACACTTCGGGGTAGTGTGTCGCGTCGCCCCCCACCCACGTGAGCCAGCGACCATCCGGCGACAGGTGCCAGCCGAGTCCGGACCCGACAGGTTCCGGAGCGACGCGCGTCACCCTACCGGTCGCGGGGTCCACCCGATGCAGGTAGGCGCCCACGCCGCGATTCGCGGCCATCCACAGACCGGCGCCATTCCACGCCACGAGGCCCGCGTCCTCGTCGAAGTCGCGCGTGAGCACCTTGGGCGTGCCGCCGCGCACCGGCACCACCGCGATCCAGCCGTTCGCGTAGTACCAGCCCGGCTGTTCGCCCGACGTCTCGAACGCGATGTGCTCGCCGTCCGGCGACCATTTCGGATTGCCGTCCGGCCCCTTCCACCGGACCAGCGGCGTGACCCGCCCCGAAGCCACATCCAGCACCGAGATGTCCTTGGTGCTGTCCACGGCCAGCGCGTCGTGCGCCTGGTGGTCGAACGCGAGCGAGCGGCCATCGGGCGACCAGCTCGGCTCCCCCACGGCCCACGTCCCGCTGGTGAGGCGTCGCGCGCGGCCACCCACGGGCTGGAGCCACAGATTGGCGCCGCGCCGGTCATCGTCGCGCTCGAGTTCGCCGTAGCGTTCGTCGCGCGCTTTCCGGTCTTTACCTTTTGCCTCGGGCGCCGTGTAGGCGATGCTCACGCCGTCCGGCGCCCAGGTGAACGCGGTCACGCCCTCCTCGTGCGCCGTGAGCTTCTCCGCCTCGCCGCCGCGCATGTCGAGCAGCCACACCTGGCGCTTCTCCCCGCGCTCGGACAGGAACGCGAGCCGGCGGCCCTCGGGTGACCAGGCCGGCGCCGTGCTGGACTTGGCGCCAAACGTGAGCTGGCGCGTGGTGCCGTCGTGCGTGTCGGCCAGCCACACCTGCGTCACGAACGCGTTGCCCACCCAGTCGGTGTCGCGGACGGCGTAGGCCACGAAGCGTCCGTCGGGCGACACTGTGGGAGCGCTCGCCCGGCGGAGCGAGATCATCTGCTCGAGCGTGGGCTCCGCCGGCCACGCCGCGCCCGCCGCGATTGCGAGCAGTGCGAGCGCGCGGACCGGGAGGAACCCGGAGAAACGGCGAAGCAGCGTCATGCGAGATCCCTCGAGAGGAGATTGGCCCGCCGGATACTGCCCGAAGGCCCCGGGGCCGGCCAGCGGGGAGGGGATTGCACCCCGTGGCCCGAGGGCAGCGCAGTCCGGCCTTTCGCCCGAGTCGCTCCGGCGATTGCACAGCCTCCGCATTTCCCCTAGCTTCCCGCGACCGTGGACGCTCGCAACTCGCGCACCCACGGCCCAGCTCTCCGCACCTGGCAACATCCGTGTGCACTCTCCTGGGGGACTCGAGATGAACCGCGGATCCGGCTTGCTCGCGCTTTTCGTGGCGCTGATGGTCCAGTCTCACGCCGCCCCTTCCCTCGCGCAGGTGCCGGATTCCACGGCCACGCCGCCGGCGGCCGTCGCCAGCGGCGAGTCAGCACCCGCTGCCGCCCGGCCGACGCTCAGGGTGCACGTGATCCCGACCGGTGCCGAGCGCGCCATACGGCTCGACGGCAAGCTCACCGAAGCCGAATGGGCGACCGGGGACTCGATCGCGAACCTGACGACTTTCGAGCCCGAGGAAGGCCGCGCTCCCGCCGGGCGCACGGTCGTGCGCGTGCTTGCGAGCCCCACCGGCATCGTCATCGGCTTTCGTTGCGAGGGCGACACCTCGGCGATCGTGTCGTTCTCCAAGGCCCGCGATGTCGAGCTGGACGAGGAGGATAATGTCCTGATCGTGCTGGACACGTTCGGGGACGAACGCTCGGGCTTCGTGTTCGCCGTCAATCCCACCGGGTCCCGCTTCGACGGGTTGGTCACCGCGGCGGGCGACGACGTCAACAGCAGCTGGGATGCGCTGTGGGAGGCTGGCGTCACGCGCGACGCCACGGGTTGGAGCGGCGAGATCCGGCTACCGATCCAGAGCCTGAGCTTCAAGAGCGGGCTCGACCACTGGGGCTTCAACGTGGAGCGCCGGGTCCAGACACTTCAGGAGTCCAGCCGCTGGTCCGGCGCGAGTCGTGACTTCGAGATCTTCCAGACCAGTCAGGCCGGCGTGCTCGCGGGCCTGCCCGCATTCGACCTCGGGCTCGGCCTGACCGTTCGTCCGAGCCTCGTGGGCCGCTACTTCATGCCAGAGCCGAACGCGGAGCGCGAGTTCGAGAGCGACGCGAGCCTGGACCTCACCCAGAAGCTCGGTCCCAACCTGACCGCGACCGCCACCGTGAACACGGACTTCGCCGAGACCGACGTGGATACGCGGCAGACCAATCTGTCGCGCTTCGACGTCCTGTTCCCCGAGAAGCGCTCGTTCTTCCTGGACGGCGCCGACATCTTCGAGTTCGGGCTGGGGCTGGACCTGGACGATGCCAACATCCTGCCGTTCTTCAGCCGCCGCATCGGCATCTACACGCCCGCGGGCGAGGATGTGGGCACGGAGGTCCCGCTCACTGTGGGCGGCAAGGTCCAGGGCCGGATCGGAGAGACGAACCTGGGCGCCCTGATCGTGAGCACTGGCGCGGTGGATGATTTCGGGGTGCCGCAGACGGAGATGGGCGTACTGCGCGTGCGCCAGAATGTGCTGTCCGAATCATCGGTCGGTGTGATCGGCGCGTCCGGCGACCCGCTTGGACGTCGCAGTTGGACCGCGGGTGCCGACTTCACTTATCGCACGTCGAAGTTCCTCGAGGACAAGAACCTGGCGGTGGGAGTCTGGGGACTCCAGACCGACCGCGACGACCTGGGCGACGACAAGAGCGCCTACGGCGGCAAGGTCGCCTATCCGAACGACCTATGGGACCTCGAGGGCACCTACTTCCGGATCGGCGAGGACTTCGATCCGTCACTGGGGTTCGTGCAGCGGACAGGCCACGTGTTCTATGGCGCGGCCAAGCTGAGCCCGCGGCCCGAGAACTCGAGCGTGCGGTTGTTCAGCGTCGGCGCCTCGTACTTCCAGACGTCATTTCTGGACGGAGGCTGGGAGAGCTACCGCGCGGCGATCACCCCGGTGGACGTGTTGTTCGAGAGCGGCGATCGCATCGCCGCGCTGATCGAGCCCCAGGGCGAGCGGCCACTCGAGCCTTTCGACGTGTTCGACTCGCCCGAGCTGACGATCGAGCTGCTGGAAGGCGAGTACAACTGGACTCGCTACGCACTCACCGGAACGCTGGCCGCGCAGCGCCGTGTGAGCGGCGAAGTCACTTACTCCTTCGGTGGCTTCTACGGCGGTGACCTCCAGACGGTCGAGGCCGACGTGCTCGTCAAGCCGCACTCCCTCCTGACGCTGCGATTGACGGGCGAACGGAACGAGGGAAAGCTGCCCGAGGGTGACTTCACCCAGTATCTCTACGGCTTCCGCTCCGAGCTCAAGCTGTCCCCGGAGCTCCAGGCCACAAACTTCGTGCAATACGACAACGAGAGCCGCTCGCTCGGCTCGTCCTCGAGACTGCGCTGGACGTTCCACCCGCAGGGGGACGTGTTCGTCACGTTCAACCAGAACCTGACGAGATCATTCGGGGAGCCGAAGCAGCGCTGGTTGTTCGAGACCGACCAGCTGCTGGTCAAGTTCCAGTACGCGTTCCGGCTCTAGCGCTTCCCCGCGACCGCCCGCCCCCGGCGCGGTCCGCGTGCCGTGCAAAAAACCGTTTGTCATTCCGCTCGGGCTTGGCTCAGACTCTCTGGGCGCATGTCGGACTCCTTGGGGTGGTTGGCGGCGTAGCTCGTGCGGCCATGACGCATATCGAAATCCCGAAGCGACGCCGGCAGCGTGCTGCCGTCGTCGAATCACCTGGTTCAAGGAGGTCGTTTCCCTATGCTTCACGGCGTTGACATTGGCGGCGGGCGCTCGGAGCATCCGATCCTGGTCGCGACGGATCTCCAAAAGGCTTACGGGCAAAGGCCGGCGTTGCGAGGGCTCACGCTGTCCCTGGCACCGGGGCGCATCCTCGGGTTCCTCGGTCCCAACGGCGCGGGCAAGACGACCGCGATCCGCATCCTGACGACGATGATGGAGCCCGACGCGGGCTCGTTCATCGTGGACGGCATCCGGTCCGACGACCCCGAGGAGATCCGCCGGAGGATCGGCGTCCTTCCCGAGAGCCTCGGGTTCCACAAGCACATGACGGGTCTCGAGGTCCTGACGTTTTTCGGGAGGCTTTACGGGCAATCCGCGCAGCAGGCCAAGGCCAAGGGCATGGCGCTGCTCGAGGAGGTTGGCCTCGACACGCGTGCCACGTCCACGGTGGGTTCCTACAGCCGCGGCATGCGGCAGCGACTGGGAATCGCCCGCACGCTCGTCAACGATCCCGCCGTGGTGTTCCTGGACGAACCCACGCTCGGGCTGGATCCGCGGGGTCAGCAGGAACTCCTCGAGCTGATCCGCAAGGTCGCCCATGGGCGCCGGGTCGGCATCGTGCTCTGTAGCCACGCGCTTCCCGAGGTCGAGTCGGTGTGCGACGACGTGATCATCCTGAACCTGGGCTCGGTGGTGGCGTCCGGGACGGTGACCGACGTGATCGGACGCACGCAACGCGACGTCATGCAGCGCAACAGCATCCGGATCCAGGTGGCGGCGGAGTCGGCGAGCGCGGCGCAGCGCGCCCTCGCGGCGGTGCCGGACGTCGCCCGCGTGACCCCCACCGGCGAGACCGCAGGCTGGCTGCGAGTGGATCTCGCGCGCACGGATGGCGCCTCGAGCGAGAGCCGGCACATCAACAACAAGCTGCTGGAGTCACTGATCCGCAGTGACATCCCGGTCCTCAACTTCGAGACCGAGGGCGGCCGGCTCCAGGAAGTCTTCCTGCACCTGACCGAGGAGGCTGCCCGATGAGCAGCGCAAGCGCCACGATCGCCGGCCGAGTCGAAGCTCCCCGAGCCGCCGCCACCTGGTGGGTCGTGTTCCAACGTGAGCTGCACGAGCTGTGGGTGGGAGGCAAGGCCCCCATCCTGCTTCTCGTCTATACCGTCCTGTTGGGGCTCCTGACCTACGTCATGGCCAGCAACAGCGAACTGAGCCTGATCCCGCCGCAGGAAATGGTGTACGAGACCCTCAAGGGCGCGTTCGGATTCAGTCTGTTCATCCTCATGGTGGTCGGGGCGGACAGCATCAGCGGCGAGCGCGAGCGCTCCACGCTGGAATCGCTTCTGCTGACCCCGTCGAGCCGTCGGCAGATCGTGATTGGCAAGTTCCTCGCCTGCAGCACACCGTGGCCGGCCGCGCTGGCCATCTGCATCCCCTACCTGTCGGCCATCTCCCAGGGCAACGAGGTGTTCCGCCACGCCGTGGTCTGGGGTGCCATCACGGGAACCATCCTCGTGCCGGCGTTCACCGGCATCGGCATGCTCGCGAGCTTCTGGTCCAACTCGAACAAGACCAGCTATTTCGTGGCCCTCGCGCTCTACGTGCTGTTCCTGGTCCCGACGACGTTGCCCGGCACGGCACAGACCGGCGTGATGGGAGCGCTGCTGCAGCAGGCCAACCCGATCGCGGCGACGTACCACTTCCAGTCGAAGATCCTGGTGAACAACCGCACGTTCGCGGAGTTCTGGCCGTGGCTCGTCGCCCCGACGGTGCTGGCGCTTCTCGTCTACTTCCTGCTGTTCGTCTATCTCGGCCCGGGCCTCCGGCTCGAGGCCGGAAGGGCGAGTAAGTTCTGGATGTACTGGGCCCGCTTGATTGGCGTGAAGGTCCTCGCCATCGGGGCGCTGGTCGGACTTCTCGCGGCATCTCCCGCGCAAGCGCAACCCGCGAGCGGCACCGGAATCCACGGCGCCGTCCCCGCGAATCCCATTCATATCGGCATCGACCTCGACTACGTGACGGTCAAGGCCGGCGATCCCGTGCTCTACACGAGCGTGCTCACGAACACCAGCGACCAGAACTCCGCTCCGCTGTGCGTTGCGATGAACATCGTCAACCTGAACGCGGCGGGCGACATCGTGGACCCGGAGGACTGGTCGCCCCAGCGCACCCAGTATCTCGAAAGCATCGCGGCCGGCGCGTCGGACACGCTGTCGTGGCGCGTCAACGCCATCCTGAATGGCGACTACCTGGTCTACATGGTCGTGATCCCCGAGCCCTCCGAGACGAACGCCACCAGCCAGGTCGTCGCCAGTTCCGGGATCCACCTCACCGTCACGAAGTACACGAAACTCAATCCCTCCGGCATACTGCCGTACGCGATCGGCGGGCCGGTACTGCTGACGCTCGCCATCGTGATGCTCTACCGGCGCCGTCGTAGCCAGCTCGACTCGGGCGAGAAGGCGTGAGCGCGCACGGGCCTGGGCTCGGGACAGCGACTCGCCTCGTGGTGGCCCTGCTGACCGTGGCCGCAGTCGCCTGCCTCCCGCAGGCGACCCGGGCGGAGACCGCGAAGCCCGCTGCCCAGCCCGCGAGCGCCGCTCGCGACGTGATCGTGCACGCATCGACACTTCCCAAGGGCGCACTCTCCGAGTTCGCATTCTGGGAGGATCCGGTCGCCGCAGGTGGCCGTCTGGCCGGCACCCCCAACTCGGGCGGGAACTTGGACCCGCCGCCCGAGGACGATCCGCACGTCACGTTCAAGGTGCAGGTCCAGGGCGGCGTGCCCTACCGCTGCTGGGTCCACATGAAGGTCGGCGCCCCGAAAGGTGTGTCCAAGGCCAACAAGCTGTGGCTTCAGTTCACGAATGCAGCGGACGCGAAGGGCAAGGACATCCTGAAGCCGGGAACCGGCAGCTACTTGACCGCGCAGGGCCTCGCCTCGCTGGGCTGGGCGTGGGTGCCGTGCAACGCGGCCGACGCGAAGGGCGCGCTGGTCTCGTTCCGGAAGACTGGAGAGGTGACGGTCCGCGTGCAGGCGGGGATGGAAGGCGTGGGCTTCGACCAACTGGTCTTGAGCCCCGCCCGGTTCCTCGAACAGCCACCCGCGGAAGCAGTGGTCGGACACTGACGGAGGATGGAGATGGCCGAAAGCAAATCTGGGCTCGCACTCGATAACCCCGCCACCTGGTCGGTGCTGTTGATTCGCACGCTCAAGGTCGCGGTGGTCGCATTTGTGGTGCTGCAGCTAAAGGAACTCAAGGACGCCGGGCGATTCGACACCGGTGGCACGGCGGTCGACGGCCTGTTGATCGGCGCCGGCACATTCCTGCTCTACCTGGCGACGGGGAGACCCAAGGGGAGCAGCTCCTCCTGAGGCGCTCGCGATGCTCCTGTCCCCTGACCCGCTCGCAAGGAGACCCAAGATGCGTCGCTCCATGTCGCACGTGCTCCTGGTCGTCCTCGCCGCCGCCATTCTCGCGGGATGCGCGTCCGTCCCGCCCGACAGCGACGGGGCCATCATGGACCTCGACGCCGACTCCGCGACCGTCAGCGGGCCCACGGCCGATGCCCGCACGAACCCCGAAGGCAAGCCCTATCAGTATCGCGCGGTGTGCCTCGAAGCGAGCCAGCACGACGGCAACGCGCACGTGATGAGCAAGTGGATGGACGACCCGGAAGAAGCCCGGAAGCTGGGCGACTACCACGGGAACTTCAAGGAGAAGGGGCACCACTGGGTCATCGAGCGGCGCGCCAAGCAGTGACTCTGGGGGGGACTCCGACGCATGCGAACGAACTTCCGATCACCGTCCACGGCACTCCTTGGCCTCGCGATCCTCCTGTCGATCGGCGCCGGCCCTGCCGGCAAGTCGCCCCAGCCCACGTGGGCTTCGGATTTCGCTACCGATCCCACCCAGCTCTCGTCCGTGGGCCGCAATCCCTACTTCATCCTCGAGCCGGGACACTATCGAGTGCTCCGCGGCGGCCCGGAAGAGGTCGTCATGACCGTTCTCGACGAGACCAAGTGGGTGGGGGGCGTCGAGACGCGGGTGATCGAGGAACGCGAGACGTCCGGCGGCCAGCTGACCGAGATCTCGCGGAACTACTTCGCGATCCACAAGACCACGCACGACGTGCTCTATTTCGGCGAAGATGTGAACATCTACAAGCTTGGCAAGGTCGTGAGTCATGACGGCACGTGGCTCGCGGGCCAGCGGAAGGCGCGGGCGGGGCTCATCATGCCTGGCCGGGTCCGGATCGGGTACCGCCACTACCAGGAGCAGGCTCCGGGAGTCGCGCTCGACCGCGCCGAGATCGTGAGCACGAGTGCCACGGTGCAGACGCCGGCGGGGACGTTCCAGAATTGCGTGCGGACCGCCGAGACGAGCCCCATGATCCGGGGCGTACGGGAATACAAGTACTTCGCGCCCGGGATCGGCCTGGTCAAGTACGAGTCGTTGGAGTTGGTGGAGCATGGCTTCCGGGACGCTTCGCGCCCGGGCAAGGGAAAGGGGTGATTTCGTGGGGATCCCGGTGACGGAGTTCGAGCGTCAACCCGTTGGGAACGGGGCCAGGGCGTGTAGGTTTTCGCGGTACCCGCTGCTGGCCTTGGCACTCCTGTTCGGCGTGGCCCAAGGCTGTGCCAAGCAGGAGACAGCCACGACCGCGTCCGGCGACAACGCCGCCGCGGCCGCCGGTTGGTGGGGCGCGGACTCGACAACACTCGCATTCGATCCCAACGCGTTCAGTCGGCCGACCGAGATCACCAACGTTTGGATGCCCCTGAAACCGGGATTGCGCATGACGTTTGAGGGAACTTCCATCGATGACGAGGGCAAGACCATCGAGCGGAAGATGCAAGTCAACGTGACCGACCTCACCAAGATGATCGGCGGTGTTCGCTCGATCGTGTCGTGGGACCTGGACTGGTCCGAGGGACAAGTGGTCGAAGCCGAACTGGCGTGCTTCGCGCAGGACGACGCCGGCAACGTGTGGCTCATGGGCGAGTATCCCGAGGAGTACGACGACGGGAACGGCGTGATCACCGCGAACCCCGCCTGGTTCCACGGCCTCGAGGGAGCGGCGGCGGGGATGCTCGTGCCGGCGCAGGCGACGCCCGGAACCCCGAGCTTCTCGCAGGGCTGGGCGCGCTCGGTGGGCTATTCGGATCGTGGCCGGGTGGACTCGGTCGGCGTCAGGAACTGCGTCCCGGTGGATTGCTACGACGACGTGCTCGTGCTGGTGGAAAGCAGCGGCGAGGAGGTCGAGGTGGAGCAGCTCAAGTACTACGCCCGTGGCGTGGGCAACATCCGCGTCCAATGGCGCGGCAAGAACGACAAGGACCACCATTCCTTCACGCTGACCAAGATCGAGATGCTCGATGGCAAGGGACTGGCCGAGATCCGGGCCAGCGCCCTGGCGCTCGACAAGAAGGGCATCGCGGGCAACAAGATGTACGCCCAGACGTCAGCCGTGGAGGCACCGGGCGCGGGCAGCCGCTGACAGACTGGCACTCCACTGAATGCTTTCGTGCCCCCGGCGGGTAGGTTCCTCGCCGGGGGCACTTTCGTGGATTCTCCGACCTGTCGCCAAACACGGGATTGGGTCAGCTACACACAGTATGTCGCAGCATAACTACACTTGTGTGGCATTTTCGCCCAATTGGCGGGCCGTGTCCGCGGAACTCGCCCGCAGGCCAACCAACCTATCCACCTGCTGGGCAGAACGTTGTCCAGTATGGCAAAACCATGACGCTTCCGCGGCACAGTTGTCGCACGGTATGCGCCGTGTGGCGCTTCCCTGAGGCGTCCCAGATGGGCACGGGCCCCCCAAGGCAGGGCCCGAACGGGATCGCGAGTGTCCGGTAGTCCGGGCCCTCCCTGCCCTCCACCAGCCCTCGGAAGGGATACCGAAAGTGAATGAGCTCTTAATCCTCCTCGAGACCGCAGCGGGCGCCGGTTGGATCTATCTGCTGGTGCTTGCCGCGGCTGCAGTGACGCTGCTGATCGTCGACCGTCGTCCCGCCAAGGGCGCGGCCCAGGAGCAGCGGCCGGCGCGCGAGCGCATGGCGGCATAGCCTTCCCTCCCCCGGATGATCAGGGGAGCCGAGCCCCGTCTAGCGGAGGGTAACTGCCTCCGCGAGACGGGGTTTCTGGCGTTCGGCGTGCGATTCCTCAACTCGACCGAATGCGTTTTCCCACGGGATAACAGCGCGCGGACGCGAGAAATAGTGGGGCCTGAAGATTTGGCATGACTTTCACATGGAGAGCGGTCTAGCATTAAGCCAGTCAGTAACCCCACTCTCTCCGATTGACCGTGTCCGAACTCCCCCAGCGCTCCTCTGTGTCCATGAGGAGCGTGATCGTTCGGTCTGCGGGACCGTTCCCAGGATGATCGACAAGTTGCGTCCCTCACGGGGGCGCGACTTGCTCTCCTCTGGGCCCGACCACCGGCGCGAGTGTGGCTACCCGACTCCGTTTGTTGAGTCGCTCTTGATTCAAGAGCATGGGTTGAGGCCGTTAGCCCGCTTGGAGGTTCGCCGCCATGATCGGTTCAGTCGTCTCTTCGAGCCTGCGGTTACGCGCCCTGGTGGTCGTCGTCGCGGTCATCGTGATGGCGATCGGGGTCGTGTCGCTCAGGAAGATGCCCGTGGATGTCTACCCCGAGATCATGCCCGTCACGGTCAGCGTGCATACCGAAGCACTTGGTTTGTCCGCTGCCGAGGTCGAGCAGTTGATCACGGTGCCGATCGAAGCAGACCTCTTGACCGGGACGCCCTGGGTGGAGGTCATGCGCTCGGAATCCGTGCCGGGGCTGTCCGCCATCGAACTCGAGTTCAAGCCGGGCACGAACCCGATGCACGCCCGCCAGGTGGTCCAGGAGCGCCTCACGCAGGCGCACGCGCTGCCGAACGTGTCCAAGCCGCCCCGCATGCTGCAGCCGATGTCCTCCACCAATCGTGTCATGCTCGTGGGGATGTCCTCCAAGACACAGACGCTAATCGAGATGTCCGTGCTCGCCCGCTGGACCGTCCGGCCGCGGCTGCTCGGGATTCCCGGGGTGGCGAACGTGGCCGTCTGGGGTCAGCGCGAGCGGCAACTGCAAGTGCGGGTCGACCCCGAGCGCCTTCGGGACGCCAGGGTCTCGCTCATCCAGATCGTCAAGACCGCCGGCAACTCGCTGTGGTACTCGCCGCTCAGCTTCCTCGAGGCCTCGGTCGCGGGCACTGGCGGGTTCATCGAGACCCCGAACCAACGCATCGGCGTCCGCCATGTGCTGCCGATCACTCGCGCCGCCGATCTGGCCAAGGTCTCGGTCGAGGGCTCGACCCTGCGGCTCGACCAGGTGGCCAACGTGGTCGAGGACCATCAGCCGTTGATCGGTGATGGCCTGAATGGAGGCGGCTCCGGACTGCTGATCGTCGTGGAGAAGCTGCCGGGTGCCAACACGCTCAAGGTCACGGACGACGTCCTCGCCGCGCTCGAACAGCTGAAGCCGGGCCTGGGCGGAGTCCAGTTCGACCCCAATGTCTATCACCCCGCCAGCTACGTGCGGAGCGCCATGAGCAGCCTGGCGGGAGCACTCCTGCTCGCGCTGCTCCTGGTCGCGCTGTTGTTCTTGGCGCTCACATGGAATTGGCGCGCGGCCCTGGTCGGGCTGATTGCGATCCCGATGTCGCTGATGGCCGCGGCGCTGGTGCTGTTCTATTCCGGAACGACGCTCAACGTCATGATGGTCGCGGGTCTGGTCGTCGCACTGGGCATCGTGGTGGACGACGCGATCGTGTTCACCAACGGCGTGCTCCGGCGACTCCGTGACGGAAGCGTCTCGTCCACCCAGGGTGCGATCGTGGAGGCCTCGGCCGAGTCGCGTCGCCCGCTGGTGTTCGCCACCATGATCGTGCTGCTGAGCGCGATGCCGCTGCTGTTCCTGAAGGGCGCCCAGGGGGCCTTCGTGAAGCCCATGGTCATCGCCTATGGCCTCGCGGTGCTCGCCTCCATGCTGGTCGCTGCCACCGTCACTCCGGCGCTCACGCTCATGCTGCTCGGGCGGACGCAGATGGCCCGTCGCGAGTCGCCGTTCGCCGGCTGGCTCGCGTCCATGGCCGAGGGCATGTCGCCCGTCGTGGCGCGTGGCGCGATCGCGGTCGCGGTGCTCGCCACGCTGGTCGGCTTCGCGGTGCTGCCGCGGCTTAAAGTTCCGACCGCACCCACTTTCAAGGAGCACGATCTGCTCGTCCACTGGGACGCCCAGCCCGGAACCTCCCATGCGGAGATGAGCCGCGTGATGGAGCGGGCCTCGATCGAGATGCGGGCCGTTCCCGGAGTTCGCAATGTCGGGGCGCATGTAGGCCGCGCGATCGATGCCGACAAGGTGGTCGGCATGCACTCCGGCGAGCTGTGGGTGAGCGTGGATCCCAAGGCTGACTATGACGCGACCATCGCCAAGGTGGAGGCGATCGTCCTGGGCTACCCGGGTGTCGATGCGGACGTTATGACGTACCTGAGCGCGCGGTTCGGGGAAGTCCTCTCCAAGGTGGACGAACCCATCGTCGTGCGTCTCTTTGGCCAGAGGCTCGACGTGCTCGAGACCGAGGCCGCAAAGGTCAGTGAGTCGCTCGCCGGCATCCAGGGCATCGTCAGTCCCCGGACCCATCTCGAGACCACCGAGCCGGTCGTGGAGATCGAGGTCAACCTCGAGGCGGCCAGGCAGCACGGCGTCAAGCCGGGAGACGTGCGCCGCTCCGCGGCCGCCCTGCTGGCAGGCATCGAGGTCGGCAACCTGTTCGAGGATCAGAAACTGTTCGAAGTCGTCGTCTGGGGAGAGCCGGGAGTCCGGCATAGCGTCGAGGCCATCAAGAACCTGTTGGTGGACACGCCGCGGGGCGGGCACGTCCGTCTCGGCGACGTGGCCGAGGTGCGGATCGCCGCCGCTCCGAACATGATCCAGCGTCAGAATGTCGCCCGCTACGTGGATGTCGTCGCCGACGTGAGCGGCCGTCCGGTCACCGCGGTGGCCGCGGACGTGAACGCCCGCCTGCGGGGCATGGCGTTTCCGCTCGAGTATCACGCGGAACTGCTGGGTGGGTTCGCGAACGAGGAGGCGGCGCGCGCCCGTGTGCTCACGATGGCGATCGCCGCCGTCCTGGGAATCGGGTTCCTGCTGCACGCCGCGCTCGGCAGTTGGGTGCTGGCGCTGGCCGTCCTGGTCACGCTCCCCATCGCGCTGGCTGGAAGCGTTCTCGGCGCGGCCGCCAGCGGCAGTTCGATCTCGCTCGCCTCTCTGGCGGGATTCCTGACCGTACTCGGCGTTACCGTGCGGCAGGGCATCCTGCTCCTCCAGCGCTACCAGGGCCTGCGTCAGAACGAAGGGCTCGAGTTCGGTGCCGCGCTGTTCGCCCGCGGTGTCCGCGAGCGTGCGCCGTCCGTCGCGATGACGGCGTTGATCTCGGCGGCCGCGCTACTGCCGTTCGCCCTGATGGGTTCGCAGCCCGGCCAGGAGATCTTGGGCCCGATGGCCCTGGTGATCCTCGGCGGCATGGTCACCGCGACGATCTACACGCTGTGCGTGATCCCGGCGCTCTACGCGACGTTTGGCGCCAAGGCCTTGGCGGAAGCCAGTGAAGACGATGACATGAACGTGGAGCACGCACCCGAACTCCAGCAAGTCTGACGGAGGTGATGAACATGAAGCTCTCGAGAATCACGATTCTGGCACTGATCGGAGCGGTCCTGACCGTGTCCGGTTGCAAGCAGGACAGCGTGGCGGAGAAATACCATCCCGCCACGCTCGATTCGACCGAGGTGAAGGGCATCATGCGCGTCACGCTGGACGCACGCGCAGCCGAGCGGATCGGCCTCGCGACCGGTGAAGTGCGCGAGGAGAAGGTGACCGTGAAGGGCGCCTCGGTGACGCGCAAGGTCATCCCCTACGGCGCGCTCATGTACGACACCAAGGGCAACACCTGGACCTTCACGAATCCCTCGCCGCTCGTCTACGTCCGCCAGCAGATCACCGTGGAGGACATCGAGGGGGATCGCGTGATCCTGTCGGACGGTCCGCCCGCTGGCACCGTCGTCGTCACCGTCGGAGCCCCGATGCTGATGGGCGCCGAACACAAATACGGCCACTAAGACTTCTCCGGGAGGTCCTCGACCATGTTTCGCTGGATCATCAGGTCAAGTCTGAGATACCGCTTCATCGTGCTGGCGGCCGCTGTCGCGTTGATGTTCACCGGCGCGGACCAGATGCGCGATATGCGTGTGGACGTATTCCCCGAGTTCGCGCCACCCATCGTCGAGATCCAGACCCCGTGCCTCGGGCTGTCTCCCACCGAGGTCGAGGCGCTGGTCACGATCCCCATGGAGCAGGCGTTGTCGGGCTTACCCGAGATCGACATCCTGCGTTCCAAGTCGGTCACGGACCTGTCGTCGGTGAAGATGATCTTCAAGCGGGACGCCGATCCCATGGTGGCCCGCCAGCACGTGCAGGAAGGGCTTGCACAGGTGATCGACGTGATCCCGAAGGACGTGGGCCCGCCGGTCATGCTCCAACCCCTATCCGCCACCGCTCGCTTCATGAAGATCGGGATGTCGTCGAAGACGATGTCCGTGGTCGATCAGTCGATGATGGCTTATTGGACGATCCGGCCGCGACTCCTGGCGGTACCGGGTGTCGCGAACGTCGCGATCTGGGGCGAGCGCATCAAGATGCCGCAGGTGCAGTTGGAGCCCGCGAAGCTGCGTGAGAACGGCGTGACCGTTCACGACGTCATGGAAGCCACATCCGACGCGCTCGAAGCGGGTCTGATGTCGCACTCCGACGGCCATTGGATCGGGACGGGTGGCTTCAGCGACACGCCCAACCAGCGCCTTGG
>CAYQNV010000070.1:0-2203 GCA_964418975.1 uncultured bacterium | reverse complement strand
GGCGGCGCGCCTCGAACAGCTCGGCGACACGCGGCAGACCGCCGGTGATGTCGCGGGTCTTCGACGCCTCGCGGCGTGACTTCACCAGCACCTCGCCGGCGCCCACGCGCTGACCGTCCCGGACCTCGAGACGGGCGCCCGTCGCCAGCGTGTAGTGCCCGAGCTTGTGGCCCTGGGCGTCGAGGATGTCGATGGCCGGCTGCAGCTCCTTGTTGCGGTCCTCCATGATGACCAGGAGCTTCAGGCCGGTCGTGTCGTCCACCTCGTCGCGGACCGTGACCTTCTCCTTCACGTCCACGAAGCGCACAACACCCGACTGCTTGGTGACAATCGGGTTGTTGTAGAGATCCCATTCGAACAGCAGCGCATCGCGCTCCACGGCGCCGCCGTCCTGCACGAACAGGTGCGCGCCGTAGGGCACGTTGAAGCGCTGCTTCACGCGGTCCCCGTCCACCAACTCCATCTCGGCGCCGTGCGACAGGCTCACCCACATGTCGCCGTCGTGGTCCGCGCCCTGATAGTGCACGGTCTCGAGATCCACGAACCGCACCACGCCGGGATCCTTGGCCTCGGTCTTCGAGGACTCCACGATGCGGCTGGCCGTGCCACCGATGTGGAACGTACGCAGCGTGAGCTGCGTGCCCGGCTCGCCGATGGACTGGGCTGCGATGACGCCGGTGGCCTCGCCGAGGTCCACCAGGCGGCCCGTGGCCAGGTTGCGGCCGTAGCACTTGGCGCACACGCCACGACGGGCGTCGCAGGTGAGCACCGAGCGGATACGCATCTTCTGCAGGCCGGCCTTCGCCGCCTCGTCCACGCGCTTCTGCACCACCTCGTCGATCATCTCGCCATTCTCGACGATGACCTCGTTGGTGATCGGGTGAATGACCTCGTCGGCAGCGACGCGGCCGAGGATGCGGTCCGCGAGCGGCTCGATGATGTCTTCGCCATCCTTGAGCGCGCCCACCGCGAGCCCGCGGATGGTGCCGCAATCCTCCTCGTTGATGATGACGTCCTGCGCCACGTCCACGAGTCGGCGGGTGAGGTAGCCGGCATCGGCCGTCTTGAGCGCCGTGTCGGCCAGCCCCTTGCGCGCGCCGTGCGTCGAGATGAAGTACTCGAGCACGGTGAGGCCTTCCTTGAAGTTGTGCACGACCGGCGACTCGATGATCTCGCCGATGCCGCCGGTGATCTTCTTCTGCGGCTTCGCCATGAGGCCGCGCATGCCGGCCAGCTGGCGGATCTGCTCGCGATTACCGCGCGAGCCGGAATCGGCCATCATGAAGATGGGGTTGAACCCCTCGCGGTCGCGCGACAGGCCGTCGAACGTGACCTGTTCCACGCCGGTGGTGGCGTGGGTCCAGGTGTCGATGACCTTGTTGTAGCGCTCGCCCTCGGTGATCGCGCCACTGCGGTACGCGCTGTTGATGCGATCCACATCGGCCCGGGCGGTGGCGATGATCTGGTCCTTCTCGGGCGGAATGCGCACGTCGTCGATGCCCACCGTGAACGCGCCCTGGGTGGCGTAGTGGAAGCCCAGGTCCTTGAGCGCGTCGAGCAGGTCCGCCGTGAGTTCGCTTCCAAGCTTCGAGTAGCAGGCCAGCACCAGGTTCTCGAGCTTCTTCTTGTCCATCGTCTGGTTCTGGAAGCCCAGGTCCCGCGGCACCACGTCGTTGAACAGCACGCGGCCCGCCGTGGTGATGATCCAGCCACTCGGCTCCGGCCTGTTCTGCGGCACGCTCTTGCTCTGCAGCGCGATCTTGCCGTGCAGCGAGATCTCGCGATTGTCGTACGCCGCACGCACTTCGTCCGGGCTGTAGAACTTCTTGAGGCGGCGCGGGTCGGTGGCAGCCAACTCCGAGTTGGTCGCGCGCGGATCCAATAGCTCGCCGCGATCCCGGGTGAGGTAGTGGCAGCCCAGCACGATGTCCTGGTGCGGCGTGGCCAACGGACGGCCGTTCGCGGGCGACAGGATGTTCTGCGTGCTCAGCATGAGCAGGCTGGTCTCGATCTGCGCTTCGAACGACAGCGGCACGTGCACGGCCATCTGGTCGCCGTCGAAGTCGGCGTTGAAGGCCTGGCACACCATCGGGTGGATGCGGATGGCCTTGCCCTCGACCAGCACCGGTTCGAAGCCCTGGATGCCCAGGCGGTGCAGCGTCGGCGCACGGTTCAGCAGCACCGGGTGGTTCTCGATGATCTC
>CAYQNV010000069.1:0-1949 GCA_964418975.1 uncultured bacterium | reverse complement strand
CGTAGTCGCCGAGCTCGGCATGGGCGATCGCGAATTCGTACGCCTCGACGTATCGCTCGCGGGCCGCCTGCCCCAGGAGCACCAGCATCCGCTTCCAGTAGCGCGTGGTATCCGCGCCAAGCACGGCCGTACGGATCTCCGGGTCACGGTGGAAGGTCAACCCGTTGAGCGAGTCGGCCGCCCACAGCTCGGGGAGCGCCGCGGCAAAGGCCCGGCGCTCGAAGTAGGCATGTCCGAGCCAGGACCGTGCCGAGGAGAAGCCGGGGTTGCGCGCGGCGGCCTCGCGAAAGATGGTCGTGGCCTCGTCGTAGCGCCGCATCCAGTGGAGCACCTGGCCACGATTGAGCGTCATGATGGGTGAGAGAGGATCCAGCTCGCGGGCGCGGTCCACCTCGGCAAGCCCTTCCTCAAGCCGGCCCGTGTGGGCCAGGTGCAGGCCGTACCACTGGTGCCCGGTGGCGTGGCTGGGGTTCAGGGCGAGTGCTCTCTGGTACTGGAGCTCGGCCCCCGCCCAGTCGTGAAGGTAATGGCTCATGATGATCGCCAGGGTCGCATGCGCTGATGCGAGCTGGTCGTCCAACACGAGGGCCCGCCGCACCGCCACCAGCGCTTTCTGAAAGCTCTCACGCGACGGCAACCATATATACCCGGGCATCACGGCATGGACATCGGCCAGCCCGGCCCACGCCGGCGCGTAGCCCGAGTCGGCGGCGATCGCTCGCTCGAAGTGGGTGATCGCCAGCCGGAGCGACTCCGGAGTCCGCTTGCTCCACTCGTGCCGCCCCTTGAGGTATTCCTCGTAGGCGGCCGGGTTCACCGTCGGGGCGCGGCTGGCCCGCTCGCGCCCTCTCTGCGTCAGGGCGGCCCCGACCTCGGTCGCGATCGCCTGGGCCACCTCGCCCTGCAAGGCCAGCACGTTCGAGAGGTTCCGCTGGTAGCTCCTCGCCCACAGGTGGCGGTCGCTGGAGGCCTCGATGAGCTGCGCCGTGATTCGCACCTCGTTCCCGGCGCGCAGCGCCGAGCCCTCGACGATCGCGTCCACGTTCAACTCCCGCGCGATCTGAGGAATGGTCTTGTTCGTGCCCTTGTAACGCATCACGGAGGTGCGCGAGATCACGCGCACTCCCTCCAC
Organism: uncultured bacterium; assembly: GCA_964418975.1. GTDB lineage: Bacteria > Eisenbacteria > RBG-16-71-46 > RBG-16-71-46 > RBG-16-71-46 > JAIOPA01. The sequence goes on along the minus strand of CAYQNV010000069.1, from coordinate 817 downwards.
ATTCGCCAGGCTCGTGATCAGTTCCTCGGTCATCCCGTCCGCGAAATACTCCTGCTCGGGATCGCGGGAGAGGTTCTCGAGTGGCAGCACGGCGAGCGACCGGATGGCGGTTCCCGCACCCGCTCCCCAACGGAACGACGGGCGAAGGAGCACGCCGGCGAGAAGCGCCAGGCCCAGCACCGGAACACCGACCGCGAGGGCGGCCCACCAACCTCGCCCGCGCCTGGGATGGTCGGCACGCTTCGGTACCGCGGCGGTCGAAGCCATCGGGGTCGGAAGGCCGGCCGAGGATCCGGGCGCTTCGGGTGCCACGGGTCCCTGCGTCTCCTCCCGGATCGCCTCGAGCGCCGATCGCACCTCTCCGACCCGCGGGTAGCGACGCTCGGGATCCTTCGCGAGGCAGCGTCGGATCACCGCGCGCAATCCCGCGTGCGTGCCGGCAGGCAGCGGCTCGGGCTCGGCATTCAGGATCGCCGCCGCCGCCGCGAACGCTGTCTCGCCGCCGAACGGCGCCCGACCGGTGGCCATCTCATGGAGCACGCAACCCAGGGCCCACACGTCGCTCCGAGCGTCGGCCTTCGCCCCATTCAGGACCTCCGGGGGCATGTAGCCGAGCGTGCCCACGAGCGCGCCCGTCGTCGTCCGGCCCGCGGTCGCCCCCCCGGCGCCCGCTCCGGTCCACCGGGCGATTCCGAAATCCAGAACCTTCGCGCGGCCGTCGTTTGTGATCACGACGTTCGAGGGCTTGACGTCGCGGTGAACCACTCCGCGGTCGTGCGCGTGGGCGAGCGCATCGGCGATTTGGATCCCGTAGTGA
>CAYQNV010000068.1:0-71946 GCA_964418975.1 uncultured bacterium | reverse complement strand
CGCGGCCGGATGTCCCGAGCCGGGTGCAGCCCCTCGCACCGCCGCAGCTCACCGACGAACATGCCCCGGGGCATGTTGAGGCGTCGCCCGAGCAACATGCCCCGGGGCATGTTGATGTCCCTGCTCCGCCCGCCCGCGTGGCGCCGCTGTCGTCCGAGCGATTCGCGCTGCAAGTGACCATCGGACAGGGCACGCACGACAAACTGCGTCGCGCGCAGGAGCTTCTCGGGCACGCGGTCCCGTCCGGCGACGTCGCCCAAGTGCTCGACCGCGCGCTCGACGCGCTGCTCGCCCAGCTCGAGAAGCGCAAGTTCGCCGCCACCTCCCGCCCGGGACCGCGCCGCCGGTCCGAGAGCGCGCGTCATGTTCCCGCCGACGTCCGGCGCAAGGTCTGGCAACGCGATGGTGGGCAGTGCACGTTCGAAAGTGACCGCGGCAAGCGGTGCGAGGCGCGCACGCGCCTCGAATACGATCACGTGGAGCCCGTGGCGCGTGGAGGCCAGGCCACAGTGGCGGGAATGCGGCTCCGGTGTCGCGCGCACAACCAATACACGGCCGAGCAAACCTACGGGTCCGAGTTCATGCGCCACAAGCGAGAGGAGGCACGACGCAAAGCAGCGCAGGCGCGCTCGGCGGCGGCCGCAGAGGTCGATGACGATGATGTAACCCCGTGGTTGCGAGCACTTGGATCCCGGGCCGACGAGGCGCGTCGAGCGGCCGCGCTCTGCGATGCGGAGCTCCCCGATGCGTCGCTCGAGGAGCGCGTCAAGTTCGCGTGCTCAAGCTTCGGTCCGAGAGGCGTGCGCCGAGAGGCGAACGGCCCGAGACCCCCGGCGTGACGCGCCCTGGCGACCGACCTCCTCAGGGTCCGGTCGCGGTCACGCGCATCGGTGGCGGCCAGAGCGTCCGCAGGCCGCCACCGGAATGCTGAATCGAGCGGCTGCTCGACTCGCGCAAAATCCGAAATCCCCGGGTTTCTCTTACGCTCAAGCGCCGGATGCTCGCAGGCAATTCATAGGTGGCGAGGGTGCCCCCATTCCGGGGCGCGGGGGCCGCGAGCGCCGCGAGCGCCGGGAGGTCAGCGCTTGCTCCGAGTGCGTCCCAGCAGCCTTACGAGCGGATGGACCCTGCCGTCGCTGCTGAGCGCCGTTCGCTTACCGTGGCGGCGTGCAGCGCGCGCAGGGACGCCTCGGCCGCTGGCGTGAGCGACTGGCCGCGCCGGCCGATCGCGACGCGGGCGGTGGCGACGCAGCGTTCCAGTTCGTGCTCGAGGGTGCGGTCGCCATCCCACCACGCGAACGGGGCCACGGCCTTGGGGGCGAAGCGTCCGCCGCCGAACAGGTTGGCTCCGGTGCCAACCGCGGCTCCCGTGGGCAGCAGCGTGCCGATTCCGGTCTTGACGTGGGCGCCCACGAACGCACCCACCTTGGGGCTCCCCGAGTCCACCTCGTGCCCGTCCACCCACACGCGCACGTTTCCGTAATTGTTCTTGAGGTCGCTAGTGGTGGTGAGCGCACCCAAGTTCACCCATTCGCCCAGGACGCTGTGGCCCACGAAGCCATGGTGACGCTTGTTGCCGTAACCCTGCCACACGCTCGACTCCACCTCGCCCGCCACGCGGCACTCGGGCCCGAACGTGCTGCCCGAGACGACGCCGCCGAGGAGCTGCGTTCCGGGACCCACGACACACGGGCCGCGCACGTGGGTGTGCGCTTCGATGCGTGCGCCGCGCGCGACGCGGATCGGGCCCGAGGTGGCATTCAGCACGGCGAACGGTCCCACAGTGGCGCCCTCCTCCACCGCGATCCGCTCGGGGGCTTCGAGGCACGCCAGCGGGTGGACCGTGCCGTTCAGGACCGCCGGCAAGTTCTCGAGATCGGCGGCGATGGCATCGGCATTGCGCGACATCAGTTCCCACGGCCAGGTGATGAACTCGGCGTCCACGGGGAGCGAAGGGAGCGCGAGACCCAGTAGCACCGTCTCGAAGTCCTCGCCGCGACCGAGGCCGCCACGCAGCGAGGCGAGCGGCAGGCGCGCGCCTGCGATGCGGCCGTCGCCCATCCACAACGCCGGTGCGCGCGCGTTGAGTGCCGCGTCGAACCAGGGCCCCGGGAGTGCTGCCGCGTTCACCACGATCGCCTCGTCGGCCCCGCCCACGGCGCTCGTGTCGAACGCGGGCGCCGCACGCCAGCCCGCGACCGCGGCCGCGCGAGCCTCGAGTGCGAACAGCGGCAGGCTCGTGGCAGCCAGCCAGCGACGCACGAGGTCCGAGGCCCCGAACGCCAACGCCGGCACGGGGAGCAGGTCGGTGAGCGGCCGGAGCGACCGCCAGTGACGGTCTTCGTAGACGATGAGCCTGCGGCTCATCTCGTCGGCGCGCCCTTCAGCACGAATGCGCCCACGAATCCCGTGTCGGTCGCGCGCTTCTTCAATGCGTGGGCGGCGGCGCGCGTCATGCAGTCGCGCGTGCGCACCTTGAAGAGACCGCGCTCGGACTCGATCACCATGGGCACGACCAGCAGCGACTGCCCGGCGGCGAGACGGGACTCGGCCTTGTCGCGCTCGGCGGGCGCTGCCACTTGCAGCCGCCAGCATGGGTCCGGGCTCGCGGGCGTGGCGAGCGGCGGAGCGCTCGGGGTCGTCGCGGCGGGCGGACTTGCCGCGGGTCGCGACACGGTGGTGTCGGGCGCTGCCACGCGCACCGGCGGGGTCGAGCCGAGCGTGCTCGTGGGCGCAGGCACGGGAGTGGCCGCCGCGCCGTCGTCGGGCGAGCGCTCCACGCGTAGCGTGTCGTACGCCGCCTCGGGCGCGGGCACGGCGCGCACCGGCAGAGCGGCGTCACGCGGCGGCAGTTGCTGCTGCGCTGCCGAGAGCGGTTCGGGGATGGTGGCGAGCACGCGCTCGGCGTCGCTCGAGGGGGTGGAGTCCACCGCCGAGACGCTCCGCGCCGGCTCGCGGCGCGGGACGGGAACGGGCACCGTGGTGCTGGTGGGCTGCCGAGGTGGGGTGGTGGGCAGCGTCGGACCCCCACTGAACGGTTGCGGCATCGGCGCGCATCCCTCCATCAGCGAGAGGGCGACGAGGCCCGAGAGCCATCGGCTCCCGAGGAATGGCACACGACGGTAGCTCATGCGTGGCTCCTGTGCGCGCGCACCGCCTCGGTGACGCGCCTCACCTGCTCCGTGTCCTGCCGCCGGCAGACCAGCGTGCCCTGCCGGGTGGCAACCACCACCATATCTGAAAGACCGAGCGGTGCGGCAGGGAAGCCATCCCCCACCACCACGCAGCGGTCGCAGTCCACGGGCACCGCATCGCCCCAGACGACGTTGCCACGCGCGTCCTGCGGCTGCCGGCGTGCCCACGCGCCCCAACTCCCCAGGTCGTCCCAGTCGAACGACGCCTCGATCGTGACCACGTTGGGGGCCACTTCGAGCACGGCGTAATCCACGGACACCGATTCCAGCGCCGGGAACCGCACCGCTAACGCCGCCTCGAATGCCCGCTCCTCGCCGGCGCGGAACGACAGCCCGCCCAGCGCCTGGGCGATGGCCGGGCGGCCCCCGGCGAGGGCCGCCATGAACGTGCGCTTGCCCCACACGAACATGCCGGAGTTCCACGCGTACTCGCCGCTCGCCACCCATGCCGTCGCACGGGCCAGCTCAGGTTTCTCGGTGAACTGCGCCACCCGATACAGCCGCTCGGCGAGCTGCGCGCCGCGTTTGATGTAGCCGAAGTTGGTCTCGGGCGCGCTGGGCTTAACGCCGAACGTGACCAACACCTGGTCGCGGGCGGCCACCGTGAACGCGCGATCGAGATCGGCGGCGAACGCGGCATCGTCCTCGATGGCGGGGTCCGAGGGCAGGACGACAAAGCTCGAGTTATCGGAAAAAAACGCCGCGCCCGCGGCGATGGCGGGCGCGGTGTTCCGCCCCATGGGCTCGCCCACCACGATCGCACCGGGGCACTCGCGCCGGCAGGCCGCGACCAACGACGCCGACGTCATCACCACCACATTCGCCGCCGGCACGACACGCGTGGCGCGGGCGAACGTGGCCGCGAGCAGCGTGCGCCCGCTCGAGGCCAGTGGCAGGAGCTGCTTGGGACGCTCGGCCGTGCTCCACGGCCAGAAGCGCTCGCCACGTCCGCCGGCCAGGATCAGCGCGCCGCGCTCGGGATCGGGTCGGGTCATGTGGCGTGAAGGGTTAGCACACGGGCGCGGGGGGCGCCATGCGCTAGTCCACCTCTCACCGCTTCTTCCCCGTCACCTCTTCGTAGAGCCGTGCCGTGGACTCGGCGACGTTGTCCCACGAGTAGTGCTGCTGGATGTGGGCGCGCGCTTGCGAGCCGTAGCGCTCCACCTCCTCCGGGTGACGGATCAGGTGCTCGAGCTTGCTGCGCAGGTCCTCCACGTCCTTGCTCTTGAACGATAGCGCGCACTCCTCGGCCACTTCCATATTTTCGGGGATGTCCGAGACCAGCACGCAGCGCCCGTAGGAGAGTGCTTCGAGCAACGCGATGGACAGCCCTTCCATGGTGGAGGGCTGCACCACGCAGTAGGCGTTGCTCCACAGCTCCTCCAGCGACTCGCCGAACACGTAGTCCAAAAGCCGGATGCGGTCGCTCTCGTAGCGTTTGAGCAGGTTCACGTAATCCTGCGAGAACGACAGGCCGCCCACCAACGCCAGTTTCATGTCGGTGTCGATGCGGCTGAACGCTTCGCACAGGAAGTGCACGCCCTTCTCGGGCACCAACCGGCCGACGAACAGGATGTACTTGCCGGGCTCGAGCCCGAGCGACGGCAGCTTCTTGGGAGCGCGTGGCTGGGGCAACAGCGTGCCGTTCGGGATGTAGGCGGCGTCGATCGCGTGGGTTACTCGAAAGTGCTCGCGCAGCGTCTTGCTCACCACGATGGTGCGGTTCGGAAAACGCGCGGCCGGTCGCTCGCAATGCTTCAGCACCCACGCGGCGGCCTTGCCCCACTTCTCGCGCTGCCAGTCGAGCCCGTGCACGGTCACCACCGTCCTGGACCCGGTGAGTCGCGGGAGTGCCGCGAACAGCGACGGTCCGAGCGCGTGGAAGTGCACCACATCGTAGTGCCGGAGCATGGCCTCTACCGTGCACCACACCACGTGCGTGGCAGTGTCGAGATGCTTGGTGTGGATGCTCGGCCGCCGCAACAGGCCGATGCCGTGGTACTCGCTGCCGGGCGGCGTGTAGTAGAGCCGGCAGAACACGTCCACCTCGATGCCACGCTGCACCAGCCGGCGTGCGATCTCGTCCACGTGCCGCTCGATGCCGCCGTAGGTGGCGGGAATGCCCTTCTGCCCGATCATGGCCACGCGCATCAGGCGGCGCCCTGGGAACCGGTTGCGCTGTGCGCAACCGGACGACTGGGGGTGTCGACTGCGGTCGTACGCGACCTGCGAGCCGCCAGCTTGTCCGCGAGGCGCGCGCCGAGCGTGCCCCAGGCGTAATCGGCCAGCGCGGCCGGCGGCGCCTCGCCGCGCGCCGCCCAGCCACGCGGGCGCGCGCCGAGCGCGTCGGCGGTGCCGTCGCGCTCGGCACTCACTACGCTCGCCGCGAGCGGCGCATAGCCGCGCAGACCGAACGCCGTGGACACCACCGCCAGGCCCATCGCCAGGTAGGTGGGCACCTTCACGTTGCTGCCACCGCCGCTCGTCACGGGATTCAGGCCGCAATCGGCCGCGGCCAGTACCGCCGCGAGATCCGGGGTCTCGGCCCGGGTCACGAGCCACGGCTCGTTGCGGCCCGCGAAACGCCGCGCCACGGCGCCCACCGCCAGCAGCACGATGCCCGATCCCGCGAGCTTCGGCATCACGTGCTCGACGAGCCAGGCGAGCGCTTCGTGATTCGGCGCCCAGTCCCCGCCCACGAACGCCGCGGTGTAGACCTGTTCGGGAATTCCCAATGCTTTTCTGGCAATGGTTCTCGCCTCCGGCGAGGGGGGCGCGAGAGCGGTCTCGTCGTAGCCGTTCGCCACCACTTCCACATCGCGCGCTCCGTGCAATGAGCGGAGCAGCGCCGCGTCCTCGTCGGTGCAGGCGATGCTCAACTCGCTCTCCTGTACGGCGCGTCGCTCGAGTGCGGCCAGCTTCTGCCCCCAGCGGTCGCGACCCCACACGCGCGGCGCCGTGGAGCGCCAGCGCTCGGCCTCGACATTATGCGCGTGGTAGGCGCGCAGCGCCGGGGCCGCGCCCGGAAAGAGCCCGGTGAGCGCCAGGTCGCACAGCAGTACGTCGGCGCCGCCGCCGAGTGCCCCGCGATAGGCGCCGGCACGGGCGCGGTGCCCGGATTCGGCGGTGAACTGCGGCACCAGCCCGCCGCGCTCGAGCCACCACGCCACGCTCGTGTGCCACGATTTCATGCGACGCAGCTCCACGCCGGACACACGTTCCTCGCGCGCGCCGCGCGAACGGTTGGGCACCACGCACAGCGCCCTCACCCGCGCGCGCGCGGCCATGCCACGCGCCAACCCGAACAGCCGCTGGGTCGCTCCAAAGAGCGGCGGATGGATGTCGTTGTCGCATGCCACATGGATCAGCACGCGGCCTCCCGCACGGTCGCGGGTGCGGGCGTACCACCGCGTACGAACCCGACCACGGTGCCGGCCGCCATCACGCTCCACGTCATCAGGGAATGCGTCGCGAGGCGCAGACTGCGCTTGCGAATCGACATCAGTGCCAACAGCGCCAGCGGCACGAGCGCCCAGGCGGCCACGCCTCGCGAGCCACCCATGCCGAACGCCACCGGGGCAGCGAGCCAAAGTGCGAGCATCACGAAATAGTGAGCGTTTCTTTGCATCAACTCCCCGAAGCCGGGGCGCCCGAGATAGAGCCGAAGCGCCTGGCCCGGGCCGAAGCAGAGCCCCGTGCGCCAGCGGCGGCCGTATTCGGCAAAGCTCGGGCGCGGCTCGCTCCAGTGCCTGGCGGCCAGCGGCGCCAGCGTGCGCAAACGGAAGCCGGCGCGCCGGAGCCGCATCCCCAGCTCGAAGTCCTCCTCGCTCTGGAGCCGCGCGTCGTAGCCGCCGACTCGCTCGAGCGCCGTGCGGCGATAGCACGACAGCCCGGCGGTGTAGGCCGCCTCGGCGTCCCCTTCGCCCACGCGGCAGAGGTCGCGGCCGCCCAACCGTTCGCCCGCGCCGTCCACGAACCACTCCTCGATCCGTCCCCACGCGCCGGCCAGCTCGGGGCCGGCGGAAAGCTGTGCGAGTGCGCGCTCCAACCACGCGCGCTCCACTTCCACATCGGCGTCCACGAACAACACCCATTCCCCGCCGCACGCGGCGAACCCGGCATTGCGCGCCGCGCCGGGCGTGAGCGCGCGAGTGCCGGCGGCCCCCGCCGCGCGCACGACGCTCCAGTGCGCCGCCAGCGCGGGGAGGTCGGCGGACCCCGCGGGATCGGACAGCACCAGCACGCCTCGCCAGTCGCGCCCGGCGAACGCGACTTCCAGCGCCGCCACGGTGCGCGGCAGGAAGCGCTCCTGCCGATAGCACGGGATCACCACTCCCAAGGTCATCGCCCGCTCCCGCGCGCCGGCGGCTCGGCCCCGCGCGCGAACGTGGCGAAACCCAGCACCTCGTCGTACACCGATTCGAACCCTTCCGCCACCGCGTGCCACGTGTAGCGCTCGCGCACGCGTTGCGCTGCGACGCGCCCCAGCCGCCACGCGCGATCGCCCCGCTTGTGGAGTCCTTCCAGCGCAGCGGTCAGCGCCGTCACGTCACCCGGCGGCACGAGCGTGCCCGACACGCCGTCCTCCAGCGCGTCGGCCATGCCGCCCACGGCACTCGCCACGATCGGCCGGCCGCGCGCCATGGCCTCGAGCAGCACGAGCGGAAGTCCCTCCCAGCGTGACGGCAGCAACACGGCGTCGGCGGCGGCCAGCAGCCCGCCCACGTCCTCCAGCTGGCCCACGAACTGCACCCGCGGCGAGAGCCCCAGCGACAGTGCCTGCTGCTCCAACCAGTGCCGACGCGAACCCTCGCCGGCCACCACGAGCGTGAAATCCATGCCGGCCTTCACCGACCGCGCCAGCGCCTCGAACAGCACGTCGTGGCCCTTCTGCTCCTCCAATCGGCCCGCCACCACCCACAGGGGTTTCAATGGCGTGGACAGGTACTTCTCGCGCCAGCGACGCGCCACCGGCTCCTCGGCCTGGGCGTCGGGCAGGTCGGCGCCGTTCGGCACCACGCGCACCGCCGAGCGCTCGATGCCGTAGTCGCGGACCAGGGTCTCGACGATGGCGCCCGTCACGGCGGTGACCGCGTCGGCGCGCTTGAGCTCGTCACGCTTCAACGTGCGCTGCCCCGGGGAGTGCGCCTGGCCGGTGATGTGCTCGGTGACCACCAGGTGCGGCACGCCGGCGGCGCGCGCGAGCACCGACAGGTAGCGATCGGCCGCGGGCCACACGTGGTGCATGTGCAGCAGGTCGGGCTTCAGCTTCCGCAGCCGCGACCAGGTGTCGAACATGCCTTTCCAGTCCGTGCGCCGGTCCACCTCGGCCACGCGGTCCACCGGAATGCCGGCGCGCTCGAGCGCGGTGGCGAACTCGTTCACGCCCGGGGCGGGCGACAGCCACACGCGCACCTCGAAGCGCGCGGCGGGCAGCCGGGTCGCCAGCTCCCAAACGACGCGCTCGGTGCCTCCCACGGCGCGCCCGCTCTCCACGAGCAGGACCCTTATGCGCGCGGCTTCCCGCATAGTCCCTCGTAGGCCTCGATGAGCTCGCCGGCATTGTGCTCCCAGGCGAGTGTGTCCAGGAAGCGCTGGCGATTGTACGCTCCGAGGCGCTCGCGGAGCCCCGGGTCGTCCAGCAGCAGCGCGATCTTCGCGGCCAGGTCGTCGTCGCGATTGGGCTCGGCGTAGAGTGCCCCGGCGGCGGCACTGTGGCGATGCTCGCGCAGGTCGAAGCAAACGACCGGCTTGGCGCAGGCCATGTACTCCAGCACCTTGTTCATGGTGCTCACGTCGTTCAGCGGGTTCTTGGGGTCGGGGCTCACGCACACGTCGGCGGTGGCCAGCACGCGTTCCACCTCGGCATCGGGCACGCGGCCAGTGAACTGGCATACGTCCTCGAGTCCCAAGGAGCGCGACAGGCGCTTCAACTCCTCGAACGAGTCCCCCGCGCCGATCAGCGTGAACGCCACGTCGGAGCGCTGCTGCGAGAGCAGGTGTGCCGCGCGCACCAGGTGGTCCACGCCATCCTGAGGAGCCATCACGCCCAGATAGGCCACAAGGAACCGCTTGCCGCGCTTGAGCGCGGGATCGGGCGCGCGCACCGCGGCGAAGCGCGCGTGGCTCGGGCCGCTCCGCACCACGCGAACCTGGTCCGCGCGCTTGCCGCCGCGCGACAGCGCCACCTGGCGATAGCTCTCGTTGGTGGAGATGACCAGGTCGGCGCACGCGAACTGCGCGCGTTCGAGCCACTTCAACATTCGGTGCGGCAGCGTGCCGGCGCGGCGCTCGCCGAAGCGCGACAGGTAGAGCTCGGGGCACAGGTCGTGGTGGTCGAACACGAACCGCACACCGAATGCCTTGAACGGCAGCGCCAGCGCCCAGAATGTGTCGGGTGGGTTCGCGGTGTGGATCACGTCGAAGCCCCGGCGTGCGAGCACGGTGACCGTGAGCCGTGCGGTCTGGAGCCAGCAGTAGAGAAACTCCCAAACATACGACACGAACCCGCTCGTCTCGGGCGGCGGCGGGTAGCGCCAGATGTGGATGCCGTTCAGCACCTCGTGGGGCTCACGGCCACCCTCGCCCATGGGGCAGATGGCCGACACCTCCCAGCCCGCGCCGCGCAGGGCGTTCAGTTCCATCCACACGCGACGATCGAATGGCAGCGTCAAGTTCTCCGAGAGGTGGAGGAGCCTACCAGGCGAGGCCATGGTACTCCCCGGCCGTGACCGTGCCGCGGTCCATGGCCGCCACGAGATCCACCACGATCTGTCCGGCGCGGATGCGCGGCCCCAGCGTGCGGTACTCGGCGGAGCGATTGCCGATCACCACCACATCGGCGTGCGCGAGCACGTCCGCCAGGTCCGGGCGAAGCCGTTCGGGCAGGTAGGGCACTTCGTCCTCGATGAAGCGGCGGTTGGCGCCCAGCACGCGCTGCATGTCGAGGCTCGGGTCGTGCAATCGCACGTCGTAGCCCTTGCCCACGAGCGTGCCGATCACGCGCAGGATGGGGCTCTCGCGCAGGTCATCGGTGCCGGCCTTGAACGACAGGCCGAGGAAGCCGAGCTTGCGGTGCTTGAACCGCTCGATCAGGTGCACCGCATCGGCCACGTGCACGTCGTTCGAGCGCATGATGCTCGCGAGCACGGGCAGGTCGAGGTCATGCCGTCGCGCGCGCGAATTGACCGCGCGCAGGTCCTTGGGCAGGCACGGGCCCCCGAACGCAAAGCCAGGCGAGAGGTAGGCTCCCGACAGGTTCAACTTGGTGTCGCGCCGCATGAGGCGCATCACCTCGTGGCTGTCGACGCCCTCGCGCTTGCACAGCCGGCCGAACTCGTTCGCGAACGAGACTTTCAGGGCATGGTAGGAGTTGTTCACATACTTGAGCATCTCCGCCGTGGGGATCTCGCTCACGATCAACTCGCCGCCCACGCCGGCGTAGAGCTGGCGTAGCGCTGCGGCCGCGCGTTCGCAGCCCGCGCCGAGGATGGTGTAGTCGGCTCCGAAGAAATCCTCGACCGCGGTGCCCTCGCGCAGGAACTCGGGGTTGTAAGCCACGCCGAAATCGCGGCCGGCCTTGCCGCCCGACGCCTGCTCGATCACCGGCGTGAGCTCGTCCAGCACCGAGCCCGGCAGCATGGTGCTGCGCATGACCACGGTCACGAACCGGCCGAGGCCCTTGAGCGCGCTACCCACCTCGGCGCAGGCGCGCTTGACGTGCGCCAGGTCCAACGAGCCGTCCTCGGCGCTCGGCGTGCCCACGCACACCAGCACGATGTCGGCGCCGGGCAGGGCTTCGGCGATGTGCGTCGTGGCGGTGAGGCGGCCGGCCTTGACCGCGCGGTCGATCAGCTCGGGTAGGCCCTTCTCCACGATGGGGCTCTCGCCCCGGCGGATGCACGCCACCTTGTACTCGCTCGTGTCCACGCCCACCACGTCGTGCTCGCGATCCGCGAGGCACGCCGAGCACACCGAACCCACGTAGCCCAGGCCCACGACCACCACCCGCATCTTCCCCACCTCCGAGCTGTGCCCGCAGCGGCCACGCGCGCGGTCCGCTTCCCGAATCCGAGAACCTCAGCGCGTGTGTGTCGCGCCGCCCATCCCCGGCGCCCCGTCGCGCCTCCAGTGCCACACCTTCACGCCGTTCTCGGACCACCGCCGCTCGGGGGTCACGCGCTCATCGAGCAAGCGCGCGAGTCGCCCGTTCGGGTCCAGGTCCTCCGTCCGACTGCACACCAACCACGTCCCCGGTGTCGCCGCGAGCGAATCCGCGAGCGTGCTCGCCAAGCGCTCCGGGCTCGCCGCGAATCCCAGCCACCAGCGCGAGATCGGAAGTCCTCGCCCGTACCACTCGACCGGCTCGGGAGCCCCCACGGCGAGCACGCGCTCGCCGGGCGCGAATCCCGCCCGGACGTGTGCGAGTGCGCCGCGGTAATCCTCCCGGCCGTACGCCGGATCGAACGCATTGCGGCCGAGCGCCAGCGCCCACAGCACGCCGACCGCCACCGCGAGGCCCCGGCGCGCGCGCGGACCCAGGTCCGCGAACGCCGCCGCCACCACCAGCAGCACGCACGGCGCGGACACCGCGAGGTACCGGGGGTGGAACACCTTGAAGTTGTGGGCGGCAAAGTAACTCACCACGAGCGCCGGCGCGACGAGCCAGAGCAGCGTGTCGGTGAGCCGCCCCCGCCGCGCGAGTGCGCGCAGGCCGAGTGCGAGCAGGAGTGCGAACACCACCGCCGCCGCCAGGACCTCGGGCACGTGTGCGCGGAGCGCCGCGACGGGATCCACACGCAGCTCGCCCAGGCTGGGCCCGCCCGAGTAGCCCATGAGCAGCGCGTGCAGTGCGAACGGCACGGCTGCCACGTGGAACGTGGTCTCGCCGCGAAGTGGTGCTTCCGCCGTGGGCGCTTCGCGCCCCGGCGCCAGCCGGGACCAGTCCCAGATGCCGCCGATGGCGGGAAGCCAGGGGGGCGCCACGAGCAGCGCCACCAGGCCGACGGCGGCGAGTGACTGGAGTCGCCCGCGTCGCGTGGGACCGGCCGCGAGCCAGAGCCGCAATTGGAACGGGATCAGCAGCGCGAACGACAGGTTCGAGAGCGCGCCCGCGAGTGCCGTCGCGACGTAGCGCGCCACCCCCGCGGGCTCGCAGCGGCGATGCAGCTCGAGTGCGAGCGCCGTGGCGCCGGCGGCCGCGAGCATGACGAACGCGTAGTTGCGGCACTCCTGCGAGTACCACACGAGAAACGGCGAGCCGGCGGCGAGCCAGGCCGCGGCCGAAGCGGTCTCGCGGCCGGCGAAGCGGGCGGCGAGCCACGCCATGACCGGAACGAGCGCCACACCCGCCAGCGCACTGGGGGCGCGCAACACCTGCTCGGACGTACCGCCGAGCGTCGCAGCCAGCGCCACGGCCAGCGTGTGGAGCGGACCGTGCACGTTGTCGAGCAGGTCACTCCACGCCAGAGCGCCGGGAAGGCCAGCCGCGACGAGCGTGAACTGCTCGTCGATCCACAGGCTCTGGTGGCCGAGGCGGAAGAAGCGCAACACGGCCGCCACGAGCGTGGCGGCCAGGATCGTGCGCTGCAGGGCCGGATCGGAAGGTGTCGAGCGGGTGGTGGCGGCCGCCGGGAACTCCGCCTGCGGGGCGGGCCCAGGCACGAGGGGACTCGCGTGCGCTCCCGTCAGTACGCACCCTCCCGCGACAACACCGCCGGGATGGTGCGCAACAGGATCTTGAAATCGAGGCGAAGCGATTGGTGGCGGATGTACTCGAGGTCGAGTCGCATCCATTCCTGGAAGCCGATGCGGCTCCGGCCGCTGATCTGCCACAGGCAGGTGAGGCCTGGGCGCACGTCGAGCCGGCAGAGCTGCCAGGGTTCGTATTGGGCGACCTCCTGGGCGATGGGGGGCCGCGGGCCCACCAGGCTCATGTCGCCCCTCAGTACGTTCCAGAACTGCGGCACCTCGTCGAGGCTGGTGGTGCGCATGAAGCGGCCGATCGTCGTGATGCGCGGGTCGCGCGCGATCTTGAACACTGGACCATCCGCCTCGTTCAGGTGCGACAGGTGCTCACGCTTCAAGTCGGCGTCCTTCACCATGGAGCGAAGCTTGTAGAACGTGAATGTGTGGCCGCCGCGGCCGACGCGCGTGGACCGATAGAACACCGGGCCGCGCGAGGTGGCACGCACAATCAGCGCCAGCACTCCAATGACCGGCGCCAGCACCACCAGTGCGCAAACGGCTCCGATCACGTCGACGATGCGCTTTCCGGCCCGCAGGTAGAACCCCGAAGGCGCGGGCGTCTCGAATGGCAGCACCGCCGGTGTGACGGCACCGGCGGATGGGGTTGCTACGTGCCAGGGCGCGCCCGCGGCTGCACGCGGACGCGCGTGACCGTTGGCGTATCCGCCCGTGTGCGAGCGTCCGCGCGGCACGACCGGTGCGTGCACGGTCACCGCGTGCAACCGCCCGACTCGTGGAGTCGGGATATCGGACGGGGTTTCCACCGTCGTCGAACCCTCGGTCTGGACTGTGTTCGCGCCAAGCCAGGCATCTCGGACGGTGTCCGAGTCACCCGTGGACGCGAGTATGTCGGGCTCCATTGTTGCCACTCTCAGTTGTCGTCGCCCATCAAAAAAGCCGCGCGGCAGAGAATCGCCCCGAGGCTCTCTAAGACACTCGCGTCAGCTTTCCAGCACGAAACTGGGAGTGATCGAGTACGAGCGACTGGGGGGAAACCAAGGTGTCAATTCCTCAGAAGTCAGGCCCGGTTGCCCGGGCTTCCCGGTCGCCTGTCGACGACCCGAGTTGGAGCTCGTGTGCTGCACACCCAGTTATCGAAGGTTCGTCGGTGGGGTCTCCAGTGGGAACGAGGGTGGACGGGTGCTGCGCGACTCCTATGTTAGCAACGATATGACGCCGGATTCAATGTCCGTTTTCGACCTTTCGCTGGCCCGGGGTTCCTGACCGGATTCCCGGTTCGACGCCCGATCCCCGGACTGGACGCCCTTGGCGCACCCCATAAAGCGCCATCGAGATGGCGTACAGGTAGTAGGGCCATTTGAGAGTGCCATTTCGAGCCAGGGTTCGAGCCACGGCCCCCCGCGCCCCCGGGGCGCCCATGCGGGCGAGCAGGTCGAGCCGGTCGTAGGGCTCCAGGCCGACCGCCCGGAAGGCCCTGCGCATGCCACCGAACGTGAACCAGTTGATCGCGGGGAAATCGGTGAAGTTCACGAGGTCCCGACGGTGCTTCATGATCCACGTCAGAACGCGCCGCTGCACCTGGTCGGGCAGCCACGGGTAGAACGGGAAGTGATTCACCTCCTGCTGCACGGGGCAGGCGCGGTTCGTCGTGTACATGACGAAGATGCCGCCCGGACGGAGGACCCGAGCGGTCTCGGCGAGTACGTCCTGCCAAGCGGGAACATGCTCCAGCAGGGAGTTGTTGAAGACGACGTCGAACGACCCGTCCCGGTAGGGTAGCCGCGTGGCATCCGCGTTGGTCCAGTGCACGGGCAAGCGTGGATCGGCCGCGCGCCGCACACGCTCCCGCCCCGCGACCAGGAGGTCGTGATCGAAGTCGAGTCCGTGCACGCGGAATCCCCGCTGGGCCCAGGCCAGGGACTGGTGCCCTGAGCCGCACGCCAGGTCGAGCACGTCCAAGGGCGTGCTCGCGCGATCGCCGAGGAGCAGGCTGATGTAGCGCCATTCCGCGTCCAGGACGGCGCGCCCGCTCGCGTCATCGCGCTGCTGGAGCGTGTGCTCGATGAACTTCCGCCGGAACGCCGAGTTCCGCAGCAGCCCCGCGGGATCCGTCGGATCTGTCGCGCCAGGTGGTGTGCGGCCCGGGCTCAACCCTGGTCCGACCCGGCCGACTTCCCGCGCTGCCAGGCCACGGTGTGCTCCAGCCCGTTCTCGAGCGTCATGTTCGGCACCCAGCGCAGCGTGCGCCGCGTCTTCTCGATGTTCACCACGCGCCGCCGGATGTTGTCGATGTCGCGCCGGTTCGTGTGCTGCGGTGAGACGTTCACCCCGATGATCCGCGCCAGGACCGCCGCCAGTTCGTTCACGCGCGTCTCGACGCCGGTGCCCACGTTGAACACCTCGCCGGTCGCCCGATCCGACTGCGCCGCCATCACCGTGGCCTCGACCGCGTCGTCGATGAAGGTGAAATCGCGCGTCTGGTTGCCGTCGCCGTGCACGACCGGGGGGCTGCCCTCGAACAGGCAGTCGATGAACTTGGCCACCACGCCGCAGTAGGGATTCAACGGGTCCTGTCCGGGCCCGTACACGTTGGAGTAGCGCACCGCCGTCGTCGGCACGTCATAGCTCTCGAAGAACGCCATGCAGTAGTTCTCGCCGCCCAGCTTCGAGACGGCGTACGGCGTGAGCAGCGAGAGATGGTCGTCCTCGTTGATGGGCAGGTATTTGGGGTTGCCGTAGACCGAGGTGGACGAGGTGTAGAGCACGCGCTTCACGCGCCCGTTCGTGGCGCGGGCCGCGAGCAGCACGTTGAGCGTGCCGCCGATGTTCGTCTCGAAGTCCTCGCGCGGATTCTTCGTGGACACCACGATGTTGCGGGCCGCGGCGTGGAACACCACCTCTGTTTCCGCCACCAGCTTCTCGACGATGGCGGAGTCGCACACCGAGCCGTGCACGAATTCGAACCCCTTCTCGGGCAGGTTCTCGAGCCGGCCGGTGAACAGGTCGTCGAGCACGGTGACGCGCGCGCCCTCCCGGATCAGGCGCCGGACGAGGTTGTTGCCCACGAAACCGGCGCCACCGGTCACGAGCACACGCGCGTTCTCGAGAGGGATCATGGACAGGTTTCTCCTGGATGTCTTAGTGCCGCATGCCGAGGCGCAGGAAGACGAGCGGGCGCAGGATGCGCCAGCCGTCCTGAATGAGTCGCATCTTCGTGGTGCCCCGCGCATGATAGCGGACGGTGACCGGCGCCTCGCGGACCCGGTACTGGCTGCGGATGGCCGTAAACAGCAGGTAGGGCTCGAGCTCGTAGCGGTCGAGCCAGTCCTGGCAGAGCTGGATGCGCGGGTCGTCGAGCAGCGCCAAACGAAACGCGCGCATGCCGTTCGTGCCGTCGGTGATGGGGAATCCGCTCGCGAACCGGAACAACAGCGGGTAGAGCCGCGTGAGCCAGCGGCGCTCGGGCGTGATGCCGGGGGTGGCCCCGCCCGGAAGCCACCGGCTGCCCTGCACTAGGTCCACCTCGCCGGCAAAGAGCGGCGCCAGGATACGCGGCAGCTCGCAAGGCTCGTGCTGGTCGTCGCCCGAGAGGATCGCCGCGAACTCGACGCCGCGGCGCTTGGCCTCGAACAGGCCCGTGCGGATGGCCGCCCCCACGCCCAGGTTCCGCTCGTGGCGGATCACCACTTCGGCGCCGGCTGCGCGCGCCTCGCCGGCCGTGTCGTCGCTGGAGCAGTCATCCACCACGATGACGGTGGCGGTCCAGCGCCGCGGGATCTTCCGCACCACGTCCCCGATCTTGCCGGTCTCGTTCCAGGCCGGGACCACGACGGCGACCCGGTGCGGGTCGATGAGCGCGGCGCGATCGGCGGACGGCTCCAGCGGCTCGGGGGGCGGTGGGCACATAGGCGAAAAAGGTTAGCACACGCTTGCGGCTGGTCGGTCGTGCCGCGCAGAACCGCCGCGGTGACACCGACCGGTCGTGGCGGTACGCACGGCTCGCACCCTCAGTCGTGCGCACTGCAGCGGCGGCGTTCGTTGTCGCAGTCCGCGGCGGGCCTTTCCTTGCCGCTGGAGCGGGCGCGCTGATACGCTTTTCCGACACCTGCCCGCTCGCCTGATCGCTTCCGCGCGCCACTCCCGCGACGCCTCGCCCCATTCCAGGGACTCCCCGACCGGATGCGCCAGAACTTGAAGCTTAGCCTCGTCATTCCCTGCTACAACGAAGAGGACGGCGTCCGAGAGGTCATCGGGCGCTGCCCCAAGGAGATCGACGAGATTGTCGTCGTGGACAACAACTGCACCGATCAAACCGCGGAAGTGGCGCGCTCGCTCGGCGCGGTGGTGGTGAGCGAGAAGCGCCCGGGCTATGGCGCGGCCTACAAGGCCGGGCTCAAGGCCGCGACCGGCGACGTCATCGTGACGCTGGATGGCGACGGCACCTACCCGCCCGAGGCAATTCCGGGGCTGGTGGACACGCTGGTGGCCAGAAACTGGGACTTCCTGTCCGCCTGTCGTTTCCCGCTCGCGGACCCCAAGGCCATGGGCCTCACGAACCAGTTGGGCAACTGGGTGCTCACCGTGACCGCGATGGTGTTGTTTTTCAAGCCCATCCGCGACAGCCAGTCCGGCATGTGGGTGTTCAAGCGCTCGATCCTCGACCGGTTGCGCGTGACGTCGGACGGCATGCCGTTCAGCCAGGAGATCAAGCTCGAGGCGATCCTGCGCGGCTTCCGCTTCGGGGAGGTGCACATCCCCTACGGCGCGCGGATCGGCGAGGTGAAGCTCCAGAAGTGGCGCGACGGCTGGCTGAACCTGACGTTCCTGTTCCAGAAGCGCCTCGGGCTCCTCTAACCGCCACGGCAGGGACGGTTCGCCATGTGCGGGTTCGCGGCCTACCACCATCCTGAGGGACGCACGCCGGACCGGGCGTGGCTCGAGGCCGCCGCAAGCTTGCTGCGCCATCGCGGCCCGGACGACGAGGGCGTGCTCGCCGAGCCTGGCGCCGGGCTGGCGTTCCGGAGGCTGTCCATCGTCGACGTGGCCACCGGACACCAGCCACTCGCGAACGAAGACGGCACGGTGTGGATCGCGTTCAACGGCGAGATCTACAACCACACGGAACTGCGCGCCGAGTTGGAGCGCGCCGGGCACCGCTACCGCACGCGCAGCGACACGGAGACGCTGGTGCACGCCTACGAGGAATGGGGGCCGGCGTTCGTGCGCCGGCTGCACGGCATGTTCGCCTTCGCGCTCTGGGATCGTCCGCGCCGGCGGCTGTTCGTGGCCCGTGACCACGTCGGCATCAAGCCGCTCTACTGGACGCGCGCCCAAGGGGCGTTCGTGTGCGCCTCCGAGGTGAAGGCCCTGTTCGCGTTCCCGGGGGTGGAACGCCGCGCCGACCCCGACGCCGTCGTTCAGCACCTCACGCTTCGCTACGCCGCCGCGCCGCGCACGCTGTTCGCCGGCATCCACAAGCTGCCGGCAGGCCACTCGCTCACGCTCGAGGGCGGCGAGGCAAAGCTCGAGCGCTGGTGGCGCGCCGAATACGAGCCCAAGCAGGCGCTGTCACCGGACGACGCGTTGGCCGAGGTGGAACGGCGACTCACCGAGTCGGTGCAAAGCCATCTCATGAGCGAAGTGCCGCTCGGGGCCCTGCTCTCGGGCGGCGTGGACTCGAGCCTGATCGTGGCGCTCATGAGCCGGCTCTCCGAGCGACCGGTGCAGACGTTCTCGGTGGGCTTCGACGCCCCCGGTCCCTACAGCGAGCTGCCGTTCGCGCGCCGCGTGGCGGAGCACTGCCACACCGATCATCGCGAGATCACCGTGGGGCCTGAGGACCTGCTTCGCGAACTGCCCTCGCTGGTGTGGCATCAGGACGAACCGCTGAGCGAGCCCGCCGCGATCCCCACCTACATGGTGTCGCGCCTCGCGCGCGAGACGGTGACCGTGGTGTTGACGGGCGAGGGCGGCGACGAGTTGTTCGCGGGCTATCCCAAGTACGCCGTGGAGCCGTGGGCGCGCCGACTCGCGACGCTGCCGGGGCCGCTGCGTGACGCGTTCCTGTCCGGCGTGGTGGACCGGCTGCCGTTCGCGTTTCGCAAGCTGCAAGTGGTGGGACGCAGCGCGCGGTTCCGCGACGAACCCGAGCGCCTGGCGGCCTGGTTCGCGGGCTTCGTCGGCGAGGAGCGCGAGCGCTTGCTCGCGCCGAGCCTGCGCGCACATGCGGCGGCCGGCGTGGAGCCGTTCCGCGCCGCCCTCGCCGACTCGCCCGCCCGTTCCGGACTGGACCGCATGCTGGACGTGGACCTGCGTGTGTGGCTCGCCGACGACCTGCTGGTGAAGATGGACAAGATGAGCATGGCGGCCTCGATCGAAGCGCGCGTGCCGCTGCTGGACCTGCCGCTTATCGAGTGGGCGATGCGGCTCGGGCCCGAGCACAAGGTGCGCGGGCTCGAGGGCAAGGTGTTGCTCAAGCGCCTGGCGCGGAAGCTGCTGCCCGTGGAGGTGGTGGATCGCCCCAAGGTGGGCTTCACCGTGCCGCTGTCGCCGTGGTTCCGGGGCCCGTTGCGCACGCTGCTCGCCGACACGCTGCTCGCCGGGCGCTGCCTGCAGCGGGGCTGGTTCGATCCCGCCTCGGTGCGTGCCACCGTGGACGAACACCTATCGGGCCGGCGCGACCGCGCGCGCGAACTGTGGACGCTGCTCACGCTCGAGCTGTGGCATCAGGCATGGGTCGACGGCGACGGCGTGCGGCCCAAAGCGTGGCGCGTGCCGCCGCGCGTTGTCGCGGGGGCCGCGTGAGGCTGGCAGCCCCGCGCCCCCTCGGGCATCATCGCGGTTCCCCCCCACCGGAGCGTGGCCACCCATGAAGCTCGTCATCCAGATCCCGTGCCTGAACGAGGAGGCGTCGCTGCCGGTGACGCTCGCGGACTTGCCGCAAAGCCTCCCCGGGATCGACATCATCGAGCTGTTGGTCATCGACGACGGCAGCAGCGATCGCACGAGCGAGGTGGCGCGCGCGCACGGCGTGCATCGGGTGCGGCGTTTCACCGCCCGCCGCGGGCTCGCGCACGCGTTCGATGCCGGCCTGCGCGAAGCACTCGCCATGGGCGCCGACGTCATCGTGAACACGGATGCCGACAACCAGTACGTGGGCGCCGATGTGGCGAAGCTGGTCGAGCCCATTCTCGCTCGGCGCGCCGACATGGTGGTGGGCAGCCGCCCGATCGACTCCATCACCCATTTCTCGCCGCTCAAGAAGGCGCTCCAGCGCCTGGGCAGCAGCGTGGTGCGGGCGCTGTCCAGCACCGACGTGCCGGACGCCACCTCCGGGTTTCGCGCGTACAGCCGCGAGGCCGCGCTGCGGCTCACGGTGTTGACCGGCTTCACCTACACGCTCGAGACGCTCATCCAGGCGAGCCAGAAGAACATCACTATCGCGCACGTGCCCATCCGCGTGAACGGCAAGTTGCGCGAGTCGCGGCTGTTCCGCGGCATGGGCTCCTACATCTCGCGCTCGCTTGGCACCATGGTGCGCGTCTACCTGCTCTATCGCCCGCTGCGCTTCTTCCTGTCGCTCGCGGCGCTGTTCATGGCCGGCGCACTGGCGTTGTTCGCCCGCTTCCTGTTTCTCTACTTCACGACGCCCGGGCAGACGGGACACGTGCAGTCGCTCGTGGTCGCGGGCGTGCTGGCGGTGATGGGGACGCTGTTCGTATCGCTCGGCGTGCTCGCCGACCTCACCGCCATGAACCGCCGCCTGCTCGAGGAAGTCGTCGTGAATACGCGTAAGCAGCAGCTCGAAACGGGGCGCCCGGGCAGGGATCGGCCGTGAACTCGGACGCGCCACCGCGTCGCACCCGACGGCCCGGGCGACCGTGAACCGTCGCCAGCTCGGGTTCCTGCTGCAGTTGCTGGTGTCGGTGGTGTTGCTGGTGGCGCTGGCGCGACAGGTGCCGTTGCACGAGGCCGGCGCCGCGCTCGCGCGCGTGCGCTTCGGCACGGTGGTGGCCTGCGTGGCGCTCGCACTGGTGGGCTACTGGGGCAGGGCCAAGCGCTGGTCGCTGCTGCTCGAGCGCTGCGGCATCACGCTCTCGGCCCGGGCCAGCTACCGGCTCACGCTGGTCGGCACGTTTTACGGTTTGGCCACGCCCGGCCGGGTCGGGGAGTTCGCGCGCATCCTTCACGTGAGCGCCCCGCGCTCGGCCACGCTCCCGTCCGTGGTGTGGGACCGGGTGGCCGACATCTTGATCCTCGAACTGCTGTGCGTCCCGGCGTTCCTGCTGGTGCCTGCATGGCGGGGCCCGTTGTTCATGGCCTACCTGGCGCTCGTCGCGATCACGCTGACGGGCATCGCACTGCTCGCAAGCCCGGCGACGCAGCGCGCCGCGGCGCGCCTGGTGCCGTCGCTCTCCGGGCCGCTCGGTCGCTGGGCCGATCACTCGCGCAACCTGCTCCAGGGCGGGGTCAGTGCCACCAGCTTTCTCTGGGGTGGGTTCTTCTACGTGTTCATGTACCTGGTGGGGTGGCTACTGCTGCGGGATCTGGCTCCCGCGACCTCGCCGGCACTACTGCTCGGACTCCCCGTCATCCCGCTGCTTGGCAACCTGCCGGTCGCGCTCGGGGGCCTGGGCCTGCGCGAGCAAGTGAGCGCGGCCGTGTTCGCCCAGTTCGGTTCGGGCGCCGCCACGGGTGCGGCGTTCTCCTTGCTTCTGTTCAGCGTGATGACGCTGTTGCCGGCGCTGCTGGGCTTCATCGCCTCGAGCGTGCTGGGGACCGGTACGCCGCAGGCCGTCGGGAGGCGCTCGTGAGCGACGCTCGCCCCCGGTGGAGGCGAGTGCTGCTCGCGACGAACAGCTGGCTCGCGCTGGGTTTGCTGGTGCGCGTCGCGCACGTGTTGTCGCTCGGCAACCAGTACTCCTTCGGTGACACCGCGGAGTACGAGCAAGTGGCGCTCCAGATCCTGCACGGCATGAGCTTTGGCGAAGCGAGCCCGCGCGCGCCCGCGTATCCGCTGCTGCTGGCGTTCTCGTTCTGGATCGGGGGCGAAGAGAACTACCTGGTGGCGCACATCCTCCAGTTGGGGCTGTCGCTCGTGCAGATGCTGCTGGTGGTGAGATTCGCCGGCCGGCTGGGCGGACCGAGTGCTGCCACCGTCGCGGCGGCGCTTGTGGCGTTGACCCCCACGCTCGTGTTCGTGAGTGGCCTGCTCTATCCGACGCTGCTCTATGCCACCTTGCTGTTCGCGCTGACGTTCGTGGCGTGGAGCCTGGCGGAACGCCCCAGCGTTCTGCGCGGTCTCGCGCTCGGCGCACTGGTGGTGCTCGGCTGGCTCACCGATATGGTGATCCTGGCTCCGTCGCTGGCGATCGGCGTGTGGCTGCTGGCGGCCGTGCGCAGCCGCCGCGTTCCGCTCGTGCGCGCGCTGGCGGTCGCCGGGCTCACGACGGTGGCGCTCGCGGCGCCCTACCTGCGATTCCTGCGAGAGCACGGGAACGACCGCGTGTTCATGGGCAAGGCGCAAGCCGTTCTGCACTTCGCGCGTACCGACACGCTCATCTCTCGCCCGCGCTGGATCCGCAACCCGTCCGCGACCGGGTACGCGCCGCTGTCCATGCGGGGATTCGTCGAGCGTGAACTGGGACTGCTGCGCACGCGGCCCGCGGCCTATGTGCACGACTACGTGTTCGAGCTGCTGCATTTCTTCCAGCCGCTCCCGGACCGCGTCACCTCCAGGAACCGCTTCAACCGGCCGCTCGTGCTGTGGGTGGGCGCGCTCCTGTTCGCGCCCCTGTTGTTGCTGGCAGTGTTCGGGTTGCTGCGCGGGGCCGCGCCGCGCGAAGGGCGGGTGTTGCTGGCCAGCGTGGTGCTCTCGACCGCGGCGTTTTACGCGCTGTTCTTCACGCAGGTCCGCTACCGTATCCCCGTCGTGCCCCACCTGGTGGTGCTGGCGGCCGTCGGCGTGACCGCCGCATTCCCGCGGCTCACGCGCCTGCTCGTGGAGCCCGAGCCCGGACCCGAGCGGACGGCCCCGTGAGACTCGCCCCCGGCGCCTGGGCCGTGGCCGCGACTTTCGGGCTCGGGCTGGCCGGGTTGGTGTTGCCCGGCCCCGCGGGCGATGTGACTGGCTTCATCTGGTTGGGCGTGTTCCCCGGACTCGCGCTGACGCGCCTGTTCCTGCCCGGCGCCGCCACCGCCACGCGTTGGACACTCGGTGTGGCGCTCGCCCCGCTCGCGACGACCGTCGTCGGCTGGGCGCTGCTCCAATCCGGGCAGTCGCTGCAGAGCGCGGCGCGGCTCGTGGCGATGGGTGGCTGGGTCCTGTTCGCGGGCGGAGAGGCGCGATCGCTCGTCTCCGCGGGTCGCTCCGAGGAGGATGCGCCGGGGGACCGACAGGTGTGGGGCTGGGCGATTGCGGCCGTGGCGGTCGTGGCGATTCCGCTCCTCGGCTCGGAGTGGCTGCGCGTGCGCGGCGACTCGTGGCTGCACGCCGGCAGCGTGTGGGAGATCGCCGAGCGTGGGCTACCGCCCCAGGACCCGCGTTTCGCCGGATTCCCGATCGGCGACGCCTGGTTCTACGACCTGTTCATCGCGCTCGCCGGCGCCGTCCGCTCCGAGCCGACGCCGTTCGCCACGATGGCCACCGCGAACGCCTGCTGGATGGGTGCACAGGTCTGGCTGGGCTGGCAGCTGGCGTGGACGCTGTGGCGCGATCGTGGCACGGCGTGCGCCGTCCCCCCGCTGCTGCTTGCCGGACTGAACGCCGGGGCATTGCTGTTGTGGCCGCTCCGTGCGCTGGGCGCCCGGGCCGGCGACGCCGCGCCGGAGGGCCTGCTCGCCGCCGCGCGCTGGGACCGGGTGGACGCGGTGCAGAACCTGTCCGCCCCGTTCGCCTGGCCGGTCAGCTCGTGGGACCTGTTCACGCTCGGAACGCCGCGCGGCTACGCTTGCCTGTTGATGCTCGTCCTGCTCTGGGCCGGATCGCGCTGGCTCACGGACACGCGCGAGCGCGGGTCTTCGGGAGCGCCGCCGGCGTGGCGATGGTTGTTCGTCGTGGTCGCCGCTGCCGCTGGCATCGCGTTTTTCCACCGCGTCTTCGGGCTCGCCGCGATCGCCGTGAGCGCGGCCGCGAGCGGGCTGCTGGCCTTGATCGCGGGCGGACGCACCGGATGGGGCGAGACGCGCCGCGCATTGGTGCTCGGGGGCGCACTCCTCGTGGGGCTGGTGCTGGCATGGACCGGCTTCCGCACCATCTTCGCCGGCGGCGAGCTGGATCGCATCGGCCGCTCGACTCCCTCCCTGTCGCTCGGCTGGCGCATGCCGTGGACGCTGCTCACGGCGTGCGGCCTTGCCGCCCTCGTCGCGTTGCCGGGGCTCCGCCGCGTGTTCGACGAGCGACGACTGGCCGGACTCTGGCTCGCCGCATGCGCCACCGGCATGCTGTGCTTGGCACTCGTCGTGCAACTGCCGGGCTCGAGCCCGGGCCTGTTCGTGTGGGCGCTGTTCGCGCCTCTCGCCGTGCTCGGCGGTGCTGGAGCCCCGGAATGGTTCGCGGGTGCGCGCCGGAGGCTCGGGCCGGTGCTCGGCGTGGGGCTCCTGGGAGCGTGCTTCGTGCTTCCGACGGTGCTGTTCCTGTTCGGCTACCTGTCGGATCCCTCGGGCGCCACCGCCGCCGAAACTCATCGCGCGCCCGGCGATTCGGCGCTCTACACCTGGGTGCGCTCGGAGACTCCCGCGCGCGCCGTGTTCCTGGACCATCGCTCGCGTGACGTGCTGCTCGTGGAAGGCCGCCGGCGACTCCTGGCGGGAGCGCCGCACGACTCCGAGCGCCCCGCGCTCCCTCGAGACCTGCTGTCCCGACGCCGCGCGGTCATGGCCGACCTCTACGGTCCGGTCGCCGACTTGGCCGGCGACGTCGCTCACCTCGACTCGCTTGGCGCCCCGGTGTACGTGCTCTACCGGATGTCGGACTTTCCGCACCGATCGCCTTGGGCGGCACTCGACGCCGACACGCTGCGATTCGAACGCGTCTATCTCGCCGACCGGTCGCGCGTTTACCGGTTGCAGCCATGAAGCCGACGTTCCAGCATCGCGCGGCATTCTCGTTCGACATCGAGGACTGGCACCACAGCGAACTCAAGCGCCCCGGGGATGCCCCGCCCAACGCCAGCATCGTGCGGCGCGGCACCGAGGCGATCCTCGACCTGCTCGCGCGGCACGGCTGGCGCAGCACGTTCTTCGTGCTCGGCGACGTGGTGCGCGAACACCCGGCGTTGATCCGCCGCATGGTGGACGAAGGGCACGAACTGGCCTGTCACGGCATGTCGCATCGGCCGCTGTGGCGCACCACGCCCGAGTCGTTCCGCGCCGAGCTGAGCGAGTTCCGCTCGACGGTCGAAAGCGTGCTGGGTGGCTTCCCGGTCATCGGGTTCCGCGCCCCGACATTCAGCATCGACCATTCGAACCCATGGACGCTCGACGTGCTGCGCGAGGAAGGTTATCGCTACGACAGCAGCATCTTCCCGATGAAGGTGAAGCTCTATGGCACGCCGGGCGCGCCGGTCGGGATCTACCGACCGTCACGCGCCGACCTGCGTCGGCACGACCCGGAAGGGCCGCTGGTGGAGTTCCCGGTGGCGATCGCCGAACTGCAGGGGCTGCGCCTGCCGTTGGGCGGCGGCTTCTACCTGCGCGCGCTGCCGCTACCCATCTTCCGCACGGGCCTGGACTTCATCCTGCGCCACCGGCCGTTCGTGCTCTACCTGCACCCGCGCGAGGTCGCACCCGAGGAGCGGCGGCTGCGGCTCGACCCGGTGAACGGGTTCATCACGTACGTGAACCTGCACACGGTCATGGCGAAGCTGGAGAACCTGTTCGAGCGATACGAGTGGACGACGATGCGGGCGATCCTCGAACAGGAAGGCTGGCTCTAGTCGCGCAGGGCACGCCGCAGCATCTCCGCGAACCGTGCGTGAATCACGCCCGGCGCGTGATGCCTCTCGGTGTAGGTTCGGGCCCGCGCGCCCTCGGCCACGCGTAGGGCGGGGTCCGCGATCCGCCGCTCGAGCTCGGCCTCCCATGACTCATAGTCATTTCGGCAGGCGCCGAAGCGCTCTCGCTCGATGACGCCGTCCGGGTCGAAGCAGGTCACGCTCGGCAGGCCGTATCCCCACGCCTCGAGGAACGCGTTGGGGAATCCCTCCGCCGGGGAGGTGTGCGCGAACAGCGTCGCGCCTTGCAGAAACTCGCCGACCTGTTCGTGCGGAATCGTGGGCAACACCTCGAGGTTGGCGCAGCGCGCGTCCACCTCGCGCGCCGCATCCCAACATTCGTGCGTGAGCGGTGGCACTGGGATGACGCCGGCCATGCGGCAGCGCACGTGGGGATGGCGTTCGGCGAAGCGCGTGAACCACTCGGGGCGCTTGGAGGGCTTGTATGTCGCGAGCCACACCACGGAAGGCGGCCCCGCGGCGTCCACCACAGCTTCGGCCGGCGGAACATCGGCGGGGTTTGGGATCACGACGCTGTCGCGCCCGGACGCCTCGAGCAGCAAGCGCCGCTGTCGCGCGGTCTGCGAGACGATCGCGTCGGCGCCGCGGATCGCTCGTCGCACCCACGTGCGATCTCGCCAGCCGTAAACGTCGGGCAACGCGGCCATGACATCATGGTCGTGACCCACGAGCCACACAAACCGCCGGCCGAGAGCGTGCGACAAGTCGCAGACGATTCCCGCCCACAGCGCCGCTCCCTGGACGATGTAGAGATCGGCGTCCGCGCGGCGCAGGGCGCCGATGCCCTTCGTGAACCGCGGGTGGAAGAACCGCAACCCGGGGAGCCCGGCACGTGGCGGGTAGCTACGCAGGAGCCGCATGCCATTCACTTCAAGCGCGTCGGGCTGTCCGAAGTCGCAGGTCACGACCGAGACATCGAACCCCTGCCCGACGAGCCCACTGCCGAGCAGCGCCAGTTGCACCTCGATCCCGCCCGCGAACGGCACTCGCCCGCCGCTCACCACCGGGTAGAGGAACTCCGCGAAGATGCACACTCGAGGCGCGCGGCTCATCGGCGCCGCCAGCGCTCGAGTGCCGCCTCGAGGCGCGGTTGCACCTGGCCCCACTCGAATCGCCCCGCCGTGGCGCGCGCCGCGGCCGCGAGGCGTGCCGTACCGTCGGGCTCGGCGAGGAGGCGACCGAGTGCGGCCGCGAGCGCCGGCGCGTCTCCCGGCGGCACGAGCAGCCCGTTCGCGCCGTCGGCCAGCAGGTCCCGGGTGCCGGCGCACGGCGTGGCCACGACCGGACGAGCGTGAGCCATGGCCTCGAGCAGCACGTTCGGGAGCCCCTCGCCACGACGCGCGGCCAGGACCACCGCGCGTGATCCGGCGTAGAGACGCGCCAGCTCGTCGCGCCCCACGTAGCCCGTGAACCGCACGTCGGCGTCGAGACTGCGCGCGAGCGCCTCGAGGGCGCCGCGCTCGGGACCGTCGCCGGCGATGGTGAGCGGCAGCCCGGCGCGAGCGCACGCGGTGATGGCGACGTCGAAGCCCTTGTCGGCGATCAGCCGACCCACGCTCAGCACGGGCCCATCGGCGGGCGGCGGACTCGCCTCGGGCAGGTCGAGCCCGTTCTCCACGACGGACATCCGCCCGCGCACGCGGGGCGCAAGCCCGGGCGACCAGCGCTCGAGCTCGGACAGCAGGTCCGTGCGGTTGGCCTCGCTCTGAACCAGCACTCCGGTGGCGGCAGCCCACACCCGCGGTGACAGCCAACGGTGGAAGCGTGACGCCCCGAGCCGATACTCGGCCTCGCCGCGCACCCACACCACTGCCGGGATCCCGAGCCGCGCGCCGGCGCGCGTGCCGGCCCATCCGGAGATGAACGTCTGGAAGCACAGCAGCAGTTCGGGACGCGGTTCCAGCGCGGCGAGTGCGCGCTCGATCCCGAGCAGATCGGCCAGCGTGCGCCAGCCCGGCACACGTGAGACGGGCAGGCGCAGGATGTCGAAGCCCTCGCGCGACTCGCGGCCCGGCGGTCGCTGCGGGTCGGCACGGGTCAGCACGGTGACGCGGTGGCGCGCCGCCAGGTGCCGAGCCCAGCCCTCGGCCTGCAGCTCGGCGCCGCCATACGCGGCCGGCGGGAAGTGCCCGATCAGGATGGCGAGATTCACGAGCTCAACCCATCGCCGTTGCGGCGACCGCCGCGTGCAGCGGATAGGGCCCGTCGGTCGGTGCGGCGAGCTCCGTGCGCGGGCGATCCAGGCAGCAGCGCGCCCACAGTTCGAGGCAGACGAGCGTGTACACGCGCCTGGCGCGCAGCTCGTCGCGCACATCCTCGCCGGCGAGCAGGCGCTCGACCGCCCCGGGCGCCAGCCAACCGCGTGCGCGCGTGCGGCCGTCGAGCAGGACCTCGCGCGCGAGTCGTCCGAAGTCTCCGGCGAACCAGCGCTCGAGCGGCACGCCGAATCCCTGTTTGTCGCGGGCCAGGATGGCGGGGGGAAGCAGCGGCCGGACACACTCGCGAAGCACCCACTTACTGACGTTGCCGCGCAGCTTGTACTCGAACGGCAGCCGTGCCGCCCACTCGAGCACGTGATGGTCGAGCAGCGGCGCACGCGTCTCGAGCGAGTTCATCATGCTCGTGCGATCCACCTTCACCAGCACGTCGTCGATCATATAGGTGAGCGCGTCCAGCGCAGGCAGCGCGGCCAGCTCGCCCAGCCCGCGCGCGGCGCGCGCGTGCAGCGCGCGGGCCGCCGCCAGGGGCGCATGTCCCCGCACGGCGTCGCGCAACGACGGCGACAGCATCACGTGCAGCTCTCGGGACGGGAACTGCGACATCACGTCGAGGTGGCGATCCGCGGATCGCATGCCGAAGCGGCGGAGCCGACGACCGAGCGGATGGTCGGATGGCAGCCACGCTCCCGGCACGGCCACGAGTTGGCGGAGCCCCAGAGGCAGGGCGTCGAAACGGGCGTAGGAGCGGGCCCAGTCGTAGGTGGTGTAGCCCGCGAACGCCTCGTCGCCGCCGTCGCCCGACAGCGCCACCGTGACGTGTGCGCGCGCCATCTCCGATACATGGAACGTCGGCACCATCGAGGCATCGGCGAACGGTTCGTCGAGGCCCCACACGAGTCGCGGCAGCAGCTCCAGCGCTCGCGGGCGAACCACCAGCTCGTGGTGCTCGGTGCCGAGGTGCTCCGCCACCCGGCGTGCGTGCTGGAGCTCGCTGAAATCCGCCTCCTCGAATCCGATGCTGTAGGTCTTGACGCGCGTGCTCGACACCTGCGTCATCATCGCCACCACCGCGCTCGAATCGATGCCGCCCGAGAGGAACGCGCCCAGCGGCACGTCGGACATGAGCCGCACGCGCACCGCTTCGCGCAGGCGGTCGCGCAGCCCTTCCACCGCCTCGTGCTCCGAGAGCGTGGAGTTGGTGGTGAACGGCAGCTCCCAGTAACGCTCCACGCGTGGTCCGTGTTCGTCGCACATCAGGCGATGGCCCGCCGGCAGCTTGCGGATCCCCGCCAGGATGCTGCCCGGGGCGGGCACGTAGCCAAACGTCAGGTAGTCGGCGATGGCCGCCGGGTCCGGGTCCCGCGGCACCGAGGGATCCACGAGCAGGCTCTTCAGCTCGCTCGCGAACACGACGCGACGGCCGTCGTCGTGCCAGTAGAGCGGCTTCTTCCCCACCCGGTCGCGTGCCAGCAGCAAGCGGCGGAGGCGCGAGTCGTAGAGCCCGAACGCGAACATGCCGCGCAGCTCGAGCACAAGGTCCGCGCCTCGCTCCTCCCAAAGGTGCAACAGCATCTCGGTATCGCTGCGTCCGCGGAACCGATGCCCGCGCGCGAGGAGTTGCGGCATGACCTCGGGCCAGTTGTAGAGCTCGCCATTGAACACCACGTGGACCGTGTCGTCCTCGTTGGCCAGCGGCTGATGCCCTCCGGGTGAGAGGTCCACGATGGAGAGCCGCCGGTGGCCCAGCGCCACCGGGCCTTCCGCCCACACGCCGGCGTCGTCGGGCCCGCGGTGGCGCTGCGCACGAGCCTGGGCGCGCACGATCTCGACATCGGCATGACCACCGCGATACCAGAACACGCCATTCACGCCGCACATGATCAGCGCCCCGCTCGGCGAGCGACCTGGAGCCGCGCCACTTCGAGGCCGTCCAGCAGGTCGTCATCGCTCAACAAGTCCTGGAGCCGCAGGTTCGGATAGTGCGGCTGGTGCGACATGCTCACCTTCACGGTGTAGTCACCCGCCGCGACGTCGCGCGGTACCTCGATCCGGAACGTGTCGCGCACCACCTCGCCCGGCGCCCAGCAGTCCACGCCGTAGGCTCCTCCGGCGGGAAGGTGGTCCGCGCGGAAACGGTAGCGCTCGCCGCGGAGCCTCTCGACCAGTTTTCGCCAAGGCTTCGAGACCGCGGCCGGCGAACGCGGCACGTCCGCGGGCAACGCGCGGTCGAAACGCACCGACACGCTGTAGGAGCCGGCCGCGAGTGGCGAAGGGGCTCGCCACTCGAGCAGCCCGGCCAGCGTGTCGCCGTGCGCGGCCTCGGTGGTACCCAGCCGGAACGACACCAGTTGCGGGAGGCCCGGGCCCAGCGCGCGCGCGCGATCGTCGGGCCCGGGCGCCCGCACGAACGGCCGCGGCGAGTCCCCGCCCACGAGCGAGTCCAGGATCCCGCGGTGCAGCCGGTACACCGTGAAGCGGTCTGCCTCGTACACGCGCTCGAACGCCTGCGGCGCGCGCTCGAACCGAGCGCGTGCGGCGGCGTACCAGTCCGGGTTGGGCGCCCAGATGTCGAGCGCCGGGGGCTCCTCGAAGCGGCCGTTCAACACAACGGCCGTGGCGCCCCAGCGGCGCACGACCTGGGCCGTGCGCGACCACGGCGCATACGGGTCGAGCGCATCGCGAGCGTCGAGGATACGCGCCAGCGCCAGCGAATCATTGGGCGAGCTGTGCTGGTCCACGAGCGACGTGACCCAGTGTCGCGTCAGCATGGGCACCGCGTAGCTGGTGGCGGGGTCGGCGAGCACCACGGTACCCGCGGGCAGCTCGCGATCCATCCACGTCATCGCGTCCGCCCAGCGCTCGACACTGGTCGGACCCGGCGCCCGGCGGGACGCGCCGTCGGTCACGGCGGCCCGAACGGCATCCTCGACTGGTCCCGCGAGCCCCAGTCCGAGCACCACGAGCGAGGCCACGGCCGCCACGCGGTGGCGCTCGCCCCACGCGTCGCGCGTCGCGACCACCAGGAACGCCGCGGCGGCGGAGCCGGGCAGGAGCCAGGGCAGCCGCATGAGCAGGTAGCCGAGCCGCGGCTCGAGCAGCGCCACGACCGGTGGGCAGAACATCAGCGTGGCCACCGCCAGCGTGCTGGTGAGCAGGTAGAGCGCCGCCGTCCCGCGCGAGGCGCGAGCCCACGCGAACAGCGACAGCGGGAACAGCACCCAGGCCGGGCCCAGCCAGTCCCACAGCGTCCCGAATGACACGATCGTGGCGCCCGGCACCAACTCGAGCATGCCCTGCGTCGCGGTGTGGAGGGTGTTGGCCGGAGCGTAGGCCTGGAGCGCGCGCCAGCCGAGGTAGGGTGCCGTCACGAGTGCGCACACGAGCGACGTGCGCGCGAGCCGCGCGAGCGGTGGAGACCAGGCGCGGTCGCGCACGAGCAGCCCCACGCCGAGTGCGCCGAACGTGATGGCGAACTGGACCGCACCGAACACGTGCACCGACACGGTGCCGAGCGCCAGCCCGGCCACGGCGGCGAGCGAGCGCGGCGTGCGCCGGTCGAGGTCCACGAGCAGCGCGGTCGCGGTGGCGAGCGCCAGTTGGTCCGCGAGCTTGGTGGCGAACACGGCCTCGCTCAAGTAATGGGACGCGAGTCCGCCCCCGTAGGTGAGCAGCAATGCCCACGCGCCCGCGGCCGCTCCGAGCCCTCCCCCCAGGCGGAACGCGAATGCCGCGGCGTTCAACACGAACAGCGGCGCGAGTAATACCGCGAGGCCGCGCCACGCCGCGAGCGGGTCCACGTTCGCGAGCGCGCACACCAGCGCCACCTCCGGGTGCCAGAGGCCCTTGCGCGGATCGACCCCGCTGGGGCCGGCGTCGCGGAAGAATGCGTCGGTGGGGAACGCATCGCCGCTCGCCAGCATGCGCCGGATGGTTCCGACGTGATCGGGCGAATCACTGTAATAAGTGATGGGCGGGCCAGTCTGGCCCACGTGCACCGCGGCGAGCAGCGCGGCGAGCGCCACGGCCAGCGCGGCCGCGCGCCCCAACGCCGGCGGACGAGCGTGCAGCGTGGGCGCCTCGGGTGACATGAACGCGGCCGCGAGCCATGGCAGTGCCGCCCACGGCGCGCCCGCATCGGCCAGCACGGTGAATGGCAGGCCAGCCAGTCGGGCGAGCAACACGCCGAGGCCCAACCACGCGACGCCGTAGCCGAGCGCCCAACCGGGCGCGAGCCATGCCCCCCCGGGGGCCTGCGCGCCGAGGGCCCGGCGCCACGCTTCACCCGGCAGCAGCACCACTGCCACGAACGCGAGCGAGAGCCGCGGGAATGCTGGCACGCCCTCGAGCGATCCGCTCCCGAGCCCTGCCGCAAGGGCGAGCCCGGCGAGCGGCGGCAGCAGTCGTTTCGCGACTGAACCGATCACGACTCGCCCTCGGGCGGATCCGCCGGGCGGCCGAAGGACGGCAGCTTGAACTCGGAGGCGAGCGAGCGGAATCCGATTCCGCGCGCGAACGGCGACACGCCCAGCAGGTACACGGCGGCGAACGCGGTCGAGGCCGCGAGCAGTCGCGCGAGTGCGAGCCATGTGAACGGCCCCGCCTCGCGCAGGAACACCCACGACGCGCCCCAGGCGAGCAATGCGGCGAGCCCGGTGGGCAGGACGCAGCGCACGATCAACACGAGCATGCGCTGGAACGAGTACCCCAACCCGACCGCCGCGAGCGAGAGCAGCACGCTCCCGCTCACGACATACGCCACCGCCGACGCGCTGGCGATGCCGGTGAGGCCGCCGTTCCAGCGCAGCGACAGGAGTTGCAGTCCGCCCGACATCGCGGTGAGGAACACCGCGGCGGGTACGAGAAGGATGCTCCGCCCGACGGTCATGAGCACGATCGAGGCGAACGCCGACATCGACAATCCCGTGGCGCCGAACGCCAGCACGCGCAGCGGCGCCACGCACTCGTCGTAGCGCGGCAGCACGGCGTGCACCACATCGCGCGACCACAGTGCGCACAGACCCGCCACGAGCGGCAGTCCCACGGCCACTCCGCGCACCAGCCGCTCGACGCGCTCGCGGATCGACGCTCGGTCGCCTCCCGACTCACTGAACCGGCGCACCAACATCGGATAGCTCACGTAGACGAGCGAGTCCGGGATCGCCATGAGCAGCGTGAGCACGCTCACGGACAATCCGTAAAAGCCAAGCGCCTGCGTGCCGAGGAAACGCAGCACGACGATGCGATCGAGGTTCCGCATGACGATGCTGCTGGCGCTGAACACGTAGAGCGGCAGCCCGATCTGCAGCAGGTCGAGGCTCTCCACGGCCGCGGCGGGCCAGCGCGGCAGGATGCGCCGGCCGCGCCAGGCCACGAACAGGAACGCCACCAGGCAGCCCGCGAGCCAGCCCCACAGCAGCCCCCAGCGCCCGAGCCACACCATGAGCACGAGCCCGAGCCCGGAACCCACGAGACCCTGCAGCACGAACCAGCGGGTGACTCCGCCGAAATCGCCGTGCGAGCGCAGGATGCTGGTGCCGACGTTCGCCAGGTTCACCAGCATCACGCACAGGAGCGCCACCGCCAGCCCGCTCAGGTGCCAGAACGCGCGCATGCGGCTGCTGCCCACCGACGCCCAGCTCAGCCCGAACGCCGCGAACACCAGCGTGAGCACCACCACGTTGAACAGCGCCGCGCGCTTCGCGCGGGCGATGCGCTCGGCATCGCCCTCCACCAGTCGCCCCGGCACCATCTGGTCCAGGCCCTGCTGCGTGCCCAGCGGCGCGAGCGAACCGTAGTCCATCATGAGCTGGAGCGCGTTCCACGCGCCGAACGAGGTGGGATCCAGCAGCTTCGCCGCCACGAAGCTGCGCCCCATGCTCATCGCGCGAACGAGGTACTGGGTGATCGCCAGGCCGAGCGAATCGCGGGTGAACTTCCGGCGGGTGGGAGTCATGGGGAGTGTGCCGATCAGGCCGCGCGCAGTGGCGCGACCCTGCGCCGTGGCCTTAGACTGGGACGATGCAAGATCCCGCTCCGCTCCCGACCGCTGGCCAGCTCGCCTCCCAGGGCGGCACACCCGTGCGCAGCGAGTTCCTGCCCATCGCGGTGCCGGACATCGGGCCGCGCGAGCGCGAGCTCGTCATGCAGGCGCTCGACTCGGGCTGGATCACCACTGGCCCGCGCACGTTCGAACTCGCGAAACGGATCGCCGAGCTGGCGTCGGCCAAGCATGCCGTGGTGGTGAACAGCGCCACGGGGGGACTGCACCTCACGCTCGAAGCACTCGGACTGGGGCCGGGCGACGAGGTCATCACCACGCCCTACACGTTCGTGGCCACGGTGAACGTGATCGAGCACGTGCGCGCCAGGCCGGTGCTCGTGGACGTGGAGCCCGACACGCTGTGCATCGATCCGCGCCGAGTCGAGGCCGCGATCACGCCTCGCACGAAAGTCGTGCTCAGCGTGGACTACGCGGGACACCCCTGCGACCACGACGCGCTGCGTGCCATGACCTCGGGGCGGGGTATCACGTTGGTGGATGACGCGGCGCACTCGCTCGGGGCCGCCTCGCGCGGCCGCCCGGTGGGCTCGGCGGCGCTCGCAGACGTCACAGTGTTCTCGTTCTACGCCACCAAGAACCTCACCACCGGCGAGGGCGGCGCGGTCGTGACCGACGACGATGAGCTCGCGGCCCGCATCCAACTGCTGTCCCTGCACGGCATGAACCGCGACGCGTGGAAGCGGTACGGCGCCGGTGGGTCGTGGTTCTACGAGGTCACGGCGCCGGGCTGGAAGTACAACCTGTCCGACCTGCTCGCCGCCATCGGCGTGGCCCAGCTCGAACGCTTTGACGAGTCGCAGCGCCGGCGGCACGAGATCGTGGCGCGCTATGAGGCGGGGCTGGCCGGCGTGCCCCAGGTGCGGCTGCCGCGCACCCGGCCCGGCATGACGCACGCGTGGCACCTGTACCCCATCGCGCTCGAGCTGGAACGACTGAACATCGACCGAGCGCGCTTCATCGAGGAGCTGCGCGCCGAGAACATCGGCACCAGCGTTCACTTCATTCCCATTCACCTGCATCCACACTTCCGCGACAGTCTCGCGCTTGCGCCCGGCGCGTTCCCCGTGGCCGAGGACGCGTACCGGCGCGCGATCACGCTGCCGTTGTTCCCACGCATGAGCGACCGCGACGTGGACGACGTCGTCACCGCCGTCTCGCGCCTCGCGGCCGCGTTCCAGGTCTAGGCTCAAGCGCCCTCCTCGCCTTCGGCCTGCCCCAGCGAGCGGAGCGACAGCCCCTCGCGATTCAGGTAGACGAGTCCCACCGCGGTGATGGGCAGCCACTGGCTGAAGAAGTAGAACCACGAGAACGGCACCGACTGGGCCTTGCCCACGCCGAACAGCGCCAGGCCCGCCGTGCAAGCGATATTGAGCGTTCCGATATAGCCCGGGGCGGCCGGGACCATGATGCCGATCGCGGTGATCACCAGCATGACAAGGCCCGCGTACCACGGCAGCGCGATGTCGAGCGACCACAGGCTCACGCTCAGCGCCAGCGCGAAGCACAGGAACATCGTGAACGAGAGCGCGAACACCAGCAGCAGCCGGCGCACGTCGCGGAACAGGCCCAGCCCCTCGAGGAATCGCTCGAGCATGAGCGCGACGCGCGCGTGAGTCTCGCCCGGCAGCGGCGCGGTCACGAAGCGCACCACCGCCTGCGCGAGATTGCGGTTGCGCTCCACCGCGATCACGAACACGGTGAGCGCGACGCACAGCGCGATGAGCAGCCGGGCACCCCATTGCACGAGCCGGCCGGCGTCGGTGTTCTCGGCGATCGGGTGCACGAGCATGCTCACGCCGAAGATGCCGAGCAGCGTGAGCATGTCCACGACCCGCTCCACCACCACGGTGGCGAGCAGCGTGGTCTTCGAGAGCTTCTCGCGGCGCGCCAGCGCCCACGGTCGCACGAACTCCCCAAGCCGAAACGGAAGCACGTTGTTGGCCATGAAACCGATCATGGTGGCGCTGAACAGCGAACCCAACGGCAGCGGACGCCCGGCCTGGATGAAGTAACGCCAGCGCACAGCGCGCAGCCAGAACCCGAACAGCGTCACCAGCATGACGAGCACGAACCCGAGCGGATTGGCGCCGCGGAGCGCGGTGAGCACTTCGCCGAAGTGCACGTCCTTCATGGACAGCCAGACGCACAGCGTCGAGACGCCGATGCCGAGCAACAGTTGCAGCAGGCGTGTCACCGCGGGCTCTCCTGGCGGCCGTGGCGCAGGCTCTCGACCTCGTCGCGCAGGAGTGCCAGCTCGCGGGTGAGCGTGTGGTTCTCGAACCCGAGCCGCGACAGCTTGAGCGACAGGTAGAGCAACATGGCCAGTGAGAACGCCAGCCCGAACGCGAACGTGGTGGACGACTCGCCGAGGAAGCCCAGCACGCGCGTGATCCACGTGAGCAGCGGCGTGGAAAAGCCGAGCACGGCGATGACCGTGGTGGCGATGACCCACAACAGCGAGTACTCCTCGGACAGCTTCCGGCGACGCACAAGGTCGAGCACGAACAGCGCCATGAGCACCGCGCCGAGCGCGGTGATCACCTGGGTACGCGAGAGGAAGGTCACGGCATCCTCCTAGGTGGGCTTGCGGATCAGGGCCATGAGCGATGCGAGCAGGTTCTTGTAGGGGTAGTAGAGCTGCTTGCCGAGCGTGTAGAACGACTGCCCCGCGTGACGCTCGCGCATGACCACGGGCACCTCGTCGAGCCGGAAACCGCGGCGAGCGAGCGCGATGAGCAATGGGGCATCCGGGAAGTCCTTGGGAAAGTCGTGCTGGCAGACGAGCATGACGTTGCGGTGGTAGGCACGAAATCCGGACGTGGTGTCGGAGATGGGTCGTCCCAGGGCCAGGCGCACGACGCCGCTGAACAGGAGCATGCCGAGCCGGCGGTTCCACGGCGCGTGGTAGCCGGTGGCGGACACGAAGCGCGAGCCGATGCTCACATCGCACCGCCCCTCGACGACCGGGGCGAGTAGCGCCGACAGGTAGGCGGGGTCGTGTTGTCCGTCGGCATCGAGCTGCACGCCGATGTCGTAGCCGTGTTCGTAGGCCCAGCGGAATCCCGTCTGGAGCGCCCCGCCCACGCCGAGGTTCACGGGATGCCGAACCACCGGCACGCCCGCCTCGCGCGCGACGCGCGTCGTGCCGTCGCGCGAGCCGTCGTCCACGACCAGCACCTCGACCTGCGGCGCCTTGGCGCGGATCTCGGCGAGCGTGGCCGGCAGGTTCGCTTCCTCGTTGTACGCCGGCACGATGACCAGCACGCGGGGGGCGTTCATGCGGTCCTCCGGGGCTCGAACACGCGGGCCAGCGGGTCGGCCACGCGCACGACGATGTCGCGCAGCCGACGCGCGAGGGGCGCCCGAAGATTGAGGCCCGTCAACTTCTCCAGATCGTAGCGGGTGATCAGCCGAAGCGCGAAGATCGCGACAACGGCCGGCAGCACGAGCAGCGCGCGTGCCACGAACGATAGGAGGACGGGCCCGTCCGGCGTGAGCAGCAGCCAGGTGAGCAGCAGCATGGGCGCGGTCACCGCGAGCGCGCGCGCCAGCACGCCGGCGCGCTGCGCGGCCGTCTCGGGCAGGATCGTCGCCGCGAACGCGAGCGCCACGAGGTACGAGGCGACCGCTCCCGCCAGGTTCGCCCAGGCTGCGCCCATGCCGCCGAGGCGCGGCACGATGGCCACGTAGCAGGCGAGCTCCACACCCAGCTTGAGCATGGCGAGCGTGAGCACGATGCTGGGCCGGCGCGTCGCCTGGAACAGCATGGTGAGTGGCTGCTGGGCCGTGCGCGCGATGGGCACCAGCGCCAGCACGTGCAGCATGCCGATCGAGGGCAGGAACAGCGGGCTCCCGACCCACAGCGTGAGCTCGGGGGCGAACGCGAACAGCACCCACGCCACAACGCAGGCCGCCAGCTGCACGAGCCGGAACGCCTGCTCGAACACGTAGCCCAGCCGCTCGCGCTCCTCGCGCGCCACCAGGTGGGTGAGCGAGGGCAGCAGCGACGAGGGCAGTGTGTAGACCAGCTCCACGAAGCGCTCGATGGTCTGGAACGCGAACGTGAAGTAGCCGAGCTGGGTGGCGTCCAGCACCTTGGCCAGCAGCACCTTGCCGAGGTTCTGCCCGGACAGGAACGCCGCCCGCGCTCCCAGCAGCGGCAGGCAGTAGCCGAGCATCTGCGACAGCAGGGAACGACCATCGCGCTCCCCGGGAAGCTCGGTGTTCTCGCCGCTGCTCGGCATCGCCGCGGTACGGCGGGCCAATACCCACGCGGCGAGCGAGAACAGCAGGGCCTGGAGCACGGCTAACGCGGCCAGGCCGATGGCGAGTGATACGAGCCCCTGCTGCGCCCACCACAGCACGCCCACCATCACCGTCTTGCCGAGGTGAAATGCAATCGAAAGACCGCTCACCCACTCGTAGCGCTGCATGCCGAACAGCAGCGAGCGTCCGGTGGTAGCGAGCCCGTCGGTGGCCACCATGACCGCGAGGATGGGCACGAGGACCGCGATCTGGGGCATGTCGAACTGCGTCGCGAGGCTCGGCGCGAGCGCCAGCAGGGCGAGGCTGGCCAGCACCCCGAGCGCGAACTTGATGCCGACGGCGAGCGCGTGCGCGCGGTAGAGCAGGTCGAACCGGCGGCGAGCCTGGTACTCGGCCGCGAAACGCTCGAGGAACACTTCCAGGTTGCCGGTGGAGATGCTGGCGAGCCCGGTGATGGCCAGCGCCAGCGTGAGCATGCCGTAGTTCGTGGGACCGAGCCAGCGCAGCATGAGCGCGAAGTACATCATGCCCGAAACGAGCGCCGCGGTCTTCTCCACCGCGAGGAAGAAAGCGCCCCGCGAGACGTTCTGGGCGATCTCGCCGCGCTTCATACGGCCCCCGGCCGAGTGGCGGCGGCCTGAAGCGCATCCAGCTCGCGCTCGAGGTAACCGCGCAGGTGCGCGAGGTGCGTCACGTCCTGCGGCAGCGGGCGATTGCTGGCCAGCACGCCCGCCATATCGGGATGGCCGGGGTCGTAGCCGTGCATGGCCGCGACCGGCGTGCGACCCATGAACGACGGTAGCAGCAGCGCCCCGGGCCGGAGCAGGAAGATGTCTGCCCCATAGCGCTGGTCCGCGAAGTCGGCGCCTTCGCGGGCCAGCTCCTCCGGCGCGAGCCAGCGGCCCGCGGGCTCCATGGCGAGCGCTGCCCGCACGGCGTCGCGCGCGGCCGGCGTGCGCCACCAGAAGCGCGCCATGGTGGAATCGAAGAACGCCAGGTAGTCGCGGCCCCGCCGCCAGGGCAGCGCGGCGAGCCGGCCCATCACGTCCACGGTACCATCCACATCCACCATGCCGTGGTCCGAGCACAGGTAGAGCCACGCGTCGCGATCGGCACGTGCGGCCGCGGCGTGCGCCAGGTCGAACCACGCCGACCAACCGTCGAGGCAACGTCGCACGCCGGCACCCCGCGAGCCCTCGCGGTGCAGGCGCGCGTCGAGCAACGCCGAGTAGATGAACAGGAAGTCCTCGCGGCCGCCCTCGAGGCGGGCGAGGCATTCGGCGCGCGCCGCATCCTCCGGCGTCCGCCAGTTCCAGCCGCGCCAGGGGACCCCGCGACGCTCCAGCGCGTCCCACAGCGAGTCCGCCGGCAGTCCTCCCGGTGCGAAGATGTCGGCACGCTCCGGCAGGTCGAACTCCGCTAGTTCTTCACGCGGGACCTCGTACAGGTTGAAGTAACCGCGCACGCCACGTCGCGCGACCTGGGCGGTGAGCCAGCGCGACAGTCGCCAGCTGCGGCGCAGCCGGGCGGGCAGCAGTCGCAGCCATTCGAACCCCCGGAACACGCCGTCGGCAGCCGCGCGGTGGTACATGAGCCACCGGCCGTGCTCGCGCGGCAGTCGGCCGGTGAACGCCGTGGGCAGCGCGCCGGAGCTGAAGCCCAGGATCGTGGCGAGTGGCCGGCGCTGCGTGAGCCCGGGCGCGAAGCGGGCGTCGGTCCCGGCGAGCGTCCAACCCAGCGCGTCAACGAGCACCACCACCATGACCGGCTTCACCCGGACCCCTGGATCGAGCCCTGCTCCGACGGGAGTGGCGCGATCGCACGGCCCCAGGCGGTGACTGCGACGCGGCTCGCCTGGCCGAATTGTGGCTCCCGGGTGACGCCCAGGCGGCGAAGCGCCCGCAGAGCCCCCGCGGGCAGCACGGGATCGCCCGGGGATTGGGCGGCCGCGAGCAGGAGCACCACCGCGGTGCCGTGGACACGCAGCCGCGGCGTGCCGGCCCACGCGTGGCTAACGCGGTCAAGCAGATCGAGGAGTGGGCGCGGGAGCACGCTGCGCGCCAAGCCCGCAGCCGAAGCGAGCGTCAGGTCGGCCCGCGAGGCCCCGGCCTCGCCCGCACGCGGCACGGGGCGGAGCGAGCGACGCAGTCGACGGAGCAGCGAACCGCGCGCGGCTGAGGCGAGCGCGCGCTCCCAGGGATCCGCGCTCACTCCCGGTGCTTCCTGTTCCACCCACCACGCCGCGCACCAGGCCCGCCCGGCGGCTCGCCACGCGTGGCTGGCGTGCTCCTCCCGCACTTCCTCGGCGCGACCGGAGCGCCAGGCCAGGGCCGCGGACCAGAGCGGATCCAGTCCCTCCCAGGCGCCGGAGAGCCACGATGGCAGGCTCGTCGGCGCGCCGAGCGAGCGCGCGAGTGCCACGCGGTCCGCTGCCCGCGCCGGCAGCTCGCCGTGGGCCAGCGTGCGCGCCGCGGCAAGGTCCAGCGCGGATTTGAGGATCACGTGCTGGGCGCGCAGACCTTGGAGCCCGTGTCCGAGCGCGTGCCATGCCCAGAGCAGTTCGAATGCGCGGTTCTCGAGAAGCAGCAACCGTTCCTCGACGCCGATGCCGGCCGGCTGCCAGCGCGGCAGCCGCTCGAGCACTCCCTCGTCTCCCAAGAGAACGCGTCCCGACCGCACCAGTTCCACCGTTCCCGGTCGGGCCGGCATGCGTGCCAGTCCCGCACGCGTCACGAACGCCACTTCGAGCGGTCCGGCGAGCCCCGCGCGCCGCGCGGCCTCGGCGCAGGTCGCAGCTGGCGTCGACTCGCGCGCACGGAGCGCGGCGGACACGGCGGCGTCGTCGCGCATCACGGCGTAGAGATCGAGGTCGGAGAGCGACACCACGCGGCCCTCGAACTCCACCCACACCGCCTCACCGGTGGCGTGGCTGCCCGAGAGCAGGAGTGAATCCAGCCCCTCCCCGGTCCAGCCGAGCACCAACTCCAGCACCGGCCTCCAGGTGGCCGAAAGGCCGGAGCCCGTGCCCGGAGTGAACCGGTCCACGGGCTCCGGAAGCTCGCTCGGGGCGGCGTTCACGCGCCCCCCCGGGTGGACCGGAGCGAGGAGCGCGCCGGCCACGGCGTCGGGGAGATGGCCTCGCTTGTCCGGCACATGGAAATGGCGCCCTCTAGATGCGTCGGTAGATGAACCCCGGGATCTCGTGGACGCGGCGATTGAGCACCGTGCCGAGCACGCGCCCGCCCGACTTGCGCAGCATCTCCACCGCGCGCGCCACGACCGGGCGCTTGGCGCGTCCGGCATGCAGCACCAGGATCACGCCATCCACCTGCGCCGCCAACGATGCTGCGTCCGGCGACTCCACGACCGGAGGACCGTCGAGGATCACCCAGTCGAATGAGCCGACCGCGGCCTGAAGGACGGCGCGGATGACTCCGGCCGGCACGCTCCCGGCGCGCACCGCATCCTCGGTCGCGGGCATTGCCGACAGGTTGGGCGTCATCACGCCCGTCATGGACGGAGAGGCCACGCGTGTGTCGAGCACGGCGTGGCGTTGGGTCTCGTCCGCGAAGCACACGGGTCGGCGCGCATGCGCGTCCACGAACAACACGCGCGCACCGGTGTGCGCGAGTGACTGGCTGAACTGCAAGGCCACGGTGCTCGTGCCCTCGCCGGCCTGGGCGCTCAAGAACATGAGCGAGCGCGGCACCTGATCGGCGAGCGCGCTCTCGAGATTGACGCGGAGCGCGGAGGTTTCGCGGATGGCGTCCTCGCCCAGCTCCACGCCGCCGAGGAGCGGCAGCGGCGAGAGCGGCACATCGACGGAGGGGTTGCCCCACTCGGGTGACCGGGGCTGCCTCGGGGGCGCGCCGAGCGGCGCGGGGCCGAGGCCCAGCCGCTCCCGGTTCGACTCGGCCTTCTTGAGCGCGTCATAGATGCGGGTCATGGGATTCCTTCCCGGAATCAGCCGTTGCGGCGGCGGCGCTCGGACAGCGATGCGAGCACGGGCAGGTCGAGGTACTCCTCCGCCTGATTCGCCGTGCGCACGGTGAGGTCCAGTCCGTCGACGAAGAACGCGATCGCGATGCCGACGAGCAGACTGAAAGCCGGCGCCAGCGCCAGGCGCACGACGTCCAACTCGTTCGTGGCCGTGGCGAGACCGGCCGGCGCCAGCACGACCACGTTTACGTCGGGCATGGTGTTCGCCGTGATGAGCGCTTGGTCGCGCGCCAGGGTGACTTCGCGCAGCCGGAGGCGTAGCGCCGACAGGTCGCTGTCGATCTCTTCCACCTTTGTCAGGCTCTGCGGCGCAGCCAGCAGCTGCTGGCGGAGCGTGGCGATCTCGTGGTCGAGCACGGCGAGGCGGGATTGCACCTGATTCGTACGCGAGTCGGCGAGTTGGACGCGCGCGTCCACCTCCCGGCGGAGCAGTCCATACAGCGTGTCCAGCGTCTGGCGCGCGCCGACCACCTCGGGCGCGTCATCGCGAAGCGTCTCGGTCATGATGGCGATCTTGGTCTGCTGCTCCAGCACTTTTTGCTTGAGCGAGACCAGCGCCGACTCGTTCGTGAACAGGTCGGCTCCGTCAAAGGTTGGCAGGTCGATCGCGGGATCCAACTGCATGCGGCGCATCGCCTGTGCCACGCTCTGCGCACCGGCGAGGTCTGCGGCCAGCTCGCCGCGGCGCTGTTCGAGCTGGTTCGACTGGGCCAGCCAGCTCTGCACCTGCGCCCA
This sequence comes from uncultured bacterium, assembly GCA_964418975.1. GTDB lineage: Bacteria > Eisenbacteria > RBG-16-71-46 > RBG-16-71-46 > RBG-16-71-46 > JAIOPA01. The sequence goes on along the minus strand of CAYQNV010000068.1, from coordinate 28,751 downwards.
CGGGGCCGCGAGGCCGGTTTGCTCGGTGAACGCGCGGCGCTCCTCGAGCCGGCGACGGACTTTGGCCTCGATCTCGGCGATCTCCTTCTCGAGGAATTGCTGCGGGTGCTCAAGCGTCATGCGGCTGCGGCGGTACTCCATGTAGGAGTCCATCACGGCGCGACAGGTGACCTGCGCATGCACGGGATCGAGGCTGCGGTAGCCCAGGGCAATCACATTGCTCTTGCCCATCACTTCGACGTCGATGTCGGCGGGGTCGAGGCTCAACTCATGACCGAGCCGCTTTGCCTCGGCGTTCAGGAGCTCTCTCGCACGCTTCACGACCGCCGCGCTTCGCATGATGAGCATCTCGCTGCCCAGCTCCTGCTCCCAGTCGCTGAAGACCTGGCGTTCGGGGCGCAGGATGCTCTGCCGCTCACCGCGCTTGACGAGGATGCGGCCCGACGACAGGTAGTAGGTGGGCGTGGTCAGGGCCACGGCGAGCACGGTGGCCGTGGTGACGAGAAACAGCCCCAGGATGATCCACTTGCGGCGAAACAGGACCGCGAGGAATTCGCGAGCGCTGGCCTGCCGGACGATGGTGGGCGGAGGTGCGGAGGTGGGCTGGCTCATGCAGGGCTTTCCGTCACTCCCGGATGACGCGCGTCACGAAGACGCGGTCGAGGTTGAATAGCTCCCAACCCAGCAAGGAGCTAGAGAGCAGGTTCCCCGCCGGGGCAAGGAACTGCTGCGCGAACACGTTCAGGTTGCCAAGTGTCGAGCGCGGCACGAAGATGATGTCGAATCTCCCGACCACCACGTCCGCCAGGTCATCGCCCTTGAGGAGGCGGTCGAGCCGGACGCGTGACACGGACACGGTGCGGGCGCCATCGCGGTGGAACAGCACGACGCTGTTGCGCGCCGCGTCGTCCTTGAGGCCACCCGCCGCGGTGACCGCCTGCATGACGGTGACGAACGGTCCGGCCGGATAGCTGCCGGGCTTATCGACGCGGCCCACGACATGCACCACGTTGCCCGCGACTTCACTCACGTTCACGACCACGCGAGGCAGCTTCAGGTCCGCCGACAAGAGTGCCACGATGTTGCGCTGCAGTTCCATGGGCGTGAGTCCGGCGGCGATCACGTCGCCGGCGGGAAACACCGTGATGCGGCCATCCGGCCGGACACGGACCTCGCGCATGTCCAACAGGCCATCGAGGCGGCGACCGTAGTCCAGCTGGAGTCGGTCCCCCGGGACGATCCGGTACTCGGGCACGCGGCTCCAGTCCATGGCCGTGGTGTCGGAGGACGTCAGCGGCGTATCGGCCGCGGCCTCGACCGGCAGGGCGAGGCTCAGGACGGCAAGTAACACGAGCGTTCGAAGCTTCACACGATCTCCCGGGTTCTTGGGCCCACCGGGGCAAGCAGCGTCGAACGCTGCGCCGTCAGGAAGACGGCGTCTGGGCGGTCTGGACGCTCACGAGCCCCGGGTGGATGCCCGGCTCACACTTCGACGACAGGGCCTGCTGGACTGCGGGACATGTCGCGATGGAGTAGCAACGCGCGTCTCGGGAGATCCTCCGCCAGCGGTCGTGGACCACCGGATAGGAGGTGGTCAGGGGAAGAAGATTATCTCCGGAGGTTCGGACCGCGTCAACTGGCCACTGCCTTCCGGGACGCCTCGGCGGTATCGGCGTCGGGCAATCTGCACTCAAGCCAAATCGGCAAGCACCGCGCCACAGAAGAGCGGCACCAGGATCTCGTGATGTCCCGTGAGGGAATAGCCCCTGGCCCCCGCCGCCCGCGTGGGGCGCTCCACCACGTTCACCCGCGGCCGGTAGTGCTGGATCTGGTCCATGTTCACCGTGGTCAGCTCTTCGAGCCCCGCGCCCAGGTTCCGGGCCACGGCCAGCGCCTTGAGGAACACCTCGGGCATGAGCACGGCAGAGCCCACATTCAGCACCACTGCCCCCCGGGCCTCGGCCAGCGTGCCCGCCAGGATACGGAAGTCGCGGAGCGTGGTGTCCCCAAGCGCGGCCCCATCACAGCCGGGGTCATAGTGGATGGTATCGGTCCCGAGCGCCACGTGCACCGTTGCGGGCACGCCTCTGCGCCAGGCTCGCGCGAGCAGGCTCGCGTCCCGGTGCGGCGCGCGCTCGGCCTCGAGCGCGGAACCCCACGCCTCCCCCAGCCCCAGCCGCGCGCTCGCCGCCTCGACCGCGACCTGGTTCATGAACGATCCGGTCTCGTCCACCATTCCGAACGACCCGGACTCGAGGTTCGCTTCGACGTCCTCCGACGTGCGGCCGACGCGCGCGATCTCCACGTCATGGATCGCGGCTGCGCCGTTCATGGCCACGTGCGTGATCACCCCGCGTTCGAGCAGCTCGATGAAGCACGGCGCCACTCCCACCTTGACGACGTGGCCGCCGAGCAACACCACGACCGGTCGGCCGCCCCGATGCGCTGCCACCGTGCGCGCCACCACCTCGCGAAGCGAACGCGCGGCGAGCAGGTCGGGCAACGAGGCGAGTAGCGATGCGGCCGCCGCGGGCTCGAGCGGACGCGCGAACTCCGCCACCGACACCCGCGTGGGACGGTCGGCGACCGGCAGTCGCTTGAGCTGCGACAGGTCGGCCTCGCGGTAGCGGCTCATCCGTCTCCCAGCTTCACTTCCTGCAACACCACCTTCACCGAGCCGATCTTGACCTTGCTCTTCATGAGCACCGGCATCCTCCGCTCGTCATCGGTGAGCCAGATCACGAGCCGGCCCTTGTTCTTGAAGATGCCACCCGCCTTGATGAGCGGCTCCAGCACCACGCAATCGAACCGGCCTGCCGGCGTCTTCACCCGCTCGCGGCCCAGCACCCGCACCTCCATGGGCGCAGTCTTGCGACTGGCGTGGTAGTCGAACGTGATGAGCCCGCCGAGCGGGAGTGCCTGGAATCGGGTCATGTAGAACGACGACAGCGCGTCCTGCACCGGACCCGGCACCGGGTAGCTCTGGCCGTTCTTGTAGCGCATGCGCAGCGAGTCGGGCTCGAACACGATGGTGTCGTTCGCCGTGAAGCGCCCCTCGTGGCGATCCTCGAAGTAGCGCCAACTGAAGCGGGACTCCTGGTCCCACAGGGACTCGATGCGATTGCGCACCTTGTACATCTTGTCGAAGAAGCTGTTCGACTCGGCGCGCGCCACCAGCCGCCAGGACGGATGACCGTTCCAGTCGCTCACCTCGGGCACCTCGAGCCAGGCGGAGCCGGCGTGGATGAAGCCGTACTGCACCGAGAAACGCAGCGATTCGCCGGCCTTGAACGGCCGGGCAACGGCCGGCAGTGTGTCGAGCGCTGGACTCGAACGCGTGAAACTGGAACTGTCGGGCAGTTCGGGCTCGTCGCCGCGGCCGGGTGGCGGGCCGGCCCACGACGACGCGACGAGGATCAGGGGCAGCGCCCAGCGGAGGGCTCGCGGAGCGACTGGCCCCTTGCCGCTGACCCCTCTAGAATGTCCGGTGCGGTTCGTCATGCACACGAACATCGCAAGTCCAGTGCCGTGCCGGGAGCGGCCATCGAGGGAGTCACTATGTCGTCGAGCCAATCGCCTGTCAAACCTCGCCTTGCGGCGTCGGACCGCCTCCTGAACGTGCCTCCGTACGCGCTCGCGCGAGTGTTCCAGAATCGCGACGAGAAGCTGCGCCAGGGCGTCGACGTCATCGATCTGGGCGTGGGGAACCCTGACATCCGGCCGCCTCAGATCGCGCTCGACACGCTTCAGGCAGCGCTGTTGGACCCGCGCGTTCAGAACCACCGCTATCCCTCGTTCAATGGCCTGCCCGAGTTCCGCGCTGCGGTCGCCGGCTGGTACGGGCGCCGATTCGGCGTACCGGTGGATCCCGAGCGCGAGGCGCTCGCGCTGGTGGGCTCCAAGGAAGGTATCGCCAAGTTCTTCCTCGCGCACCTGAATCCCGGCGACACGATCTTGCTGTGCACGCCGTGCTACCCGGCCTACCTCGGACTCGCCGCGCTCGCGCAGGTACGCGTGATCGAAGTACCGCTCGAGCCCGCACACGGTTTTCGCCCGAATCTGGCCGCGATTCCCGAGGACGAGGCACGGCGCGCGAAGGTGCTGTTCCTGAACTACCCGAACAATCCCACCGGCGGCACGGAGTCGGCGGAGCTCTACGACGAGATCCTGGCCTTTGCCCGGCTCCACGACCTGTTCGTGGTGAGCGACATCGCGTATTGCGACCTGCCGCTCGACCCGTCGTATCGCGCGCGATCGTTCCTGCAGCACGACCGCGACAAGGAGCGAACGCTCGAGTTCCACTCGTTTTCGAAGAGTTACTCCATGCAGGGCTGGCGTCTGGGTTTCGCCGTCGGCAACGCGGACATCGTCGCGAACCTCACGCGCATCAAGTCCAACATGGACTTCGGCGTGTTCATGGCCATCCAGCGCGCCGGGCTCGCCGTGCTGAATGGGCCCCAGGATTACTGTGCCGACGCCGCGAAGCTCTATCGCAAGCGCGGCGAGGCGTTCCTGTCGGCGATCGCGCCGCTCGGCTACCCGGTGGCGCGGCCATTGGCCACGCTCTACCTGTGGCTGCCGATCCCAGGGCGTTTCGCGAACTCGCTCGACTTCACGTCGGAGCTGCTCGACAAGACCGGCGTCGTGGTGTCGCCGGGCTCGGGCTTCGGCCAGGCCGGCGAGGGCTATGTGCGAGTCGCGCTGTGCGTGGACGAGGCGCGCTGCCGCGACGCGGGCGAGCGCATGGTGCGCGCGGGACTCACCTGGTGAATGCGTCGCGCGGCCGGCCGAACGCGCGCGGGCGTGCGGCCGGCGCCGCGGCCTAAGTGCCCGGGGCGTCCGCCGCCACCGGCCAGTCGCTCTCGCTCAGCGCCCCGCCGGGGTCGGGTCCGAGTGCTGCGAGTGAGAACCGTTCCGGCCGGGTGAACCGGCGGAGCGCGTCGTGTGCCTGGTCGCGGGTCACGGCGAGGATGTGCTCGAGCTGCTCCTCCGACGACGTCTGGCGGCCGAGGTAGAGCTCCTGGCGCGCCACGTGATACATGCGGCTCGACACGCTCTCCTGCGCCATCACCACCGACCCCTTGAGCTGCATCTTCGCGGCTTCCACCTCGTCGGAGGTGGGGCCCTCGCTCAGCAGGCGCGAGATCTCCTCGCGCAGAAGCTGGAGCGCCTCGCGCCCCTTCTCGGGCGAGACGCCGAGGTGGATGGCGAGCAGCCCGCCGTCGCGGAGCAGGTCGAGCGAGGTGAACACGCTGTAGGCGAGGCCCGCCTGCTCGCGGATGCGCTGGAACAGCCGCGAGCTCATGCCGCCGCCGAGCAGCGTCTCCCCCACCACGAGTGAGTATCGCGTGGGATCGCCGTAGGCCACGCCGCGCGCTCCGAGCGACAGGTAGAGCTGCTGCAGGTCACGGGTCTCGTGTCGCACGCTCGGGCGGTGGGACTCCGGAAGCCGGTCCAGCACCGGCGCCGCGCCGTCGGGCGGCGAAAACCAACGCGCGGATTCGGCCACCAGCGCCTCGTGTTCGAGCCCGCCAGCCGCCACCACCACCAGCTGGTCCGCGCGATAGCGTCCCACGAACTGGGCGCGGATCGCGTCGCGGTCGAGCGCCGTGACCGTCTCGAGCGTGCCGAGGATGGGGCGTCCGAGCGCATGATCGCCCCACAACTGCTCGGAGAGCAGGTCGGCCACCTTCTCCTCGGGGCTGTCCTCGTAGGACAGGATCTCCTCGCGCACGACCGACTTCTCGCGCTCGATCTCGGCCGTCTCGAACCGCGAACGACACACCAGGTCGGACAGCACCTCGACCGCTTGCGGCAGGTGCTCCGAGAGCACGCGCGCGGTGTAGCAGACCTGTTCGCGCGAGGTGAATGCGTCCAAGTGGCCGCCGAGGGACTCGAGGCTCGCGGCGATCGCCCGGGCGTCGCGTGTCTCGGTGCCCTTGAACATCATGTGTTCGAGGAAGTGCGTCACGCCAAGCAGCGGCCGGGGCTCGTCGCGCGAGCCACTCCGCACCCACACGCCGAGCGAAAGCGTGCGGCGATCGGAAAGCGTCTGGGACAGCAGGGTGAGACCCGTCGGCAGGACGGTCTTCGAGACCGTGTTGGCGTTGGACTCGTTCACGTCGGGCATGGACACTTTCGCTTCGCTCATGGATGCCTTCGCTTCGCTCATGGACGCCTTCGCAAGGGGGCGAGTCCGGATCCGGGGAAGGGGCGAGGTCGGAACGTGACATCCGACTCCCGTACGCGCAAACGGCGGGCGACCCGGATGGGCCGCCCGCCGTCACGGATGTTCGCTGCTAGCGCCGGCGCGGACCGCGATCGCGGTCGCCGCGGTCCCGGTCACGTCGGCCACCGCCACTGCCGCCGCTGCCCGCACCCGCTCCCACGTAGCCTTCCGGCTGCGGCAGCAGGGCGCGTCGCGACAGGCGGATCTTGCCGTCCCGATCCACGTCAACCACCTTGACCATCACCAGGTCGCCGACGTTCAGCACGTCCTCGACCTTTTCGGTGCGGCCCCAGTCGATCTCGGACACGTGCAGCAGCCCGTCACGCCCCGGAACGATCTCCACGAACGCGCCGAAGTTGACGATGCTCCGCACCTTGCCCTGGTAGGTCCGGCCGATCTCGGGATCCTCCGTGATATTGCGGATGATCTCCTCGGCGCGCTTGCTGCCTTCCATGTTGACGGCCGCGATGCGGATCTCACCGGTGTCCTCGATGTCGATCTGGCAGCCGGTCTCTTCGGTGATCTTCTTGATGATCTTGCCACCCGGCCCGATGACCTCGCGGATCTTGTCGGGATTGATGTGCAGGATCGTGATGCGCGGCGCGAACGGCGACATCTCCCCACGCGGCGCGGCCAGGCAGTCCTTCATCTTGCCGAGGATGAACAGCCGGCCGACGCGCGCCTGCTCGAGAGCGCTCTTCATGATCTCGAACGAGATGCCGCCGATCTTGGTGTCCATCTGGAATGCCGTGATGCCCTCGGTGGTGCCCGTCACCTTGAAATCCATGTCGCCGAGGTGATCCTCGACGCCAAGGATGTCGGTGAGCACCGCGACGCGGTCACCTTCCTTGATCAGGCCCATCGCCACGCCCGCGACCGGCGCCTTCACCGGCACGCCGGCGTCCATGAGCGACATGGAAGCGCCGCACACCGACGCCATCGACGACGACCCGTTCGACTCGAGGATGTCCGACACGATGCGGATCGTGTACGGGAAGCTCGTGTCGGCGGGGATCACCGGTTCGACGGAGCGCTCGGCGAGCGCGCCGTGGCCGATCTCGCGACGACCCGGCCCGCGAATCGGACGCGTCTCGCCCACGGAGAACGGCGGGAAGTTGTAGTGCAGCATGTACGACTTCCACGACTGGCCCTCGAGCTCCTCGACGCGCTGCTCGTCGGACTTGGTGCCGAGCGTGGTGACCACCAGCGCCTGCGTCTCGCCGCGCGTGAACAGGCACGAGCCGTGCGTGCGTGGAAGCACGCCGACCTCGATGGTGATCGGGCGGATCTGGTCCGGCTTGCGACCGTCCGAGCGCACGCCATCGCGCAGAATCATCTCGCGCAACTCGTCGCGCTCGATGTCGTGCAGGAGCTTGGCCGTGAACACCGCCTTGTCGCCGTGCTTCTCGGCCAGTGCCGCCACGGCTTCCTTCGTGATGATATCCAGCTCTTCCTGGCGCGACTCCTTGCCGGGAATGCGGATCGCATCGCGCAGGCGGTTCGTGTACATGGAGCGCAACTCCGCCTCGAGCTCGCTCACGTCAACCTTATCGATCACCGGGCGCTTCGGCTTGCCGGCGAGCTTCACCAGCTCGCTCTGCACCGCGACGATCTTGCGGATCTGCTGCATGGCGAAGTCCAGCGCGCCGATCATGTCCGCCTCGGACACCTCGCGGCTGCCACCTTCCACCATGATGATGTCGGTTGCCGTTCCGGCCACGACGATGTCCACGTCGGATTCGTCGAGCTGCGCAAACGTGGGCATCGCCACCCACTGGCCCTCCACCCGGCCCACGCGGACGCAGGCCACCGGCTCGGGGAACGGGATGTCCGACAGCACCAGCGACACGGAGCCGCCGATCACCGCGAGGACGTCACCGTCGTGCTCCTGATCCGAGGACACCACGGTCGCCATGACCTGGGTCTCGTACGTCCACTGCTTGTGCATGAGCGGACGGATCGGACGATCGATCTGGCGGCTCGAAAGCGTCTCCTTCTCCGTGGGACGCCCTTCACGCTTGAAGAAGCCGCCCGGGATCTTGCCCGCGGCGTACGTGCGCTCGCGGTAGTCGCAGGTCAGGGGCACGAAATCCAGCCCTGGCTTCGCGGTCTTCGCGGCGCTCGACGCCACCAGCACGATCGTGCCGCCCAGCTGGACGACGGCGGAACCGCCGGCGAGCTTGGCCCACTTGCCAGTGCTGATCGTGAGTTCCTTGCCGCCCAAGTCGACAGTTACCTTGTGCTCTGCCATTCCACTTCCTGTTCTCTCGCATGCAGCCGGGGCCTTCCCGGCCGCTGTCCACCCATCCGTGCGTGCGGCGCCCGGTGGGTCGGACGGGGGCCCTCCCCGTCCTTAAGAGAACGCGGCCCGTGTGGGCCGCGTCTCGTGCCGCCAGGATCTCCTAGCGGCGAAGTCCCAGGTCCTTTACCACCTTTCGGTAGCGTTCGACCTTGGTCGCTTTCAAGTAGTCCAGCAGGCGGCGGCGCTGACCGACCATGCGCAACAGCCCTCGCCGCGACGCGTGGTCGCGCTTGTGGACCTTGAAGTGCTCGGTGAGGTAGTTGATCTTCTCGGTGAGGAGGGCGATCTGCACCTCCGGAGAACCCGAATCTCCCTCGTGCGTCTTGAATTTCTCGATGATGCCCAGTTTCTGTTCCTTGGTCAGCGTCAAGGGACGACTCCTGATACGGGTGAGTGCCCGGCCCCGCCCGCGAGGTTCAGGTCTCGACGGGAAGCGCGTGCTGCGGGGAACCCTGAGGGTCCAGGGCGACGCGGGAATATAACACCGACGCGCGCCGGCCTCCAGTCGGGGGTCGCAGATGCCAAGAACTGCCTAACCACTTGTCATTATTGGATTTGTCGGCTCAGACGGCGGTTGGCGCAGAGCTCGGCACGTCATTCGGCCGGGGGCCCGAGGCGAGCGAGCCGGATCCGTGCCTCGGCGACGTCGGCGGTCATGGCGGCCACCAGCGCTTGAGCGTCCGGGAAAGCCCGCTCCGGGCGGAGCCAGTCGGCGAACGCCACGGCGAGATCCTGTCCGTAGAGGTCGCCATTCCAGTCGAGCAGGAACACCTCGAGCGTGCGCAGGCCCCCTCCGAACGTGGGCCGAACCCCGACGCTCATGGCCCCCATGCGCCACGCCGACTCACCCGGCGGACGCGCCCACACCGCGTAGATGCCGTGCGCGGGGACCAGCTGCTCGTCGTGCAGCCTCAGGTTCGCGGTGGGGAATCCCAGCGTGCGCCCGAGTCGCTCGCCCCCCACCACGAGCCCGGTCAAGCCGTACGGGCGGCCGAGCAGCACGCCCGCGTCCACCACGCGGCCCTCGGCGAGCAGTGCGCGGATGCGCGTGCTCGTCACCGGGGCGCCCGCCGCGACGTGCAGCGGCAGCGCATCCACCTCGAAGCCCGACCGAGCACCCAGCTCGCGCAGTCGCGCGACGTTCCCGGCTCGGCCGCGGCCCAACGCGAAATCCTCACCCACCACGAGCCAGCGCGGTGCGAACGGCTCCACCAGGTGCCGCTGCACGAACACGTCGGGCTCGAGCGCGGCCAGTTCGCGTGTGAACGGCAGCACGTGGAGATCCACGCCCAGGCGTGCGAAGCGTGCGAGCTTCTCGGGAAGCGGCGTGAGCGGGGCGTACGGCCGGAACTCGCGGGCCAGCACCACGTCGGGATGCGGCTCGAAGCTCACCGCCACCACGCGACCGCCCGTGGCGCGCTCGCGCGTGCGCTCGAGCAGCGCCCGGTGCCCGAGGTGCACGCCATCGAACACGCCGACCGCGACCGCGCCGCTCATGCCGAGGGCCCCTCGCGCACCGCCCACGGGAACACCACGCTCGGACGAGCGCGCACGCCGTCGCCCTCGTGACGCAGCTCACCCAGCGCGAGCGCGCGACCCTCAGCGGTACGGAACACCACGCTGCGTTCCCCCGCGTCGAGCGGGGCCGGTCCCGGCTCCACGCGCGGGCCCTGCCCGCGCCCCACGGCCGCGGCGTCCGCGGCGTCGAGCACAACGGCCGGGAGCGTCTCGAGCGCGCGATCGAGTGGCACTCCCCAGCGCGCCAGCACCTCCGCCGAATCGATGGCCACGCCGGCCAGCTCCTCCCACGGGCAGGCGCTCGCCACGTCGAACGGCTCGCTCCGCAGACGGCGCAGCTCCGCGAGCGCCGCGCCGCAGCCGAGCTGGGTTCCGAGATCGTGCACCAGCGTACGCACGTAGGTGCCGCCCGAACAATCCACCTCGAAGCGGGCCTCGTCGGGCGTGAATTCGAGCCAGCGCCAACCGTCCACGCGCACCGGCCGCGGTGCGCGCTCCACGGTCTCGCCGCGGCGCGCGATCTCGTACAGGCGTTCCCCGCCACGCTTGAGCGCCGACACCATGGGCGGCACCTGCGCGAGCTCGCCGGTGAGCGACAGGACCGCGGTGCGTACCTCGGCCTCGTTGGGCCGCTGCTCCGACGTGGCCAGCACGCGGCCCTGGAGGTCCTGCGAATCGGTCACCACGCCGAAGCGCGCCGTGCCGGCGTAGGTCTTGCGCCCGCCCTGCCACACCACCGCACAACGTGTCGCGGCGCCCACCGCGAGCACGAGCAATCCCGAGGCCGCGGGGTCGAGCGTGCCCAGGTGCCCTACGGCGCGCACGCCGAGCCGGCGTCGCGCGTGGTCCACCACGTCGTGCGAGGTGACGCCGGTGGGCTTGTCCACCGGGAGCAGGCCGGACCACTCCGCGACCGCACCCGCCGGCCGGGCCCCGGCATGCGGCCGGGGGGTGGTCATCCGAGCTCCTCGTCCTCCACCGGCTTCTGGTCGTGGATGCGCTTCAGCAGTTCCTCGACCCGTGCCCCTCGGTCGAGCGACTGGTCGTGCACGAAGCGCAGGTCGGGCACCTCGCGCAGCCCCAGCCGCGACCCCAGCTCGTGCCGCACGAAGCCCACGGCGTGCCCCAGAGCCTGCAGCGTGGAGGCGATCCCTTCGGGCGGGCCCATGATGCTCACGAACACCTTCGCGAACGACAGGTCGTTCGTCACCTCGACATCTGTGACGCTCACCATGGCCGACACGCGCGGGTCCCGCAGGCGCTGCTGCAGGATCTCGGCGATCTCGCGGCGCATGAGATGCGCGACCTTCTCGGGACGGATCCTCACTGCAGCGTCTCCTGCCAATCGAGCACCTGCGCTTGCAGGTACTGGTCCACGATGTGGCGCGCGCTCTGGAGCAGCTCGCGCACCTGTCCGCCATCTGCCGCCACCACCGCGATCCCGATCGCGGCGCGCTGCCAAAGGTCCTGGTACTCCACCTCCGCCACCGAAGCCCGCACCCGCTCCCGCAGCCGCTCCTTCATAGACCGCACCACCTGCCGCTTGTCCTTCAACGACCGAGAGGCCGGCAGATGGATCTCGAAGCGGACGATGCCCACTACCATAGGGATCCCGGACCTCGAGGTGATTGAGGTTGAGGACTCGCTCGACGCTGTGTCGAGCGCCTGGTCGGGGTGAGGTGCCCTCACGCCAGCCGGAGTCGAGAGGCTCGCGAGAGCCAGGGATGGCGAAGCGAGCCGAACGCCTAGCGAGTCTCGGGCAGGAAGCCCGAGGCGAGCGTCCGGCCTGGCGAGAGGGCACCTCTCCCCGGCCGGGCGCGACGCCCCGGGGGTGCTGCGATCACAACGTCCGCGCCAACTCCTCGATCTTGAACGACTCCAACCGATCCCCCTGGACCAACTCGCTGAACCCATCCAGCGTGATCCCGCATTCGAATCCCTTCTCGACTTCCCGCACGTCGTCCTTGAAACGCTTGAGCGCCTCGACCCGGCCCGTCCACAGCGTCTCGTCGCCGCGCACCAGGCGGATCTTCTCGCCGCGCGTGATCTTGCCCGTGGCCACCATACAGCCCGCCACGACCACGCCCTTCGACAGCTTGAACACCTGGCGCACCTCGGCCGTTCCGAGCACGACTTCCTTGAGCTCGGGCTTGAGCATGCCCTCGAGGGCGAGCTTCACGTCCTCCTGCGCCTTGTAGATGATGTCGTAGAGGCGGATCTCGACCTTCTCGCGCTCCGCCAGTTCGCGGGCGCGCACGTCGGGACGCACGTGGAAGCCCACGATGATCGCGTCCGAGGCGGCCGCCAGCAGCACGTCCGACTCGGTGATCTGGCCCACGGCCGAGCGGATCACGCGCACCGCCACCTCGGCGGTGGACAACTTCTGCAGCGACTCGCTCAGGGCCTCGACCGAGCCGTCCACGTCACCCTTGATGAGCATCTTGAGCTCGTTGGGGCCGCCCTTGCCCAGGCTGTCGTGGAACGTGGTGAGTGAGATGGCCTTGGTGGACCGGAACTCGTGCTCGCGGTGCAGCGCGGCTCGCTTGGACGCGACCTCGCGCGCTTCGCGCTCGTCCTCGGGCGACACGAACAGGTCGCCCGCCGACGGCGTACCGCTCCAACCCACGACTTCGACGGGCGTGGACGGCGGAGCTTCCTTCACGATGCGGCGGCGCTCGTCGTACATGGCGCGCACGCGGCCGTACATCTGTCCGGCCACGAACGGGTCGCCTACGCGCAGCGTGCCACTCTGCACCAGTACCGAGGCCACCACGCCGCGCCCCTGTTCGACGCGGGCTTCGAGCACGACGCCCTTGGCGCGCCGGTCGGGGTCGGCCTTGAGCTCGAGCAGCTCGGACGTGAGCACGATCATCTCGAGCAGCTTGTCCATGTTCGTGCCCTTCTTGGCCGAGATCTCCACGTTCACGTACTTGCCGCCGAACTGCTCGACCACGACGCCGTGGCCCGCGAGCTCCGTGCGGATGCGGTGGGGATCGGCCGTGGGCAGGTCCACCTTGTTGATGGCCACCACGATTGGCACGTTCGCGGCCTTGGCGTGGTCGATGGCCTCGATGGTCTGCGGCATGACGCGGTCATCCGCCGCCACCACCAGCACGACCAGGTCGGTGACCTGGGCGCCGCGGGCGCGCATGGCGGTGAATGCCTCGTGGCCCGGCGTGTCGAGGAACGTGATGTTCTGCCCGGTGGGTAGCGTCACCTCGTAGGCGCCGATGTGCTGCGTGATGCCACCCGACTCGCCGGCCACCACGTTCGTCCGGCGCACGTAGTCGAGCAGCGAGGTCTTGCCGTGGTCCACGTGGCCCATGACGGTCACCACCGCGGCGCGCGACCGCAGCCTCTCCGCCGGCACCACCTCGACGGCCTCCGCGACCTCCTCCTCGAACTCGGCGACGAACTCCACCTCGAAGCCAAACTCGTCCGCGACCGCCGCGATGGAATCCTTGTCGAGGCGCTTGTTGATCGTGGCCATGAGGCCCATGCGCATGCAGGCGGTGATCACCTCCTGCGGCCGCACCTGCATCATGTTCGCCAGCTCGGAGACGGTGATGAACTCCGGAGCCTTGAGGAGTTTCGCCTCCTCGAGCGGCACCTCGGTGCCGTCCTCGCGGCGGCGGTGCTTGCGCCGGCCCTGCGTGGTATCGAGGCTGGCGAGAGTCTTGCGAACGCTTTCGGCCGCGAGTTTCTCGTCCACCTGCTTCTTCTTCTTCCGATCGCGCCGACCGCGACCCGGCCCACCCGGTCCGCCGAAGCTCGGGCGCGGGCCGCCGCCCGGTGCGCCGAAGCCGCCGTGTGTCGGGCGACTGGTGCTGCTGGGGCCACCCGGGGAACCGAAGCCACCCGGACGAGGGGTGCCGCCGTAGCCGCCACCCTGTGGCCGGCTGCCGGGCGCGCCACCCGGGCGCGGGCTACCGGCACCGGGTCGCGGACCGCCCGATCCGGGATGACGCGAGGGACCCGAGGGGGCGCTACCCGGACGCGGGCCCGAGGCTCCGCCGCCGGGACGCGGAGGCGAGGGAGGGTAGGATCGCGCAGGACCGCTGCCGCTGGACGGGCGCGCGGGCGCCGGGCCCGTGGCCGGATGCGTCGAGGCCTGGGGCGCGGCCGGGCTCGTCGTGGACGGAGCCGCCGCGGCACGAGCCGCGGCCTGCTGCGCGGCGTGAGCGGCGGCCTGCTGGGCAGCATGTTGCGCGGCCTGGGCGCGCTGGCGCTCCTCGCGCGCACGCTGCGCCTCGTGCTCCTGCTGGCGCACCACCTCTTCACGGGCGGCCGCCTTCTCCTTGCCGAGTTCCGCGCGCACCTTCACGACGACGTCGGGCGCCAGCGTGCTCATGTGGTTCTTCACCTCGACGCCGAGCTTCTTGGCGATCTGCTGGATCACCTCGCTCGACATGCCCAAGTCTTTTGCGACCTCGTAGATGCGCAGCTTCTTGGCTGCGGGACTATTTGGCATGCGGCTCTCCTTCCGCGGCGTCAGTCGACGCCGCAGCGTCGGCCTCCAGGCCGTCCTCGGATCCCATCTCGGGCGTGAACTCCATCTCGCTCGCCTCGACGAGCGGCTGGGCGGGGTGCGCGACCACGTACTCCTGCGCCGTGAGCAGCACCTTCTCCGCGGTCTTCTCGCCGATGCCCGGGATCTCCACCAGTTTCTCGAGCGGCGTGGCCACCAGCTCCTGCACCGTCTCGATCCCGGCGCTGATGAGCTTCTCGGTGGTCGCTTCGCCCAGACCCAGCGCCTCGACCTCGACGCGATTAGCGCGCTCGAGGTCGTGACGCTTCTTCTCGTCCGACTTGGAGACCAAGTCGATCTTCCACCCCGTGAGCCGCGCGGCGAGCCGGGCGTTCTGGCCACCCTTGCCGATCGCCAGCGACAACTGGTCATCCGCGACCACCACGAGCATGCGCTTGTCCGCCTCGTTCACCCGCACGTCGCCCACGCGAGCCGGCGCGAGCGCGCGCGAAACGAACACGGCCGGGTCGGCCGACCACGGCACGATGTCGATGCGCTCGCCCCCGAGCTCCCGCACGATGCTCTGCACGCGCGAGCCCTTGAGCCCCACGCACGAGCCCACCGCGTCAACTCGCGGGTCGGTGGAGAACACCGAGATCTTCGAGCGCGCACCGGCCTCGCGGGCCACCGCCTTCACCTCGACGATGCTCTCGGCGATCTCCGGCACCTCGCTCTCGAACAGGCGGCGCAGGAAGTCCGGGTGCGTGCGAGACAGGATCACCTGAGGTCCCTTGGCGGAACGGTCCACGTTCAACACCACGGCGCGCACGTAGTCGTTCTGCCGGTGGTAGCTGCGCGGAATCTGCTCGCGGGCGGGCAGCAGGCCCTCCGAGAAGTCGAGCTTCACGATGACGTTGCCGCGGTCCACCTGCTGGACGACGCCGCGCACCAGGGTGCCGGTCTTGTCCGAGTACTCCTTGAACACCTTGTCGCGCTCGGCCTCCCGCACGCGCTGGATGAGCACTTGCTTGGCGGTCTGGATGGCGTTGCGGCCGAATTCGGCGATGCCGAGCGGAATGCGCACCACGTCGCCCACCTGAGAATCCGGCTTGTGCGCACGCGCCTTCTCCACGGTCCACTGGAACGCGGGATCCTCCACGCTCTCGACCACGGCATAGCGCAGCGCGCATTCGAGCGCGCCGGTCTTGTCGTTGAAATGCACCTCGACGTCGGCGGTGGCGCCGTGCTTCTTGCGCACCGCGCTCGCCAGGCCCGCCTCGAGCGTCTCGACCAGCATCTGCCGGTCCACGCTCTTCTCTCGGGTGATCTGGCTCAGCGCGTCCAGGATCTCGTTGTTCATCGTTCCACCCCCCTCCCCTGCCCTCCCCGCGAGGCCTTCCCCGACGGGCGCGCCTTGGGTTGGCGCAGCCCCGCCCACGGATCGACCACCAAGCGGGCCACTCGCACCTCGGCCCACTCGAACCACTGCTCTTCATCTTCGTCGGTACGCACGCCCGCGCGCCCATCCACGGGACCGAGCAGCTCGCCTTCCCAGCGGCGTCGGCCGTCGCGTGCATCATGTGTTTGGAGCTGAATCCGCTGTCCGGCGAAGCGCTGGACGTGCGCCAGTGTCCGGACCGGACGTTCGAGTCCGGGCGAGCTCACCTCGAGGTGATAACGACCCGGCACGATCTGGTTCATGTCCATGGCGTCCGCGAGACGGCGGCTGAACCGCGCGCAATCGTCCACCGTGACGCCGCCGGGTTTGTCCAGGTAGACCCGGATCACCCGGTAGTGCCCGAGGGACGCCTGCTCGATGTCCACCAGCTCGTAGCCATGCTCTTCCGCAAGGGGTTCGGCGAGCTGGCGAACTTCTTCCCGGACTTCCACTTTCACTCCCGCGCAGACAAAAAACGGAGTGGTCGCACCTGCCCCACTCCTGCTCCGCAACTTAGCCGATGAGGCCCTTCCCGGCAAGCCTGCGGGGTGATTCTGTGCCTGCGGGGGGGATTCGTTCGAGCTCGGGCGCCGTTGCCCGCGTTGGAGTCTGCCAGGTGTAGGCGCCGTCCCGGTGGGGGCTCGATCGCGGCCAGCCGCGAGCAGGCCAGAGGCCAGGGATGGCCGGAGGCCGCCCGCGAGCGACAGGGAGGGCCGGCCAGGGACTGGCCGGACCGAGCGTTGGCCGCGATCGAGCCCTCCCGGGGCGGCGCCGGCTCGGAGGCTGAATTGAAGACCTACCGCCTCGCCAACGAACTCCGGTACACGATCCACGCTGCGACCCGCGCAACTTCGGCCAGGCTCTCCGCCGAAACCTGGTCCGGAAGGTCGCGGGTCGTGTGCCAGGCGGCGTAGTCGAAGTCGATGATATTCACGGTAGGTAACCCTGCGTCGAGCAGCGGAATGTGGTCGTCGATGATCGTGTGGCGGACCTCCGGATGGAAGTGTCGCGCCCCCGTGGCGCGGGCCGCGTCATGCACCAGGCCCACCAGGTTCGTGGCCCGCGCCTCCGAGTTGGCCTCGTCCCAGATGTCGAGGTCGCGATCGCCGACCATGTCGAACACGAAGCCGGCCACCGGCCTCGACGGGTCCCCCCGCGGCGGCAGGCGGCGGGCGTAGCCGCGGCTGCCACGGCTGTATTCTTCGGGAGCGGCAGGAGTGCCGAAGTCCTCGCCGTCCAGGAACACGAGGTCCACGCCCACCGCCGGGGGCCGGCGGTGCATCAGCTCGGCCACCTCCAGCAGCACGGCGACGCCCGAGCCGCCGTCGTTCGCTCCCGGTAAAGGTTCGGAGCGCCTCGTCGAGTCGGGGTCCGCGTCGCACCAGGGCCGCGTGTCGAAGTGGGCGTAGAGGGCTATGCGCCGGCCGCGGGTGGGACCGAATCGGCCGATCACGTTCTCGAGCGGCCACACCCGGCCCGCCACCGTGTCCGCGAATGCCTGCAGATCGACACGGGCTCCCAGCCGCACGAGTTCGGCGCCAAGCCATTCGCGCACGGCGGCGCTCCCGGGGGTGCCGGGAACGCGCGGGCCCTGTGCCACCTGCCACTTCACCCGCTCGAGCGCGCGCGCGCCGTCGGGGGCGTCCGGCTCACGGCAGGAACCCGCGAGCACGAGCGGCAGCACCAGAGGGAGCAGCCAGCGAGCGCGCATGCTCAGAAGCGGAACTGACCGCGCAGCTCCACGCGGATGCTGCGGCGGATGATCCCGTTCGTGTCGCGGAAGTGGCTGAAGCCGAGCGCCAGGTCGCCGGTGACGTTGCTGCTGAAACCGTAGCTGCCGGTGCCATTCATCGACATCCGCGTGCGGTCCACCGGGTTCGCAAGCTTCGCCTCGTTCGCCACCTTCACGCCGCCCTTCTGGCGCGAGTACACGGTGGTGAGCGACAGGCTCACGTTGGTCTTCACGGTGGTGGTCTTGCCCAAGAAGTTCACCTTCTGCCCCTGGGAGTAGGAGCGGGACAGGCTGAAGTTCACGTCGGTGGTCTGGTCGGTGGCCTTCGAGCTGCCGAGCTGGAACGATTCGCGCACGGTGGAGCGGCGCTCGAGCCGCAAGTCCGCGTCGGTGCCGTTCTTGAGGCGCCCGCGCACCGAGAACAACGGTCGGAAGTCCTCGCTCCGTGAGGTTCCCGTGCGAAGGCTGCGCGAGTTCTGGTAGTCCACGGAGTTGCTGCGGGCGTACGCCGTGCGCAGCTGCGCGTTTTCCAAGACTTTGGTGATGCCGAGCAGGCTGGCCACGCGACCGTACTGCACCTCGACGTCGGGGAAGCGCCAGTCCCGATTGCGCGTCAACACGCCGTTGTTGTTGGTGACGCGATCGCCGTAGCTCAGTCGCGTCTGGAGCGAGCTGCCGAACGCGAGCGGCAGCGTGGTGCGGGCGTTGCCGCGCCAGTCGAGCCCGCTCGACGACGTGTTGCCCGGCTGGGCGAACACCTTGCCCTGCCCGAAGCCGGGATTGTCGGCGAGTCCCATGAGGTAGAGCGGACTGGCCGTGCCCGAGAGTCGCGAATAGTTCGTGTTGCGACCGATCCGGCCGTCGGTGCTGATCGCCCCGAAGCGAGACAGGAGCCCGCGCCAGGGCAGCCGGGGCCGGCGCGGGCGCGTCACGCCGCCCGCGGCGGAATCCGGCTTCGCCGTGGCGGGTGGACGCGCCGCGCCCGTGACGCCCGGAGACACGAGCCGGTCGAACGGCAGGTCCCAGTTCATGCCGAGCTCCTGGCCGTTTGTGATCGAGCGCTCGAACAGGTCGCGCGACTGCATATCGTTCCGCTGTCCGTAATTCGACGACCAGTTGAATGACGGTCGCAGCCACGGGTGTGGGTTCAGGGCGAGGTGCGATGCGAACGTCTGCCGCCAGCTCTCGAGCCGCCCGAAGTTGATGAAGCCCACGCGATCCAGGCGCACGCCGTCCAGCCCCAGGTTGCGGCGCCCTTCGATGTGGTGGCTCAACAGGTCGAACGGCCTCGTGTCCGCGCCGAAGTCCACATTCGCGGCACGGCCGTTCAGGCTGCTGGAGGGCCGTAGGCTGTCGCTCCCGAACGTGCGCGTGAACGCGTTCGACTTGGTCGAGGTGACGCCATAGTTCCAGTAGAAACGTTCCGGCAACGGGAAGAAGCGCGTCTTCGTGAACGGCAGCGACACCGGGAGCAGCTGGCGCGGCGCGATCTGGTAGGTGACGCCCGCCGTGATGCTCGTGGACTTGCTGAGCGACGTGGGAAAGCGTGAATCTGACGTGGACCGACTGATGTTCGCGTTTACGCCCCCGAGCGTGTAACGCAGCAGCGGGTTCGAGCGCTCGCTCCACACGCGCGAGTACTGCGCCGACATCTGGCGCGACACCGTTCGGGACTCGCTGTCCTCGGCCAACGCGCCGGAGCGCACGATGTCGTCGCCGGCCGTGAACCGCGGCCGCTGCGACGACTCGTTCTGCGAGAAACTCACCGGCAGCAGGATGCCGGTGCCCTCGAAGAAGCGGTGGGGCTCGAATCGCGTGCTCACGTTGAGCGACGTGTTGCGACTGCCGCTGCCCCGCGAATCGCCCACCGAGAGGAAGTCGGCATCACGCGAGCTCCAGGCCACGTTGTAGTCCATGAGATTGGCCCAGCGTCCGTTCACGAGCACGCGGTTCGCGAGCCCCACGTCCTTGGCCACGTCGGTGGCGCGCAATTCATCGAACCACAACTGGCCGGTGAACCGGCGGTCGGTCGTCTGGTTGAGTACACCGAACGAGACACGCCGCAGCCGCGTGAAGCTGGGACGTCCGCGCAGGATGAGCGAGTCGCCATTCGCGAGCGCGGTGCGGAACAGGATGGGCTCGGCGGTCGGGAACGCCGGATCGAGCTTGGCCACGGACAGCTTCTCGATCTGGGCGAGCACTTCTTCCCAGCCGATGTCTTGAGGCGTCGATGAGCGCGGCAGCCTGCGCTTGATCTCGTAGTAGCTCAGTCCCTTGTCGTCCGAAGCGAAGCGGACGAAATAGAACAGCGAGTCGAGCGCCGGGTCGTACGTGCCGAGGTCGGCCCCGGCCAGGTCGCGCTTGGAGACCTGGAAGCTCGAGGCGAACCAGCGCAACACGCCATAGCGGCTGTAGTTCTCGGGAATCGAGAACGTCTTGTAGGCCTCGAGCGAGTCGGCCGGGTGCAGGTCGGCGAACTCGAGCGCCAGGGACTGTTCCCGCCGCTGGAACGCCTGGCTGCCGTTGCGCGTGGTGCCCGGGTCGAACGGCGCCACGTAGATCTCGGCGTTGTCCACGGTATTGATGGCGTTCAGCGTGACCGTGGTTCGCAGCGTGTCACGTTGGCGAGGCGTGAGGCCGGCGTTCAGCCAACGGCTGCCCACGATGTCGAGCCCACCCAGCATGAGCATCGGGCGTTGCTCCGACAGGCCTGTCGCCTCGTCGGACGTCAGGCCTTCCACCCACAACCGCACGTGCTGGGCGATGCTGAGGTCGGGAAACCCGAAGCGCACGCGCAGGCTGTCATTGAGCGGGATGCGGTAGCGACGCCAGCCGTTCCGCGTGCTGTCCACGTCGGGCACGTCGCCGAAGTCCCGCACCACGTCGGTGACGAGATAGGGGCTGTCCTGGGCCCCGAGGTCGATGGTGTACTCGAAGTACGCCTCGGTCGTGTCCGGCTGCTCGTTCAGGTTCATGTCCTCGGTGTCGGGGATCGGGAACGCGTCCCGACTCCGTTCGCTGCCGTTCGTCTTGAGGTAGCGGCGCGGGTCCCCGGGCGAGCTGTGGCTCTCGTCCACGGTGGCCCAGTTGTCGCCCTCCGGATCCGACGATGAGGCCGTGCTCAGGTCGGCGATCGTCAGCTGGCCCGCCGAGACGGCATCCTGCTCACCTGTGTCATTCTGGCCGTCGATGCCGGTGTCCTCGGAGTCCTCGCCGATCACCGTGAGCTGGTTGTCGCGCGGCCGGCGGTCTTCCGTGTCGATGCGGGCGTTCGGCAGGCGGTTCGGGGCGCGCATCTGGTCCTCGCTGACGCGTCCGAGATCGATGTGGAGCTTGACCCCGGAACCGGGTGTGCCATCGCCGCGGATGCGCGGCGTGCGGACCACCGGGTCGTGGTGATCGTGCCAGTCGTTCACCCACAGCTCGATGAACTGCGAGCGCGACAGGTCGAGCCCCACGGCGTCGAGGTTGTAGGTGAGGCCCGCCCACAGCGAATCCTGAGCCACGAATCCCGCCGGTTTCCGGGGAATCGAGATGCCCATCACCGTGCGCACGTTCAACGCGCCCTGGGCTTCCGAGAGCCTCGGCCGCAGGTCTCGCTCCTGAATCAGGCCGTCGCTGGAGTTCGATCGGTTCGTGTTGACCGGCACGTACCAGTGCACCTCGGCGTTTCGGTAGCGCGGCAGTGTCAGGAAGGACTGCGTCGCCACCGCGTCGCCGAGCACCACGTTGGTGGCACGTCGCGGCACGCTCGACCAGCGCCAGCGGTCCGGCGTGAGGCCCAGTGACACGGCGTCGCGCACGCCCTCCATGTCGTCCACGAACACCTCGTTGCGCGTGTTCGGGTTGGGGAACGACATGCCGGCCTCGGCCTGCACGTTGAACTCGGACGGCGTGGTCGTGCGCACGCCCGGGAGGGCGTCGGCGAAGCGGGTGAGGAACGACGGCTTGAACCGCCACTCGGAATTGAGGTCGGTGATGAGCGTGCGCGAGGGCTCCTCGCCCAGTCGCGGCCGGATGTCCTGGGCACCCTTGCTCTCGTAGAGGAACGCGCCGCCCAGGCTCCGGTCACGGCCCTCCATGCGGAACGCGCTACCCACGAGCGTCTTGCTCGCCTGCGCGAACAGCGGCGCGTAGGAATAGTCCACCGAGAGTTGGTCCGAGGGGCCCACCTGGCGCTTGAGCGTGATGCGGCCGAGGTCGTAGTCGATGGTGTAGTCCCGGTCGCGGACCCAGCGCTCGCCGTTCACCACCACGGCTTCGGAGTTGTCGAGGATGTTGCCGCGGCCCAGCGTGATGTCGCCGCCACCCGAGCGGGACGCGGCGTACTCCACCTCGAAGTACCAGGCTGCGTCGGCCGGTTTCGGGTCGAGCAGATCGTAGGCCCGGGGATTGGCTCGATTCACCGCTAGTCCCGTGCCGTCCAACCGACCCCGCCGACCGACCAGGTCGTCGATGAAGCGATCGAACTGCCGGCCCTCGGGGCCCGACAGGCGTGGCGCGAATGGGCGCGGATCGGGCAGGAACAGCGTGCCGTTCGTGTAGTCCACCCAGCCGCGCGTCTGCGAGTTGAAGCCGACGATATCCACCCGGCCGTCCGGGGTGCGTCGAGCCTGGCCCGTCTGCTCGTCCCAGTTGTCGAGCCCCAGGAACTCGATAAACGGGATGCCGTTCAAGCTGGTGACCGGCGGGTCGTCCTGCCCGGCCTGAATGGCGAGCTTGAACGTCTTGGGATCGATGCCGTACCCACCCAGGTCGTAGAAGTTCTTGAGTTCCAACTCGCGCACCGGCGCGAATGCCGACGTCGTGTCGAAGAAGTTGTCGGTCGTGTAGGCCAGGCTGGTCCGGGGCACGCGCAACAGCTTGAGCAGCGTGAAGCCCGAATCGGGCCCCGGCGTGGTGACGAGCCGCCCACCCACCGTCACCGGCGTCCCGAGCGCATGCCCTGGGCCGATCAACGGCGTGGCGCGATAGCTCACCGCGAGCGTCTGGTTACCGGTCGGAGGGATGGCCTGCTTCAGCCGGATCACCTTGAACAACGTGTCGTGGAACGCGTAGAGGTTGCTGAGCACCTCGTACTGTTGGTCCGCGCCCGGATTGAGGATATCGAAGCTGCCCCGCACGAACGCCGTATCGGAGACGGGAGGCAGTGGCATGGCCATGGCGCCGTCGGGATCGATCACCGCCCTGCCCGCGATGACGTTGCGGTCGTTGCTGGCGTTCGCGTCGTCGAGGTAGAGCCGGATCGAGCTATCGTCCAGCTCGTACACGGTGCCGAAGTTGGGGTCGTAGAGCATGAAGTACTGCCCCTTCACCCAGTCGAGGTCGGTGAAGTTCCGTGGCACCGTGCGTGCGGCCCCGCCCGAGTACACGGCGCGCTCGCTGCGCCCTTCCTGCTTGCTCGCGAGCGCGGTGAAGTCGAGCGCGCCGATCCGCGACGCGAGCTTCACGCCGAACAGCCCCTCGTTCTTGCCGCTGTACGACACGTATTGCGTGCCCGGCAATGCGAGACTGGTGTTGCCGAGGTCCAACGCCTGGACGAAATCGTCCTCGTCGCCGCGGTAATTGATCGCGATCCGATTCGCGAGCGGCACCTGATTGGCGGAGTTCTGGAGCAGGTTCACCTTGATGCGATCCGACAGCTGGCCCTCGAGCCGGATGTCGAGGTCCTGCTGCATGTCGAGCGACGGGAACAGGCTCTTTTTCTGGCCGATCAGGCCCTGCTGCACATTGGTCCAGTTGCTGGTGCCGGAGAGTCGGATGCTCTCCGAGCCCGACACGTTGAGTGCCGGACCGCCGGGACCGAGGATGCTGGAGAGCCGTTGCGGCAGCTTGACCGGGATGGGCAGCGTCAGGCCGGTGCGCTGGAGCGGGGTGTCCTTACCGAGCGTGTTGACGTTGCGCCGGGCGTGATCGGCCCAACGCTCGCGGAACGAGCGGGCGGCGAAGTCGCGCGAGAACGCGCCGAGCGGCTGCCGGTAGCTGGGGCGGAGCGCGACCTCCCCCACCTCCACCTCGCTCCGATAGGTGCCCGAGTCGGGTTCCACGCTCACGCGAACGCGGCGCGGGTCATAGGCCGGCAACAGCTTCACCGGTCCCTGCGGTCGGCCGATCGGGAGCAAGCCTGCGAACACGAACTGGCTCTCGAGCGCCAGCCTCCACGAGGGCTTCCAAGGGGGCGGCAGGGTATCGGCGGCGGCGGCCTCCGCCCGTGCCCTGGCGTGCTCCTTGCTGGCGGGCATGGGCAAACCCTTGAGCCCCGGCAGGCCGGAGATCGCCGCGACGAATGCGATGGCGGGCAGGGTCAGCGAGCCGATCATGGATTCCTGGGGCCGCGCGTCCGGGGAAGCCTAGGACAGGAGAGCGACCGTAACAGCCGGTTGGAGAGCGGTCAAAGCCTTGGCGGGCCGCAAGGTGCCGGCGTCGGCATCCGTGGGGTAGTCTGCGGAACCGTGCGTATCCTTCCTTCCTACATCCTTCGGCTGCACTTGGTTCCCTTCTTGCTCGGGTTCGGGGTGGTCACGTTCGTCTTCGAGATGGACGTGCTGTTCGACTACCTGGACCTGGTCATCAACCGAGGAGTGCCCGCGGTCGCGGTGCTGCAGCTGTTCGGGTTGTCGTTGGGCTTCGTGATCGCCCTGTCAGTGCCCTGCTCGGTGCTGATCGCGACGCTCATGACGTTCGGCCGGCTCTCCCAGGACAACGAGATCACGGCCATGAGGGCGAGCGGCGTGCACCTGTTCCGCGCCATGCTGCCGCCGCTCGCGGCGGCGGCCTCGCTCGCCGTGGGGCTGACGCTGTTCAACAATTACGTGTATCCCGACGCCAATCACGCCTTCGCCAGCCTGCTCGTGGATATCGGCCGCATGCGGCCCACGGTGAAGCTCCAGGAGGGCGTGTTCATCACCGATTTCCCCGGCTACAACCTGCTGGTCCAGTCCGTGAACGGGCTCACGAACGAGATGCGCGGCGTCACCATCTACCAGCTGCATGCCGGCGGCCCGCCCACCACCATCCTCGCCAAGAAGGGCTACCTCACCTACACGCCGGACGGCCGAACCGCCGTGCTCGAGCTGGAGGACGGCGAGATCCACGAGATCCCCGCCGGCGAGGTGGGCGTGAACCGCTACCACCGCCTGCAATTCCGCAAGCACACCATCAACATCCAGGGTGCGGGTGGGTTGCTCGAGCGCACCGTGCGGAGCGCGCGCGGCGACCGCGAGAAGAGCGCGGCCCAGCTGATCGTCGAGCGCAGCGACGTGCTCGGCGAGTACGAGCGTTCGCTCGCTCGCTACCGAAGCGTGTTCACCACCGCGGGCGTGCCCGCCGAGCAGATTCCGGCGCTCGCCCCGGAACGATCCCCGCTCCACACACGGTTGGGCCTGTGGGTCATGAGCCTGGCGTCGCGCAGCGACCCGCTCGAGGCGATCGCCAAGAAGTTCCCGACGCTCGAGCTGAGCGTGAACCTGTGGAACATGGAGCGCCGCGCGCTGCTCCGCCGCGCCGCGGGGCTGTCGGTGGAGATCCACAAGAAGTTCGCGCTGCCCGTGGCGTGCGTGGTGTTCGTGCTGATCGGCGCGCCCATCGGCATGCGCGTGCGCCGCGCGGGTCCGGCGGTCGCCTTCGCCTCGATCGGATTCTTTCTCTTTTACTACGTGTGCCTGATCGGCGGCGAGGAGCTGGCGAACCGGCTGCTGCTGCCCGCCTGGCTGGCCATGTGGCTCGCGAATCTCGTGCTCGGCTTGCTCGGGCTGGACCTCACGGCGCGAGCCTGCGACATCACCCTGCCGTGGCATCGCACGCGGCGCGGCCGCCGCGTGCCCGACGCGGTGGCCGAAGGCACGCGATGAGGATCCTCGACCGCTACCTGCTGAAGGAATTTCTGGTCTACCTGGCGCTCGGCCTGCTGGGCTTCATCGTCATCTTCATCGTGGTGGATCTGATCGAGAAGATGGATGTGTTCCTCGACCACCGCGCCCCCTGGCCGCTCGTGGCCCAGTACTTCCTGAACCTCACTCCCGACGTGGTGGTGAAGATGCTGCCGGTGGCGCTGCTGCTCGCTACGTTCTTAGCCCTCGGCCAGCTCAATAAGTTCGGCGAGCTGACCGCCATGCGCGCGAGCGGACTGTCGCTCGTGCGCATCCTCGCACCGGTGCTGGCGGTGGCGACGGCGTGCGTGGGTCTGTCGCTCCTGCTCGGCGAGTTCGTGGTGCCGGCGGCGACGCGCGCACGCGAGCAGATCTTCGAGGAGCGCATCCAGCACCTGCAGCGCGCCACGCCGAGCGAGCGCGCCGACGTCACCTACCTGGGCCGCGGCGGTCGCATCTGGGTCGTGGGCTTGTACCTGGTGCACGAGCGCCGCATGCACGAGGTCTCGCTCCAGGAATTCAAGTCCGGCGTCCTGGCGCGCCGCATCGACGCCGCCGAGGCGACCTGGGACGGGCAACGCTGGGTGTTCGTCTCGGGCTACGTGCGCCGCTTCCAGGACGGCCGAGAGCAGGCCGAGGGGTTCCGCCGCATGGCGATCGGCGGGCTGGGCGAGCAGCCCGAGGACTTCGCCAAGCCGGGCCACCGACCGGACGAGATGAACTGGTTCGAGTTGCGCGGCTACGTCGAGCGCCTGCGTGCGAGCGGCGCGCGCGTCGAGAACTACCTGGTGGACCTGCACCTGAAACTGGCGTTCCCGCTGATCTGCGTGATCGTGGTGATGATCGGCGGGGCACTCGCCACCCGCCTGCGCATGCAGGGCGCGGCGCTCGGCTTCGGGCTCTCCGTAGCGATCTCGTTCCTCTACTACGGCATCATGCGAGCGGGCCAGGCGTTGGGCCACAACGGCGCGATGACGCCTTACGTCGCGGCGTGGTTCGCGGACGTGCTGTTCGGAACCGTCGCGATCGTGATGCTCGGGCAGGCGCAGCGGCGGTGACGCTGGCCGCGCCGAGGGAGTCGCGCGGCGCGGGCGGCTCGTCACAGCGCGCTTCAGCCGGTGTGAATCAAGCGCCTCGACTGCTGCCCACCCGGATAGCGGTATCGGACGATGTAGACGCCGGCCCCGTCGGGTCCACCCCACTTGATGATGTGCTCGCCGGCTGGCTGCTTGCCTCGAACCCGCGCGGCCGCCGTGTCACAGTCGATTCCAAGCGCCCAGACCAGCTCGCATCCGCTCATTGCAAGTCTGGCGCGGTCTCCGTGTCGGGAAAGGCCGCACAGTGCCACGGCGTAGCGCGTTGCCGCCGGTCACCCCAGACCAGCGATCACCGTATCACTGCTGCTCGGGCCCGGACCTCGCTTCCGCCCTGGGTGAGACGGATGAAGTAGATCCCCGGCTGAAGTGCGCCTCCCTCCGAGAGGTCGAGCTCGTGAATCCCCGGACCAAGCGAGCCCACCTGCTTCGCGGTCAGCACTCGCCCCGCTACGTCCATCAGTTCCAGCCGGGCAGGGCGCCTATCGCGCAGCGTGAACTCCACCCGCAGGCGTCCTCGCGCAGCTGGGTGGGGTATTGACCCCCGAGCTGTCAGCGACAGTGCGGCCGGTCCCCGATCACGCACGCCGACCACGGCCTCGATCGAGAACGTCCCGCTCACGCCCAGCACGCCGTCCACCAAGTCGCCGGTCGCGTTGGCAGTTTCGACCAGCACGAGCGCCACCTTCGCGCGGTCGGAGTGCACCTCCGGCACTTTCCAATCGTAGCTCCCGGTGTTTGGCTGCCCGTGGGCGATCAGGCTCCAACTACCGCCCCCGTCGAGCGAGTGAAGCAAGGCCACGGACTGGACCGCGACACCATTCGGCATCTGCCAGCGTACCTGGGTCACCGCGCCCGCCTTCAGGAGCCCACCTGCCTGCGGCGCCGATACCACCGCGCGGCGCACGCGAATGTGGTCGGTGCCAAGGAAGGAACGGCCGTCCATCGTGCCGGTTGCCGTCATCGCAACATGGTCACCTTCAGGCACGGCCAGCTCCACGGCCACCCGGCTGAACTTCACCATCACGTCAGGGACACCATTGCCGTCGTGATCCCCGCGAGCCGTCGGCGCCGCCGCGTCCACCGACACCGTGCCGTTCAGCCGGATCGATGCGATGTCGATGTCGCTGGCGGTGAAGGGCGAGGCTGGCTCGAGGAAACCCGACACCCAAAGACCCTGGGAAGCCAGGTTGAGGTTGTTGGGCGTGAAGTCGAACCCCATCGCGATCGGCGCTGGTGTCCCGCCGCGATTCATTAGCACCGAGACCGTGTGCGAGCTGGCGTTGGCCACCGCCAGGTCCGGCAGTCCGTCCGCGTTCAGGTCCGCGATCTTCACCGAGTGGGGGGTGTTCCCGGTGCCAAAGTCTGTCTTGGTCGCGAACGTACCGTCCCCATTTCCAAGCAGCACCGAGACCGTGAAGGAGCCCGCGTTCGCCACTGCCAAGTCTGGCCGCCCGTCCTCGTTGAGGTCCGCGATCGCCACCGAATGGGGATAGAACCCGGTGCCGAATTCCGTCCTTGCCCCGATCGTGCCGTCCCCGTTCCCGAGCAGCACCGAGACTGTGTGGGAGCCGGCATTCGCCACCGCCAGGTCCGGCCGGCCGTCCGCGCTGAGGTCCGCGATCGCCGCCGAATGGGGATCGAGCCCGGTGCCGTATTCGGACTTGGCCCGGAACGTGCCGTCCCCGATTCCGAGCAGCACCGACACCGTGTTCGAGCCGCCGTTCGCCACTGCTAAGTCTGGCCGCCCGTCCTCGTTGAGGTCTCCGATCGCCACCGAGGAGGGAGAGCTCCTTGTATCGAAGTACGCCTGGGCCCCGAACGTGCCGTCCCCTTGCCCCAGCAGCACCGAGACCGTGCTCGAGTCGTTGTTTGCCATCGCCAGGTCTGGCCGACCGTCCGCATTGAGGTCCCCGATCGCCACCGAGCCGGGGTTTGGCCCGGCATCGAAGTCGGTCCTGGGCGTGAACGTGCCGTCCCCGTACCCGAGCAGCACCGACACCGTGTTCGAGCCGCCGTTCGCCACTGCCAAGTCTGGCCGCCCGTCCTCATTGAGGTCCGCGATCGCCACCGAGGACGGACCGCTTCCGGTGCTGAAGTCC
>CAYQNV010000067.1:0-3863 GCA_964418975.1 uncultured bacterium | reverse complement strand
GGAAAGTGCGGCTCGAGCTTCCGGGCAAGGTAGTTCGCGCTGAGGATGGCCACCCGCGTCGCCTCGGTGAGCCCCTCCCCACCCATCAACATGATGTACATGGCCGAGATGGGCAGGATGCTGGCGCTCCCCCAGGGCGCGGCGCTCACCGCGCCGATGGCGTGGCTTCCGCCGGTCGGCACGAGCGGGTGTCCCGGCAGGAACGGCGCCAGGTGCTTGACCACGCCGATGGGGCCCATGCCCGGACCACCCCCCCCGTGCGGGATGCAGAACGTCTTGTGCAGGTTCAGGTGGCAGACGTCGGCACCGATGTCCCCCGGGCGACAGAGCCCCACCATGGCGTTCATGTTGGCGCCGTCCATGTAGACTTGGCCACCGTACCGGTGCACCACCTCGCAGATCTCGGTGATCGCCTCCTCGAACACGCCGTGGGTGGACGGGTAGGTCACCATGAGCGCGGCCAGGTCCCGAGCGTGCTCCGCCGCCTTGGCCTTCAAGTCGGCCACGTCGATGTTGCCGTGGGCGTCGGTCTTGACCACCACCACGGACATTCCGGCCATGACTGCGCTCGCCGGGTTCGTGCCGTGCGCCGATTGCGGGATCAGGCACACCCGACGGTGGCCTTCGTTGCGTGAGTCGTGCCACGCGCGGATCACGAGCAGCCCGGCGTACTCGCCCTGCGCGCCGGCGTTAGGCTGGAGCGAGACGGCATGGAAGCCCGTGACCTCGGCGAGCGACCGCTCGAGCAGCTCGAACAGCGCGCGGTAGCCGGGCGCCTGCTCCACCGGCGCGAACGGGTGCAGGCTACCCACCTCGGGCCAGCTCACCGGGAACATCTCGGCCGCGGCGTTCAACTTCATGGTGCAACTGCCGAGCGGGATCATGGAGTGGGTGAGCGACAGGTCGCGGGACTCGAGCAGGCGCAGGTAGCGCATCATCTCGGTTTCGGAGTGATACGAATGGAACACCGGATGCGTGAGGTAGGCGCTCGAACGCACGAAGCGCGCGTCGGTGCGCGCGTCACCCCCGAGCGAGCCCAGCTCCTCCGTCGTCGGCGCCGCGCCACCGCCGAACACCGCCAACAGGTCGATCACGTCGGCCGCAGTGGCCGTCTCGCCAAACGCCACGGAGATGCTGCCATCCGCCAGGTAGCAAAGGTTCAGGCGGCGTGCCTCGGCGGCCTTGCGGATAGCGGCCGCGCCGCCCGCTGCCGCTGGCAGCACATGCACGGTGTCGAAGTACTCGCCGTGCAGCACCGTGTGCCCGTGCCGGCGCACGCCGGCGGCGAACGCGCGCGCCATGCGCTGGACGCGCCGCGCGATGCGCGCGAGCCCCTCGAACCCGTGCCACACGGCGTACATGCCCGCCATGACGGCGAGCAGCACCTGCGCCGTGCAGATATTGCTGGTGGCCTTCTCGCGCCGGATGTGCTGCTCGCGCGTGCCGAGCGCCATGCGCAGCGCGGGCTTGCCGTTGGCATCTCGCGACAGGCCGATGATACGGCCCGGGAGCAGCCGCTTGAACTCGTCACGCGTGCTGAAGAACGCCGCGTGCGGGCCGCCGTAGCCCATGGGAACGCCGAAGCGCTGGGACGAGCCCACCGCCACGTCGGCGCCCCATTCGCCGGGAGGCACGAGCAGCGTGAGCGCCAGCAGATCGGTGGCCGCCACCACGAGCGCTCCGGCCGCGTGCACCTTGTCGGCAAGCGCGCGATGGTCCTCGAGCGCTCCGAACGTGTTGGGGTACTGCACGAGCACGCCGCACACACCGGCCTCCAGCACGAACGCCGACGCTTTCTGCACCTTCACGGTGATCCCGCGCGCCCGGCCGCGCGCCTGGATCACGTCGATCGTCTGCGGGTGACAGTCGTCGGCCACGAGGAACGTGTCGCGCCCGTCCCTGGCGGCGTGCACGAGCTGCATGGCCTCGGCGGCCGCGGTAGCCTCGTCGAGCAGCGAGGCGCTGGCGACGGGCAGTGCGGTCAAGTCGCTCACCACGGTCTGGAACGTGAGCAGCGCCTCCAGGCGACCCTGCGCGATCTCGGCCTGGTAGGGGGTATAGGCGGTGTACCAGCCGGGGTTCTCGAACACGTTCCGCTGGATCACGGCGGGCACATGCGTGGTGCAATAGCCGAGCCCGATGAAGCTTCGCCACACCTCGTTCCGCGACATCATCTGCTTGAACGCGACGAGCGCCTCCTGCTCGGACATGGCGGCGGGCAGCGCGAGCGGGCGCTTGAACCGGATGTTGGCGGGCACGGTGGCGTCGATGAGCGCATCGAGCGACGGGTAGCCGAGTGCGGCGAGCATGTCGCGCACATCCTGCTCGGACGGGCCCAGGTGACGCGGGATGAACGAGTCTGCGAGCGGAAGCTGAGTCACGGCTGGGCTCCTCTGAGGTGTTGTCGGTAGCTGACTTCGGCCTCGGCGGCTTCGGGAAGTTCGTGAGAACCTCGATAAACTAGAGGAGTTTGGCCTGCCTTGCATGGCCTGGCAGATCGCGCGGGGACGGCGGAGGAACACCCTTTTGGCGCCGGCGGGGGCCACGGGGGGCGTGAATCAGGGGAACGGTCGTCGCCGGCATCCCTGCCGGCTCCTCCCTCGTCTGAAGGCACGCTCCGGCATCCTGCCTCCCACGTGCCTTCAGGCGTCCCCTGATTCACACCCCCACTTTGGTCCCCGCCTTCGACATCAAGTCGCATCCACCACCTAATCCAAGGCTCCGCCCGCTGTCCTTGGGCGGACCGCACAACTCCCCTCGTCGTCGGGCTGGGGGCGCCGTCATGATCAAAATACCTAGGAGGCCGGCGGCCATCCTTGGCGCCGGCCTCCTGTTGGCCGCGGCCTTCGCGCGCGGTCAGCGGGGTTCGTCGGTGGTCTGCTCGGGCGACGGCGATTCGACCTGCTTCTTGCCGTCGTCAACCTGGAGGAAGAGCCACACCCTGCGCCAGCGGTGCGATTCGTTCTTGGCGGTCACGGAGAGGCCCAGCCGATCCGTTTGCGGGCGGAGTGGCACGCGGTAGTGCACGCGCCAGACCTGACCCGAAGAGTCGCGCACCATGGGGATGGCGTCGCCGCGACCGTCGGACAGGGCCATCTCGGTGATGTCGGGCGTGCCCTGGACCGTCACCTCCACGGGCTGGCCCGCCGTGACGAACGTGTCCGAGACGGCCGCCACCACGTCGGGCGGCACCGTGCTCGCGTTGACCGAGGACTCGGGGGCCAGTGTCTGCACCTGCTCATTGGCCGAGGTCGTCACGTTGGACGCCAGCGCGACCTGTTCCTGCGCCGGCACGGCCTCGCGGTTCGAGGACACCGCGCGCGCGCGGCTCGACTCGCCACTGCCGCAACCCTCGAGGAACATGAGCGTGGCCACGAGCGCGACGGCGGTAGCGCCCACCCACGCCCCGATCATCGCGCGTTCGCGGTGTTGCTGGCGCTGGCGCGCCAGGCGAAGCGTGTCCTCGAGCACGTTCCGATCGCTCGCGGGGGACGGGCTGTTCGCGGTCTTGCGTTCCATGGTGATGTCTCCTGCCGGCTCGCGTCTGCGGCCTCGCCCCGGTGTGCCGGTTCCGGTTCGTGGCCCCTGGTCTCAAGGCTCTGTGACGTCGCTCGCCAGGTGCGCGGCGGAAGCTTTCCGTCGCGGGTTCGAACCTGTTCCATTCCAAGCTTTGTGCCGAGCGGTCAACTTCTTGCTAGGCAGTGCTTTGCGATTCTGGCCCTGCGCCGGCCGATACCCGGGTGTGTCAGCCTTGACACGCTCACCGGCCGGCCGGACGCTCGCGCCTGGAGCCCAACTCGATGCCCGCCAAGACGTACGTCCATCGTGTCCACTCGCACACACCGGATCGCGCTCGCCACACG
>CAYQNV010000066.1:0-2733 GCA_964418975.1 uncultured bacterium | reverse complement strand
GCGATCCGCCGCATGGAGATCGCGCTGGAGGAGATGATCGTGGAAGGCATCAAGACCACGATCCCGTTCCACCGACTGGCCCTGGCGAGCGAGAAGTTCCGCTCCGGCGACCTGAGCACGCGGTTCGTGGAAGAGCTGCTGAAGGACCGTCCCGTCAGCAGCACGCCGTGAGCAGTGCCCGCGTGCGCGTGGCGCTGCTGCCACCCGCGCCCGGGTCGCTGCCGGCGAGCGCCTGTGCCGCCGCCGTGGACGTGCTGCGCGCCACAACGACACTGGCGTTGGCGCGCGCGAATGGCGCTGCGCGCGTGATGCCGTTCGCCGGCACCGCTGAGGCGATCGCCTACCGCGACGCGCACCCCGGGACGCTCGCCTGTGGCGAACGCGACGGCCGCATCGTGCCTGGATTCGACCTGGGCAATTCGCCCGCCGAATACACGCGCGAACGCGTCGCGGGCCGCACGCTCGCATTCGCCAGCACGAACGGCAGTCGCGCGCTCCTCGCCGCGAGCCGCTGTCGGCGCCGATTGCTCGCCAGCTTCACCAATCTGTCCGCCACGCTCGCGGCACTCGCCGACCAACCGGACGTGTGGATCGTGTGCGCCGGCAAGCTGGGCGGCTTCGCACTGGAGGACGCAGCGTGCGCGGGCACGCTGGCCGCGGCGCTCGCGAAGCGCGGCGCCACGCTCGCCAACGACGACGCGCGTCTCGCCGTAACATTTGCCTGCGCCGACGCGGCCGACGTTCGCGCCGTGGTGACCGGCTCCGACCACGGCCGCTGGCTCGTCACCCTGGGCGAACCCTACGCGGGAGATGTCCTGCGCTGCGCTGCGTTGGATGACCTCGGCCAGGTCGCAGAGTGGTAACGGCATGGCCGATACGGTCCTTCGCACATGTCTTTGGAGTCCCGGACCACCGTCCGACTTAGGATGGGCTGGAGTGCACCCAAGCTGACGCGGCTCCCAGACTTCAGTGCACCGTCCTCGACCTGCGAGTATTCACTTTGGAGACGAGACGCTTCGTGGGACCATTGTGGCCGGCAAGTTGAGCGGCTCACTGCACTCCTCTGGCGCGCTGTGCGAAACGCCGTCTGGACAGCCCGAACTCGTTGGCCGGCCATGTGCCAGGCAGGAGCATCTTCCGATCAGCCGACTCGACGGGCGCGAGTCGGCCCCGTTTGGCGCGATTCGTTCGCCGACCCTGGAGATCCGGAGGACCGTTGCCCGGGAGCTGATGCGCACTCCGCCTTCGAGCCACGGGGATCGGCGCCATTTTCTGCACCCGACTCACTCCTTCGTGGTCGATGGCCCCCAATTCGTGAAAGCGCAGCCGCTGGCCACGTTGCATTTCTCGACCCGCAATCTCGAAAGCGTCGGCGAGTTGCACATCCGAAACCAATCCCAGTTGACTCCAGCACGTGAGGGATCGGCCGTTGCCCACCTGTGTCGCACCCATCGCTGAATCGTCCGAGCAGCAGGTAAGTGCCCGGGTCCTGCTCGCGACGCCGCTGCTGTTGCTGACCCTGTCGACTTCGGTCCACGCGGGCACGCTTTTCTCGGCACCCTTCCTGTCGTTCGACACGAGCTCGTGCCCCCATTCGGTGGCGATCGGGGACCTCGATGCGGACGGGCGGCCGGACTTGGTGGTGGCAAACTTCTGCTCGAACACGATCTCGGTGCTGCTCGGAACCGGAGACGGCACGTTCGGCGCCAAGGCGGACTTCGGCGTCAGGATCAATCCCACGACGGTGGCCATCGCGGACCTCAACGCAGACAGGCGGCCGGACCTTGCGGTGGCGAACGCCAGCTCAAACTCGGTCTCGGTGCTGCTCGGGAACGGTGACGGCACGTTCGGCGCCCAGACTGACTTCGGCACCGGGAGCAGTCCTTTCTCGGTGGCTATCGCGGACCTCAACGCAGACGGGCGGCCGGACCTGACAGTGGCGAACACAGGCTACGGTACCAGCAACACGGTCTCGGTGCTGCTCGGGAACGGTGACGGCAAGTTCGGCGCCAGGGTCGACTTCGGCACTGGAGGCTCTCCCTCCTCGGTGGCCATCGCGGACCTCAACGAGGACGGGCGGCCGGACTTGGCAGTGGCGAACGGCGGCTCGAACACGGTGTCGGTGCTGCTCGGGTACGGGGACGGGACATTCGGGGCCAAGGTCGATTTCGGCACTGGGTCCAGCCCAATATCAGTGGCGATCGCGGAGCTTAATGGCGATGGGCGGCCGGACCTGGCGGTGGCGAACTGGGGCCTGGATACCGGCAACACGGTCTCGATATTGCTCGGAAACGGGGACGGCACGTTCGGGGCCAGGGCCGACTTCGGCACCGGGTCCGGTCCCCGATCGGTGGCGATCGCGGACCTCGACGCTGACGGTCGGCTTGACCTCGCGGTGGCGAACGCGGTCTCGCACACGGTGTCGGTGCTGCTCGGCAACGGGGACGGGTCGTTCGGGGCCAAGGTCGATTTCGGCACTGGGCCCCGTCCAATATCAGTGGCGATCGCGGTACTCAATGGCGATGGGCGGCCGGACCTGGCGGTGGCGAGCATCGACTCGCACACGGCATCCGTGCTGCTCGGGAACGGGGACGGTACGTTCGGGCCCAGGGCCGACTTCGACACCGGGATCTCCCCCTCCTCGGTGGCGAGCGCAGAGCTCGATGGCGATGGGTGGCCGGACCTGGCAGTCGCGAACAGTGGCTCGAGCACAGTCTCGGTGCTGCTCGGGAA
>CAYQNV010000065.1:0-27402 GCA_964418975.1 uncultured bacterium | reverse complement strand
CGCGGCCTCGTCGAAGGGTGTCTCGGTCGTCGCGAGTCGTGAGCTCACGCGGTGGCCGTCGCGGAGAGTGTGCAACGCAGCGGCGGACGGCGAGCCAAGTGCTTGCAGGACAAGGCTCCGTCCCGGCATTCGACGGAGTATGAAAAAGATCGAGTGGAACGTCGCGTGAACCAGACCGTTCTCGGCTCAGGTCACGAACGCCGGCCGCTCGCCGAGCGCATGGCCGGCGGTCAGCCGCAACAGCACCTTGCCCGCGTGGCGGACGACGCGCCCGGCGATCCACAGGAAGCGCCGCCGCAGCGTCATGATCCGCTCGCGCTGCGTGAGCTTCAACCCGTGGTCGCGGTAGAGCACGAGCAGGTTGCGCGCCAGCACCTTGAGCGCGAAGTCCGCGGCGTTGGCCGCGAAGCGCTCGCTCGGCACGTGATCGACGGCGAGGTCGTTTCTGAGCTCGCAGATGGTGCGCTCGACATCGGCCCGCTTGTCGTAGAAGCGCGTCACCTGTTCGGCCGGCCAGTCGCGGTCGGTGACGAACAGGCTGTAGGACCAGCCGTGCTCGTCGAACAGCCGTCCCTGAATGGTGTCGAGCCCACGCTTGCGCATGGCCACGACCGCGCGTGGCCGGCTCCAGCTCCCGCGTTGCCACACGAACGCGGTCACCTGGACCTCGCCCTCATGTTCGAGCTCGAGCGTGCGCCACGCCGAAGCCCCGCGCATGCTGGCTGCGTGCACCAGGGCCGCGGTGCCGCGCATCTTGACCACGTAGCCCACGCCGCGCCGCTCCAGCACGCGCAGCGCCTCCTCACCCTCGAAGCCCGAGTCGAGCCGGGCCAGCAGCTCGCGGCGCCGACCGTCGGCACGGACGATGTCCAGCGTGCGGTGCAGGAACGACACAATGTCGGTGGCGCTGCCGCTGTCGCCACTGCGCAGCACCTGGTGCACGACCAGATCGCTCACCCGGTCGCGTGCCAGCAGCGGATGGTAGGACGGACGGCCCGGCTTGTGCGGATTGGGCCCCAGCGCCGCTCCCTCCTGGCTGCCGTAGAGCGTGTTCACCATCGAGTCGACGTCGAGCACGACGCGGTCCCGCTGGGCGATCCCGCGCTGCACCACGCCCTGCAACAGCTTGCCCAGTTGCGCGGCCAGCGTGGGGTCCTCGAACCGCCGCAGGTCGCGGTACAACGTCGTCAGGTCCGGCAACCGCGCCACCCGGTGCAGCGTGCACAGCAGCGGCTCCGTCTCCAGCTCGGCGTAGTGGTAGAGCCGCGGCAGACCGGCGAACGCGATATCGAGGAACACGCGCAGCACCTGGTCGAAACGCCACTCGGCCCACCGCGCCTTGACGCCCGCGAAGCGCCGCTGCACCTCGCGCTCAAGGCCGACGTGCTTGAGGAACCGGTGCAGGCGGTTCAGCCCGCCCAGCGTCGTAGCGCCTTCGAGATCGAACTGCTCCGCGAGGATCCGGCTGGTCCCGCGGCGGGAACTGCAGTAGTTTCGGCTCACCCTCTGGGTACTCCTTCCGTGGAGTGGGTTGTGGACTCGACACCCAACCTTGTACCACGGGAGGAGTTTGCTTTTCACCGCGATTCTCGCGGCTCATCCGCATTTCTCATCCGGCTGCGTCTCGCCGCCACGACTCAGGCGCAGTGAGCACCCCTGCGAAATCCGGGTTCATATAGGATGTCGCCTTCGAGTCCGTTCCGAATCTTCACGTTGAGAAGGGTTCCGGGGGAACGACCCACAGGCAGCTCCAGGAAGCCGAGCCACTGATTCTCTGTCGGCGTGAATGTCTGGGCGAGATTCTGCCCCTCCGCCAGGGGACATAACGCTAGGGGGCCTCCAGATCCACACTCGTTTGCCTTTCAGCTGGAGCGTAGCCAGGCCCTCCGGCCCGATGGGCGAGGCTGAGCGCCTTGGATGGTGGAGCGGTCGGCGCCTCAGAGCACGCAACCACGAGCGACATGCTGGCGATGAGTACGGCGAGTTGTTGCCTGCGCATGATTTCTCCTCAAGGAAAGTTCTGCAGTGGAAGCTCGGAGCTGTTCGGCTGTCGGCCTGCCCGCCTGACGTCGCAGGCCACCCCCGGCCGCGGTATTCGGATCGTCCCCGGCAACTTCAAATTGCCGCGCGAGCAACCGTCTGCACTGGTAACATTCCCGACTGAGGCAACACGCGGGAAAACTAGTTGTCGCCAATCACTCCCGCCTCCCGTAGCGTCGCCTGCGCTCACGAGAACCCGACCGGCCACCAGCCGAGGCGCATTCTCGCGCCCTACGGGCTGCCCACGAGATCGGGGAAGGCTCATCGAACAATGACTGCATCGAGATCGACAACTTGGGCGCCAGCCTGGTCCAGTACGGCGTCCACATGAAGTACAGCCCGCGGCGCGACACGGCGGAAACGCCATTCCTCCAAGCGGGTTTCGGCGGCCTCCTGGCGAGCACGGATTCCGTATGCCGAGTGGTCCCCCGTGACGGACGGCCCACGTCTGTGAGCCTGTTCTCGGGCTCCGACAGTGAGTTTGATTTCAGGCTCGGCGGCGGAGTGCAAATCGTTGATTGCGCGTAGCTAGGGGAGCGGGTACGCGTATTCCTGTGGAAAACAGGCAGCGGGCCAAGATCTCCGGAACCCGCAACAACGGGACCACTACAGTTCAGTGGATCGCAATGAGCTTGCGTTCACTCACGACTCGGTTGCCCACCATGATTCTCGCAAAGTATATGCCTGGCTTTGAATCACCCGCCTTACCAGGTGTCGACCACCCAAGGCGGTGGACCCCTGCATCCAGACGTCTGTCGCACACGGTCGCGACCCGCCGTCCGAGCACATCATAGATGCTGAACGCCACGAGATCGGTCTCCGGTAGCATCAATACGAACTCGAACCCGTCGGCCGACGGATTTGGGCTAGGTCCGCGCACCTCAAGGCGGTCCGGTTTCCGAATCGGTTCCACTTCTACGATCCCGGGGCCCCCTGAGCACCAGAAACCGCCACACGCGATGTAGATCCCTGCACCGCTCGCTCCGAGGGCCGGCTGCCCCACTATCCCCTGAAGCTGGTACACCCCGTTAGCGGAGATACCACTACCGTTTCCTGTCACGGATACCCGGAGTGCCTGTGCTAGCCCTGCCTCGGGCATCGCAGCCACCAGGGCACCGGATAGCGCGAGCGCGCACGTGCGTCTTGTCAACATTAGATCTCCACGTTTGAGAACATAGCCCCACCGCTACTGAGTCTTGATCGCCAACACATTGATTTGGAGGCCTGGCCACATCCCATCAGCCTCGCTTACAATCACCCACCTACCCGCGCTTGGCGCCCCGGCACACGCGTAACAGACAGACACCCTGGGTGTAGGAATGGTGCCGCCGGGCCATCGCGTGGTGATAAACACCATAGCCGTAGGATCATTGTTGATGATGCTATTATTAATGATAATTATACCCGTACTCGCGGGACCTGAATTGCTGACGACAAATGCGGTTGTGTTCGTATTGAGCCCCGCTCCGGTCACCTTGAGCGCTCCACGAAAGATTTCGAGCGCAGTTCCAGCCGTATTCACGTTCTCCGCACGTACCCCGGCCGCGTTCGTGGATGAACCGTTCACTCCGATGTCGGTCACGCTCTGACCGTAAACACCAGCCCCGTCGGCGCTATAGCCGAACACACCGTAGCCCCCTCCCACTCCAAAGACACCGCGACCTGCAGCACCACCTGCGAGCCCTGCGACGCCGTAGAATGGGGGATCAAACTCGGATCCCGAGCCGACATAGGTGTTCTGGCCGAAGACACCACTTCGGCTGGCAGATCGGGCATATCCGGCGACGCCGTCCGTGGTATCACTCACGCCTACTACACCATTGCCAAGCGTGCTCTGCCCCCAAACGCCAGCATTGCTCGCGCTGAGCCCTTGGAGGCCGTGTCCCGCACCCGTATTTGACACCTTGAAGGCCGGATCGGATCCAGCGCTTGCCCCCTCGTTGGCACGGCTTCCAAACGGCAGCCGAAGCGAGAGTGCGTATGGCGAAGCGGTCAACTGGACGCGGGGCGAAAGGATCGTGGTGCCGATAGAGATTTGGAGCCAGTATGGCTTGTCAAATGGAAGTGCCAGCGGTAGTGCAGGTGGTGACCCGAGGTTTACTTGAAAGATGCCGCCAGTCACCATGGTGGTGTAAGCACCTGTCCAAAGGAGTGACCCTGTTCCCACCGTTGCAGTGTCGTAGATGCGAAAAGTCAGGTTTCTCATGGCTGTGACAGGGCTGCCGCTCTCGAAGAGCGTGCCCTGATAGCTGATGATCTCGGGAACCTGATTCGCGAGTGCCGTAGTCGTGGAAATCAGGCAGAGGAAAAAGATGGTGATGTACCGTGTCATGCTAACCCCCTACTTGCCAGATGAGGAGCGTCGAAGCGTCGCCGGAGTCGCAATTGTTTTCATAGCCTTGGCGAGGTCCGGTCTGTGTGCGACGTTGCGCAGGGCGCTAAGAGTCGAAGCTGATGAGGACGATTCTTGGGTCGTGACGCTCGCGGCAATACGGGGAATGCCTCTTTGAAGCCAGCTCTCGCACCCGTGCCGGCTCCGCGTGGGGCGACCTCGCTGATCAGGAGATGAGTGCCGGTGAGCGCCACGCCCGTTGGCAGACAGCCGGGCGTCATGTTCACGGCCTGCCAGCCCCCGGTCGCGCTGAAGTTCTCACTCGTCTGATCAGCGCCACCGATGGCCGAGGTGGTCGCGGCGGCACGCGGGCCGCCGAGCACCAGGACGAGCACGGCCGCCACTGCGAGGCTCCGCGGCAGACGTCCGTTCGGGAATGGATGGTGGACAGGGGCGAACAGCATGGCGGCCTCCCTTGTGGGCGGTTCCCAGTGGGAACCTGTGCCGGAGAGCACGTGCCCGGCGCCGTGTGGTTTTGGAGGCGACATGGCCCTGACTGACGATCCCCCGATACGACAGCAGGGCCAGGAGAAGCTCGCCTCCCGGTGACTCCGCGTGGCCACACAAGCGGGCCGTGCACAGGGAACAACGAAACCGGCGGAGCGAACCGGTCGGAAAAACCTACCGGCGTGGGTTGTGAAGCTCGATCTGCCAGGTCCACGGGATCACGGAATCGGGCGAAAGCCTCAGCCGGCGAATCACTTCCGACAGCCGCCGGCCGGAACTCGGGCCCACGGCCGACTCGGTCTCGATGATGCCGCCGATCCCCCGCAGCGTAGACAGCGTGCTCTCGCTCATCCTTCCATAGGCGACCGGGCGCTCCAGACTCGCTCGCGGGAACCCCGCGATCTCTTGCTCCAGCGCCTCGAATGGCTGCCGCGTGGCGATCACGATGACCGTCTCGCGCCCGCCCGCGCTGGTGACCTGCCAGCTCAGGTCCTGCCCGCCACGGGGCCCAGGCAACCGGTGTAGCCGCCCCGGTGCCAGCGGGTTCACGAGTTCCAGCCCGGGTGTGGGGAATAGCACGTACACCTCGCCGGCGGCGTCCTCGTCGAGCACGTAGACGTGTACCGGCTCCTCGGCCTGGAACTTGAGCGACAGGCCCTCGCCCGGCGCCACGAGATCACCTGGGGC
Organism: uncultured bacterium; assembly: GCA_964418975.1. Lineage (GTDB taxonomy): Bacteria > Eisenbacteria > RBG-16-71-46 > RBG-16-71-46 > RBG-16-71-46 > JAIOPA01. The sequence continues at coordinate 21,836 of CAYQNV010000065.1, read as the reverse complement.
GAGGGCCTGCGGGCGGCCCCGCCGCTCCACCATCAGTGCGGCGCTGGCCACGAGCGATCCGGGCGCGGTGCGACCCCCCGGCACTCCTACAGAGCCGCCTGTCGGCTGGCCAGCCTTGGGACTCGGTCGAACGCTTTGCGGTTCGCCTGGGTTCGTTCCCACAAGCGCCCCATCGCGAGCACGTTCGCGCCGATCAGCGCCCATGCGCTCGAAACTCCACCAGGCGGCCGCCGCGACCGCAAGCAGCACACCGAGCATCGTCAAGAGTTGGCGACGGCCGCCCCGCGGACGGGACTCGGCTCGCTCGCCCTTCACGACATCGAGGAGCGCCCGTTCGAATTCGCCCGCGCTCGCAAAGCGGTCCTCCGGCCGGGGCTCCAGCGCGCGCTCCACCGCCCGCACAAACGCCGTTGGCAGGTCCGCCCGCAGGTCGCGCAGCGGCGTGCGCTCGCCTCGATCGTGGAGCGCGTGCAGCTCACCGTAAGTGGACGCCTCCACCGGGAAGCGCCCGGTGACCAACCGATAGAGCAGGACTCCCAGTGCGTAGTGGTCCGATGCAGGTGTGGCCGGCTCGCCGCGAAGCTGCTCCGGCGCCATCGTGAACGGCGTGCCGTCTTCCACGGCCTCGCCGGCCTGCGCCGGACCTCGTTCCGTACTGGCGCCAAAGTCCATGAGGATGATGCGGCCGCCCTGCTCGCGCATGACGTTCGTGGTCTTCACATCGCGATGAACCAGGCCGGCCGCGTGTACGGCCGCCAGTGCTCGGCACAGGTCGAGCCCGACCCGGGCGGCTTCGTCGGCACCGAACGGCCCGTTCACCGCGAGCGCGGCTTCGAGCGTGCGGCCGTGGATCAGGTCCGTCCACAGCCCGGCCCGGCCCGCGTGACGACCGACGCCGTGGACCACGAGCACGTTGGGATGACGCACTCGCGCCATGCGGCGGCCTTCCTCGAGTATCCGCTTCTCGCTCCCGACGCCGGGGCGGATCAGCTTGAGGGCGACCTCCGTGCGCAGCCGCGGATCAAACGCGCGAAACACCTCCGCGACACCCCCCTGGCCCACCTTCTCCATCAGCTGCAGCGGTCCCCATTTCGGCATGGGGAGATCGGGCGTGTCCTGAGGCTCGCGGTGGTAGACCGAGATGGACTCCGTCACGCGCAGCTGTTCGAGGAGTGGTACCAGGTCGGGGCGCCTGGCGTTCTCCGCCGCCCAGTCGATCTGCTCTCCGCTCGCCACGGCGGCGATCAGTCGGTCAAGATCCCGGTCGCGTTCCTCTTGCATGCATCTCCCGCACCAGACGCTTCATGGCTCGCTGCAACAACAGTCGTACGGCATTCTCGGTGGGCCGTTCCGTAGCCGCCGCGATCTCAGCGTAGGAGTACTGCAGTTCGAATCGCAGGCGTATGACGACTGCGTAGTCCTCGGGCAGCCGACGCAGCGCCTCGTCGTACCGCCTCACCTCGTCACTGCCGATGGCACGGTCGAGCGGCGAAGGACCCGCGTCCTCGTGGTGCTCCTCAAGCTCGACACGTTCCGGCCGCCGGTTGAGCCGTCGTGCTTCGTCCCGGATCTGGTTCAAGGCGATGCGGCACAGGTAGCCCAGGAACGCCCCTTCGTGCCGTGGCTCGAACCGGTCCATAGGAGCTAACGCTCGAAGCAGGCTGTTCTGCACGATGTCATCCGTGTCCAGTACGTTTCGAGCCCGGATCGGGACCCGGCCGTGCACCCAGCGGACCAGGCGCGGTCGATAGCGCTCGACCAGCGTGTTCCGAGCCCGTTCGTCGCCGGAACGGGCTCGAGAGATGAGCGTCTGAGTGCCCAACTCACGGAGCTCGCAGCGCTTGACGTGCTCGGTAGCACCCATCTCGTTCATGGCACACCCGCGGCTCGAGGCGCGGATCGAGGCGGGGGAGAAACCCAGCTCCGTCGATCCAGAGACGCCAATCTTCCGGCCATGCCCGGCTCCCCACAAGGGGTATTTAGGGAGTTCGCGCACCATGAAAGGACGTGAGTCTGGGCCGTGGCGGGTCTAGACTCGGCTGCGGACCGGGCCGCACCCCCGACGGTGTCTGGAGCCACATGAAGTTCGCGGGGGGCAGCGGATGGCACGGCGCATTCGACGACTACACGTCGTCGCCCTGGTGGTCCTTTCGGCGGCGGCAGGGCCGCGACAAGCGCTCTCGCTCGAGGACCCGGGAGCGATTCGCCAGCTGCTCGATCGTGGCCGGTTCCCCGCGGCCGAATCGGCCGCGACTGCGCTCATCGAACGGCTGGATTCGCGGCCGCTCGACCACCCGGGCCTGCAGGCCGAGGCTCTCGAGCTGCTGGTCGAATCCTTGGTCGAGGGTGGGAAGTTCCTGGAAGCGCGCGCTCCCGAGGCAGCGGAGCGCTCGCTCGCCATCCGACGAGCCCACCCCGGACCCGACTCGCTCGACCTCGCCGACGCCTTGATGGCATTCGGCCGGCTGATGGCGGCCCGGCGCCAGGACAGCCTGGCCGCGGTCACGTTTGCACGCGTCGTGCGGATCCGCGAGCACGCGCTCGGCAGCGAGCACCCGGCGTTCGCGACGGCTCTTCACGAACTGGGTTGGCGGAGCATGTGGCTGTCCCGACCGCGCGAGGCCGATTCGCTCTTCAAGCGGGCAGCGACCATCCGCGAGCGCGCCCTGGGCACGGAGCATCGCGACTACACCGAGAGCGCGGCGGCGCTCGCCTATTCCGACGAAGTCCTTGGCGGCCGCGACACGGTACTGTACGCGCAAGCAGTGATGGGTACGCGGCGAGTACTCGGGCCACGCCATCCCCTGCTTGCCAGGCAACTGATCTGGTATGCCGGCTGGCTTCGAAACCTCGGGCGATACGACCACGCGCACGCGCTGATGGAGCAGGCCGTGGAGATCTACGAGCGGGCTTTGGGCTCACGCAACGTCCTCACGGCCCGAGCGTTGCGGTTGACGGGAGTGAACCTCCTCTGGAGCGCTCGTACGAAGCAGGCGTTGCCGTACTACGAACGCGCGGTCGAGATCACTGCGGCGCTTGTGCCGCCCGAGCATCTGGAGAATGCGCACCCGCTGATGGACCTGGGTGACGCTCACTTCCGGCTCGGGAATGAAGCCGCGGCGAGGCCATATTTCGAGCGGGCCGTCGACATCTGGGAACGAGAACTGCCTCCGAACAGCTCCCTGTTGGCGCTCGGGTTGGATCACCTGGGTGAGCTGCTACTCGCCATGGGGGAGCGCCAGAAGGCCAGGTCACTGATCGCGCGCGGACTGGAGATCCGGCGAAAGTGCTCGAGCTCGGGGTCGCTCGATATCGGCGTGAGCCTGGACCACCTGGGCCAGGCCAGCGGTGACGACCCGCCGCGTGCGTGGGCGCTCTACCGTGAGGCTGCAGGAATCTACTGCGAGGTCTTCGGGCCCGAGAGCTCCGTGTCTGGCCGCGGCTGGGCGCTCCGGGGCGGTGTGGCGGCGTTCGAAGGAAACGTGGAGCAGGCGATCCGTCACTACCAGCGCTCCGCCGCGATCTACGGGCGGACCAGACCCCATGGTCAGGATCTCGCGTGGATCGAAAAAGGTCTCGCGATCGCCCTCCAGCGAGCGGGGCGGAGCCAGGAAGCCACGCTCCACTTCCAGCGCTCGCTCAGCTCGTTCGAGAGGTCCGCCGGACCGAGCAATACCCTGACCGGCATGGCACTCAGGGACCTCGGCGTCCATCTGGCTTCGTACGGGGAACGGGATTCCGCGTTCCGCGCGCTTCTGAAAGCGGAGGAGATCCGTCGTGCCCACATGGAACAGAACATCCGCGTCCTGCCTGAGCAGCAGGCGCTCCGCTGGGCCCTGGGGTTCGTGAGCTTGCGCGCCGCCTCGCTGGACGTGCTCGTCTCGCTGGCTGTGACAGCACCGAGTGCCGGACGGCTCGCGTTGGCCTGGGACGCGGTGATCCGCTCACGTGCTCTCGTTCTCGACGAGATGGGCGAGCGCCAACGTACGCTGCACGCGCACGCCGGCCCCGAAGTGCTCGCGCTGTCGGTGCAGTACGACTCGCTGAGCCGGCGACTGTCGAACCTCGAGTCGCTCGCATCCGTGCTCGGCCCTTCGCAGCATCGTGCGCAGCGCGAGCGAGCGGTCGAGGAGCAATCGCGGGTCGCACGTGCCCTGGCGGACAACAGCGCGTCGTTCCGTGCGGAGCGGCAGCGCGCCCATCTCGGTCTGGCCGATGTGGCGGACAAACTGCCTACGAGGAGCGCCTTGGTGGCCTTTGTCCGATATACGCGCTTCCAGCCTTCGGGGAGCGGAGGCACATTACGCGGAGACTCACTGCTGGCTTACGCGGCATTCATCCTTCGAAGCCGAGCCGAAGGCCCGATCGTGGTGCGACTGCCCAAGGCCAGCGAGGTGGACCGGCAAGTCGTGCTCTGGAAGGACCACATGGCGCGCGGGGTCTCGGCGAAGCGCCCCCGGGTCGCCGCGCCGGAGGCAGCGTACCGACGAGACGCGGCGCACCTGCGCCGACTGGTCTGGGATCCGCTGGCGGCTCATCTCCAGGGTATCGAAACGGTGTTCGTCGTTCCCGACGGCCCGCTCAGTCTGGTGAACTTCGCCACGCTGCCCGTTGCCGGCTCGGAGTACCTGATCGAGCGAGGCCCGCTGTTCCACTATCTCGCGACGGAACGGGACCTGGCAGCGGCTGCTCGAGATTCCTCGCTCGGCAGTGGCCTGCTGGCGGTCGGTGCGCCAGCCTTCGATGCCGATCCCGCCGCCCTGACTCGTCGTGACGATCAAGAGCAGGGATCACGAAGCGACTATCGAGGTCCCCGATCCGCCTGCGCTGATTTCCGCAGTTTGCGATTCGGCTCGCTGCCGCATTCGGAACTGGAGATCGAGGACGTGGCGAACCTGTGGCGCGAGTTCGGCGCTTCTGGACGCCCGACATCCCAAAAACCCCTGCAAAGAGCGCCCGAGCTCCTGAGTGGGGCGCATGCCTCCGAGGCGAAGTTCAAGGCCAAAGCGCCGGGGCGACGAGCTATCCATCTGGCGACGCACGGATTCTTCCTCGGCGAGGATTGCAGCGCGCCGGACACTGCCCAACGAGGCATCGGTGGGATAACCCTGGCGAGAAAGCCTGAACGGCAGCAGTCGCCGCCGAACGACAATCCGCTCCTGCTCTCGGGACTCGCGCTCTCCGGGGCGAACCTTCGCGACCGTGCCTCAGCCGACCAGGACGACGGCATCCTGACGGCTGAGGAGATCGGCGTGCTGGATCTCTCGAGTGTCGAATGGGCCGTGCTCTCGGCCTGCGACACCGGCGTGGGCAGGATCCACGCAGGAGAGGGTGTGCTCGGGCTGCGACGCGCCCTCCGGATCGCTGGGGTACGCACCGCGATCATGAGCCTCTGGCGAGTGGACGATCGCGCCGCGAGGCGCTGGATGCGCACGCTCTATGAGGCGCGCTGGAAGATGGGGCTCGACACGCCACGGTCGATCCACCGCGCGAGCCTGTCCGTGCTGACCGAACGCAGGAACGCAGGGCTCGGCGGTCACCCGGCAGCCTGGGGAGCGTTCATCGCTGTGGGAGATTGGCGATGATCGGATCTTTTGACTGACCGGAGCTGCACGCCCTGCTGGTCGAGCTCGTCTGGGAGCCGCTCGGCACTGCTGGAGCAAGCGGCCTACCAGCGCCCGCCGAGCACTCCCGGGCTCTCCACCACCGCCCGCACCAGCTCCATCCCGTCGCTTCCCTGCGGCGTCTCCTCGCTGCGCTTGTCCCACGCCTGGCGCGATTCGCGCGAAAGCGTCGGCAGCTTCTTCGAGGTGAGTCCAGTGTTCAACGGCGGCAGCTCCTTCGCGAGCATCGCGGCGAAGTCCGCCTCGCCCTTCCGGAGTTCGGCCTCGAGCACGTCGGCGAGTGCCACCTGGCCGTTCGTGGGGCGGCCGTCGTAGCCGTTGACCTTGCCGTAGAGGTCGCCCAGGTACTCGCGCAGTTGTTGCTCGCCGGTCAACCTGCCGCCCTCCTTGGCCGCCACCAGCGTGCCACGGAAGCGCTCCATGCGGTCGGCGAACGCCGTGAGCTTCGCCGCCAGCGCGTCCTTCCCCAGCGCCTTCGCACGCACGCGCGCCGAGTCGCGCATGGCCTGGATGCCCTCGACCGTGTAGGTGAGGTCGGTGAGCCGGCCGTAGAGGCGATTCACCAGCTTCACCTGCACGGCGCGGTCTTCCGCCGTGTGCGTCGCGCGCGGGTCGGCGATCAACGAGAACGTATGGGTGAACGTGTCCTTGTTCTTGGTGAGCTTCGCCGTGTACGTGCCCGCGGCCGCGCGCGGCCCGACGAACGCGTAGAAGTTCGGCACGAGGTTCGCCGCGGGCGGCAGCTTGGGGCCCTTCAGCCGCATGGGCCATTCCACGCGGTTGATGCCGCGGCGGCGGCCGCCGTTCAGCGTGGCGAGTTTCTTCCCCGACTCGTCCAACACCTCCAGCTTTAAGTCGCCGATCAGGTGCCGCTTCTTCAGGTAGTAGCTGATGATCGCGGCCTCGGGCAGCGGGTCACCGGCCCAGTCGGTGCTGCCCGCGAACCGCTGCTCCTGGCGCGGGATCACCAGCACGCTCGGTCGCGTGGCGAGGAATGCTGCCTCGGCCGCCAACTTCTCGCGCGTGAGCGAGCGGAGTGGCGAGAGGTCGTCCAGCACGTAGATGCCGCGGCCGTGCGTGGCCACCAACAGATCGCCCTCGCGTGGGTGAATCGCCAGGTCGCGCACCGCCACGTTGGGGATGCCCGCTTTCACTTGCGCCCACTGCTTGCCGCCATCGAGCGTGGCATAGAGCCCCCACTCGGTGCCGAGGTACAGGAGTTCCGGGTTCACCGGATCCTGCTTCACCACGTGCGCGTAGCCTTTTAACTCCGGCGTCGCCAGCGCCGACCATGTCGAGCCGAAGTCGCGCGTGACGTACACGTAGGGTGCGAAGTCGCCGAGCATGTGGCCGTCGGCAGTGACGTGGCATGTGGCCTCGTCCACTGGCGACGGCGACACGCAGGTGATCCACGTGAACGGCGGCAGGCCGCGCAGGTTCTTGGTCACGTTGGTCCAGGCCTTCCCGCCGTCGCGTGTGACCTGCACGTTGCCGTCGTCGGTGCCCACCCACACCACGTTCGCGTTCTTCGGCGACTCGCCGATCGCGAACACGGTGCAGTGGTTCTCGGCGGTGGAGTTGTCGATGGAGAGCCCGCCGGACTTGTCCTGCTGCTGCTTCAGCGGGTCGTTCGTGGTCAAGTCGGGTGAGAGCTTCTCCCACGTGTCGCCCATGTCACGCGTGCGATAGAGATACTGGGCCCCCATGTAGAGCGCGCCGCTTGGCCCCACGTGCAGCGGGGCGTTCCAGTTGAAGCGCAGCATCGGGTCGCCCGCGCCTCGCAGCGGCTGGATGTCCTTCGTCTCGCCGGTCGAGAGCCGCACGCGGGACAGGTGCCCGCCCTGGTACTCGCAATAGATGACGTCTTGATCGTTGGCGTCGGGGAACGCCCAGAACCCGTCGCCCCCAAGCAGGCTCTCCCACAGCCGGTTCGGCACGCCGCCCGAGCGCGTGCTCGGCGCCGACCAGGTGCCGTTGTCCTGCAGCCCGCCGTAGACGTGGTAGGGCACGCGCAGGTCGTGGCTCACGTGATAGAACTGCCCCACCGGGATGTTCTGGCACGGCCGCCAGGTGTTGCCGCGGTCGAGCGACAGGTACACGCCGCCGTCGGTGCCGATGGCCATGTACTCGGTGTTCTGGGGATCGATCCACACCGCGTGCAGGTCGCTGTGGTACGGCGCTCTGCCGAATCCGCCGCCCGTGCGAGCGAACGTCCTGCCGCCGTCCTCGCTGACCGAAAGGTTCAGGCCGCCCTTGTAGACGCGGTCGAATTTCTTTGGATCAGCTACCACATCGGCGAAGTAGAACGGCCGCCACGTCACGTCCTGGCTCGTGTCGTTGCCCTTCTCCCAGTGCTCGCCGGCGTCATCGCTCTTGTAGAACGCGGTGGACTTGGCTTCCACCACGGCATACACGCGGCTCGCGCGCGCGGGCGAGACGCCGATGCCGATGCGGCCCAGTTCGCCGGTGGGCAGGCCGTGGGTGAGCTTTCGCCAGGTCTTGCCGCCGTCGGTGCTCTTGTAGAGCCCCGAGCCCGTGCCACCCGAGGCGAACGTCCACGGCTGGCGACGCACGGTCCACATGGCGGCGTAGAGCACATCCGGATTCTGCGGATCCATCGCCAGGTCGGCCGCTCCCGTTCGCTCGTCCACGTAGAGCGTCTTCTCCCAGGTCTTGCCGCCGTCGGTGGTGCGATAGACCCCGCGCTCGGGGCTGTCGGCGAACAGTGGCCCCGTGGCCGCCACCAGCACGGTCTCGGGCCGCGTCGGGTGAATGACGATGCGCGCGATGCGCTCACCCTTCTCGAGCCCCATGCGCTTCCACGAATCGCCGCCGTCCGTGGAGCGGTAGACGCCGTCGCCGTAGCCGACGCTGTTGCGCGCCCAGGTCTCCCCCGTACCCACCCATACCTGCTTCGGGTCATTCGGCGAGACGCGAATAGCACCGATGCTCATCGCGTGTTGATCGAACACCGGCTTCCACGTCGTGCCATCGTCCTTCGACAGCCACACGCCGCCCCCGGCCGTGCCCACCCACAGCGTGTTCCGCTCGCCCGACACACCGTCCATGCAGGTGACGCGCCCGCTCATGACACCCGGACCCAGGTGCCGCGCACGCAGCCCCTCGAACGTGTCGGAGTCGAGCTTCCAGTCGTCCGCGGCCAATGCGGGAGTGGCGCTGGCAGCGGCGAGGAGGCAGAGCGTGGCGATCCGGCGCGCCAGCGTGCGCGCCGAGCGGCTCGTCGTCATGACGGGGGACCTCGCGAGAGAAGTCGGTGGGGACAAACCTGCGGCGCGGCCCGCGCACACGATGAGCGTGCGGGTCCGGACCCGTCCATGGGTCGGGTACCCCGCGCGGTGAAGCCGGTTACTGCTTCTTCTTGCCCGTTGTGGCCTTGGCGGCGGCCTTTTTCGCGGAGGTGACGGCTTTCGCGCCGTCAGCCTTGGCCCCCGCCTTGACGGTGTCGGCCTTGGCCGCCGACTTGGTGGTATCCGCGGCGGCCGGCATGATGAAGCGGCTATCGTCCAACGGTACGTTCACCTCGATCTTGCTGAACGTCATTCGCTGCTTCTGCGGCATGCCCTTGGCGCCCTGCTCCATGGTGAACGGCATCATGTAGCCTTCGACATCCTTGTAGTCGGAGAACGTGCTCTCGCCCTCGATCTCGGTGCCGCGCCGCTTGACCTTGCCCTCGTTCCTCACCAGCAGGTAAGTCTCGGCGTCCAGGTACTGGTACTCGATGTTGCCGTTCTTCTTGGTGATCTTGAGCTTGTAGGTGTCGGCGCCCTCGACCGGCTCCTTGCCCACCAGTTCGACCGTGTGGCCCTTGGTCTTCCAGTCCACGAGCGCGCCGTCGAAGTCGGCGTCGTCCTGCGCCTCCTTGTTGTCCTCCTCCGAGCTCGCCTCGGGGTCTTTCTTGCCCATGAACGGCATCACGGACCAGCCCTTCTCGCCGTCGAACGCCTGGACGCCGGTCATGCCCTGCACCGTGAACTCGATGCGGCGCTTGCCGGGACGCTTGCGCTCCAGGGTGATGGGCGCCTCCATGCCCGGGCCCATGGCCATCGTGCCGGTGATACGCATGGAGTTCAGTGCCTTGATCTTCTCGAGACCGCCCATGGTCTCGAAGTGCTTGGCGAGGATCTCGTCCACCGTCTGCGCCTGCGCGACGGGAGCGAGCAGCAGGCCGAGGGCAAGCAGGGTGAGCAGCTTTCGGGACATTCGAGTGAACCTCCTGGATCGTGAGGGGTCGCGCGCGGGGAGGCGCGCCGTCGCGGCGGCGAGTGAGCCTACGCTGGGAGCCTACGGCAGCGCTCGCCGCCCGCACCAGCGCGGGCCCGCGCGCTACCGGCGCGGCGCGGCCGTGGGACCTCGGCGGCGTCCGGAGGCTCGCGCGTTTGGCGCGGGCTGGTCGAGTCGCTCGATCAGCCGGGCCACGGCGGCGCGCTGCTCGCCGGTGTCGGCCTCCCAGCGCGCCGCGCGGGCCCGGACCAGCGAGGCGCGCGCGTCCTCGTTGCGACCCAGCAGCAGCAGCGCCGCTCCCGAGAGCGTGTAACCCGAGGCCGCTTCGGGATAGAGCCCGATGAGTTTCTGCGCCACCTCGAACGCGCGCGCGCCATTCCGGAGCACCAGGTGGGCGCGGCCCTGAACTTCCAGCAATCGCCCGTCGGCGGGCGCCAACCGCGAGGCGCGCTCGAACGCTGCGTCCGCAGAGTCCGCGAGCACCGCGTTGCCCTCGCGCGCCGCGCGGGCGGCGAGCGCCCTGCCGAGTCGCTCCAGGTTCGCGGCGCGCCCCCGTTCCATTGCCACCAGGCGCCGGGCCGCGCGGTCAGCGGCCAAGAACACGGTGTCCGCGGCCGTCGGCCCCGCCGCTTCGCCCGCGGCCAGCGACGCGTCGCACGCCAGTCGCCACAGCGCCGCCTCTTCCGGTCCCCGCGCGGCCGCGCGCCACGCCGCGAGCTCGCGCGCCCGCGTGAGTGCGCGCCACTCGCTGGGCGTGAACCTTGCCCGATCGCCGGCATCGCGCGCCGGTCGCGCGAGCGTGAGCGCGGAGAGCTCGCGCATGCCCGACGCAAGCTCCACCACGCACAGGAGCACGGCGGCCACGGCGAACACGACCGGAGGCACTGGCCGCACGGGTTTCACGGCGAGCGCGGGTCGCGCCCTGAGCGCTCCGGCCAGCGCGCTGCCGACGGCGAACAGCGCGGCGCCAGCCAGGCCCACCACGCCGGCGACGCCGCATACGAGCAGTGCGGCGAACGCACCCGCGATGCCGGCCAACGTGGTGCGCGCGGCGGGCTGGCCGAACCACGCGATCACGATCCCCCGCCCCGCCGTGACCACCCACGCCAGCCCGGCCACCACACCCAGTCCGCCAAGCGTGGCCAGGACCTGAAGTACCACGTTGGGCGCTTGCACGGGCAAGGCGACCCAGCCGTCGCGCCAGAGCGCCAGTTCCTGGACGCGCGGGTAGGCGAACCCGAACGCATCCGGACCCACGCCGAGCAGCGGCCGCTCGCTCCACAGCTGGAACGCGCCGCGCACGATGATCTCGCGCGTGGCCGGCGCGTGACCGTCGAGCGATCCCGCGAGTCGGGAGACGCCCGGGCCCGAGGCGGCCACCAGGCCGAGCAGCAGCGCGGGCAGCAGGCTCGCGGCGGTCGTCCACGCCACGCGCCGCACGCGAGCGCCCGCGATCAGCGCGCCGGCCACCGCCACCGCCGAGCCCACCGCTGCCGCGAACCACGCTCCGCGCGTGAGCGTGGTCACGAGCGATGCGGCGAGCAGCGCCGTGGCGGGCACCCACCAAACGGCGTCGCTTCGCTCCTCGGCGAGCCGCGCGAGCGCTAACGGCAGGATCACGGCCAACACCACGCCGAGCAGTCGGGGATTCCCGAGCGGGCCGGTGGGGAGCAACGCGAGGTTGCCGTCCACGGCATGCGTGCGCACGCCGGCGGCGGGGAACGGATCCACGCCCGCCAGCTGGAGCTGTGCGTAAAGTGCCGCGCCGACACCGGCGAGCAGCATCACGAGCAGCGTGCTCCGGACCTGGCGCTCGTCGCGATGCGCATGCGCCGCGGCCACGTGCAGGCCCGCGAGCGCCAGTGCCAGCAGCAGCCCCTCGCGCTGGCCGAGTTCGCCCACGAACGACAACCGTGGCGACCACGAGAACGCCGTGGCCAGCGCGCTCACCGCCACCCAGCCCGCCACCGACAGTGTCAGCGCACCGGGCCGTTGCACACGGCCGGCCCACGCCTCGGCGCCCACCCACACCAGCAGGCCAAGGCCGATGGCGCGCAGGAACACGGCCTTGAATGGCGCGAAGGGTTCGAGTGCGGCGGGCGCGAAGCCAACGATGGCGACCACGAGTGCCACACGCAATGCGATACGGGCGGCGCGTTCTATCGGAGCACCTCGGGGCGCTCGACGATCGCGCCGCGCCCGTGAAGGGGACTCATCCGCGGCCTCCAGATCCGGGGGATCGGTAGGGGTGTCTTCGTGCGGCAGTGTATCCGCCGACGCGCGCGAGCCGCCAGCACTTTGAGCTAGAGTGCCCGGCGTCATGAGCCACGCCGACTTTCGCCTTCCCGACCTACGCTTCGTCCCCACCGATGCGATCTACCCGCACGAGTACCACGACCTCCAGCGCACGGAGCCGCTGGTACGGCGCTTGCGCGAGAGCGGAACGCTCAAGAATCCGCCCATCGTGACGCAGGTCGGGGACGGCATGCGGGTGGAACCGCGCTTCGTGGTGCTGGACGGCGCCAACCGCAGCACGGCGGCGCGGGCCGCCGGCTGGCCACACATCCTGGTCCAGGTCGTCCGCTACGAGTCGCCATCCGTGGAGCTGCACACCTGGTTCCACGCGCTCACGGCCGACGCGCGCGAGGTGCTCGAACGCGGCCTCGCCACCATCCCGGGACTGGAGTTCCGCCACCACGACCGCGTGCACGCTCGCGCCATGCTCGCGCGGCGCGAGGCGCTCGCGTGCGTGGTGCTGAACGACGGCGACGTCATCGTGGTGCACGGCGGCCACACGCTGCGCGAGCGGAACGAGCTCCTGAACTCGCTCGTCCACCTTTACCAGGATCGCGTGCCCTACACGCGCGTGACCAGCGACTCGCTGCCGCGCGCACGCAAGGAGCACCCCGAAGTGCAGGCACTGGTGATCTTTCCCCACTTCGATCCCGCCGAGGTGATCGACCTGGCGAGCGCCGGCGAGTTCCTGCCCGCGGGCATCACGCGCCACTTGATCCGCTGGCGCGCGCTGCGCGTGAACGTGCCGGTGGCGTTCTGCGAAGACGCCACGATGTCACTCGATCAGAAAAACGCATGGCTCGAGACTTGGACCGCTGAACGCCTCAGCAAGCGCCAGGTGCGCTTCTACCAGGAACCCACGGTGCTCTATGACGAATAGGCGTACGCCCGCTCGACCCCGGCCGGCGCCCGCGATGACCCGGCCGGCACCCGCGATGACCCGGCCGGCGCCCGGGAACCTCTAATGCAGTCGGTCTACTTCGAACGCCACGGCGGCCCCGACGTGCTGATGTACGGCGAACGGCCCGACCCCGTGGCCGGGCCCGGCGAGGCACTGGTGCGCGTGCGGGCGTGCAGCGTCAATCACCTGGACCTGTGGGTACGCGCAGGGCTTCCCGGGCTCACACCTGACATGCCGCACATCCTCGGCAACGACATCGCCGGCGAGATAGTGGCCGTGGGGCCGGGCGTGACGCACGTGGCGCCGGGGACGCGCACGCTCGTGAATCCGACGCTGTCGTGTGGCGCGTGCACCGCGTGCGCCACCGGCGACGATCACCTGTGCCGCTCCTACGACGTTCTGGGTCGCAAGCGCAACGGCGGCTATGCCGAACTGGTGTCGGTGCCGGCGGTCAACTGCCTGCCGTACCCGGAGAATCTCACGTGGGAGCAGGCCGCGGCGGTGCCGTTGGTGTTCGTGACCGCGTGGCACATGCTGGTGACGCGGGCGCGCGTGCGCGCCGGCGAAGACGTGCTGGTGATCGGCGCGGGGGGCGGCGTCGGGAGCGCCGCGGTGCAGATCGCGCGACTGCACGGCGCGCGCGTCATCGCCACGGCCGGCAGCTCCGAGAAGCTGGCCAAGGCGCGCGAGTTGGGTGCCCACGACACCATCGACCACGCGCACGAGGACATCGCGCAGCGCACCCGCGCGCTCACGGGCAAGAAGGGCGTGGACGTAGTGGTCGAGCACGTGGGCGGCCGTGTGTTCGAGGCGGGCGTGGCGGCACTCTCGCGCGACGGCCGTCTCGTGACCTGCGGCGCCACCACCGGCAGCAAAGTGTCGCTCGATGTGAACCTGCTGTTCGGCCGGCACTTAACGCTGCTCGGCTCGTGGATGGGCCGACGATCCGACCTGAACGACGCGCTACGACACATCGCCAGCGGCGCGCTGCGGCCAATTGTGGACTCCGTTCGCCCGCTGGCCGAAGCCCGCGCCGCCCACGAGCGCATCGAGGCGCGCGAACACTTCGGCAAGCTGGTACTGGTGCCATGAGCAAGCGCCGGCACGGCCCGCTGCACCTGGAGCACAAGCACGAGCCCCTCGCGAGTCCGGAGATGTTCCGCCGCCGACTCATCAACAGCGGCATGCTCGCCGGTGGCTTGCTCACGTTCTCGCTGCTGCTCGGCGTGGCGGGCTACCACTGGATCGTGGGTATTCCGCGCTGGGTGGATTGCCTCTACTGCGCCTCGATGATCATGGGTGGCATGGGGCCTGTGGGGCCGGCGCCGGCCACCGACGCCGGCAAGGTGTTCGCGTCGCTCTACGCGCTTTATTCAGGCGTCATGCTGTTGGCGTGCGTGGGGCTGTTGTTGTCGCCGGGCCTGCACCGGATCCTGCATCGCATCCACGTCGAGACCGACAACTAACGCGCGACGCTGCTATCCTCCGCCGCCGTGAACGCACACGCTCCCGATCCCGAACCGCACGTCCATCCGGTTTCGCTGCCGTCGTGGTTCGACGGCGAGGACGCGCCGCACACGGCCGAGCTGCACACCTGCATCCACTGCGGGCTGTGCCTGACGGCATGCCCCACCTATCGCACGCTCAAGCAGGAGCCCGACTCGCCGCGCGGGCGACTCTACCTGATGCGCGGGCTCGCCGAGGGACGCATCGCGCCGAGCGATCCGCTGGTGGGGCACCTGGACCGCTGTCTCGACTGCCGCGCGTGCGAGACGGTGTGCCCGGCGGGCGTGCCCTACTCGCGATTGCTCGAAGCCACTCGCGGGCAGTTGGCGAGGCGTTGGCGCGGCGCCTCGCCGCTGCGCACGCTGGGCCACTGGGTCTTGCGGAGCGTGCTGCCGCACGCGGGGCGCGTGGCGCTGGCGGCCGATCTCTTGCGGATCGGGCAGGCGCGGCCGCTGGCCGCGCTGTTGGCGACGCCACTGGCACAGCGCCTCATGCCCCGCTTCGCCCGGCAGGGCCTGGCCATGACCCCGGCCTTGAAGCCGCGGCGCGAACGCGCGCTCGAGCGCGTCGCCGCCCGGCTTCCGGCTGGCGCTCGCATGGAGCGTCGCCCGGAGGCACTCGTGTTCCATCCGGCCGGAACGCCCAGGGGTCATGTCGCATTCCACACGTCGTGCATCATGCCGGCGATGTTCCCGGAGCAGAACCACGAGAGCGTGCGCTTGATGGTGCTGGCCGGCCTGCGCGTGACCGTGCCGCACGCACAGACCTGCTGCGGCGCGCTCCAGGCGCACGCGGGGCTGCGGCGCCAGGCCAAGTCGCTCGGTGCCGAGAATGCTCGCGCGTTCGCCGGCGAGTACGATTTCGTGGTGTCCAACTCGGCCGGGTGCGGTGCGGCGCTGCGCGAGACCGGACACCTGCTGCAGGACTCCGCCTACGCCGAGGCGGCGGAGGTGCTCTCGTCGCGCACGCGTGACGTGGCCGAAATACTCGCGCATTTCAACCTTCCGGCGCCTCCGGCGCCGCTGCATGCGACGGGGGATCCCGCGCGACCCTTGCGCGTGACCTACCACGACGCCTGCCATCTTGCGCATGCGCAGCGCGTGCGCGAGGCGCCGCGGCGACTGCTGCGCTCGCTGCCCGGCGTGGAGCTCGTGCCGCTCCCCAACGCCGACTGGTGCTGCGGCAGTGCCGGCGTGTACAACCTCACCCACCCCGACATGGCGAACGCGCAGCTCGAGGGCAAGCTGGACGCGGTGGCGAGCGTGGCCCCCGAAGTGGTGGTGGCGTCGAACCCCGGCTGCCTGCTGCACATGCGGCGCGGTGCCGCCGAGCGCGGGCTCACGCCGCGGTTCGTGCACCTGGTCGAGCTGTTGGGCGCGGCCTACCCCGCGCCGCAGCCACGCGCGTGAAGCCCCCGAGCTTCTCGCGCCGCGCCGTGGCGGCGCTGTTCCTGGAACGCCAGTGGCTCGACCGCCCACGCGGTCGCCGGCTCACCGAACGCACGCTGCCAGAGTTCGTGTCGCGCGCGTGCGGGCTTCAAATCGATTCGGTGAACGTGCTGGACCGCGCGCACCAGGTGACGCTGTGGAGCCGGTTCGGGCCCTACGATCGCGGCCGGCTCGAGCGCCTCACCTATCGCAAGCGCCTACTGTTCGAGTACCTCACGCACGTGGCCTGCTTCGTCGCCACACGCGACCTGCCGCTTCACCGCGCCGTCATGGAAGACACGCCGTACCGATTCGACTCGCGCCACAAGGGTTGGCGCAGGCGCAACCAAGCGTTGATCGAGGCCGTGGCCCAGGCGGTGGCGGAGCGCGGACCGCTCGGCAATGCCGAGTTCGAGCGACCGAAGCACATGGGCAAGGGGGGTGGCTGGTGGAGCTGGAAGCCCGCGACGCACGCGCTCGACTACCTGTGGAAGGCTGGGCGCATCGGCGTGCACTCGCGCGTCCACTTCCACAAGCGCTACGCCAGCATCGCACGCGTGTTACCCACGCTCGCGGACACGCCGCCGCTGCCGCTGGCGCAGGCGATGCGCGAGCGGCTGCTACGCTCGCTCACCGCCATGGGAGCTGCCAGCTTCGACGACCTGCGCATGTACTGGACGTGGCCGCAGTGGAAAGCTCCGGCACAGCGTGCGGCGTTGCGCGCACTGGTGGCCGAGAACGCGGTGCGCGAGGTGCGGGTCGAAGGTCAGCACGTGCCGTGGTTCGCGCGCGCCGAGGACCTGCCGGAGCTGGAGCGCGCCCAGCGCAAGCGGGTGGCGTCGCGCGGCACCACGTTGCTGTCGCCGTTCGACTCGTTCCTCTGGCACCGCGAACGTGTGCACCGGTTGTGGGGGTTTTTTTATCGCATCGAGATCTACGTGCCCGGCCACAAGCGCCAGCACGGTTACTACAGCCTGCCGCTGCTACACGACGGCCATTTGCTGGGCCGCGTGGACTTGAAGTCGCATCGCGAGGCTGGCGTGTTGGAGGCGCGGCACGTGCATCTGGAGCCCTGGTTCGCCGCTGGCGAACCCGCGCCAAGGGCGGCCTGGGGCGCGGTGGACCGCGACGCGGCGTTTGCGGGTCTCGCGGAGGCGTTGCGTTCGCTGGCCTCGCATGTGGGAGTTGATGACGTGAAGCTCGGGCGTGTCACGCCAGCAAGGCTCCGCCCCGCGCTGATACGCTCGTTGCGGGAAGCGAACCGTTCATCAAGACGGGGGGGGGTGCGCAATGGGCCGTGAATCGGTGTGCCAGGCGCGTTTCGGGCGCGAGTCCGGTGAAGGCCTGGCGCTGCTCGAGACCGACGAGCTCGTGTTCCGCGGTGACTTCCGTGTGCGAGTGCCGCTTCGCCAGGTGACCGCGGCGAACGTGAAGAACGGCGTGCTCACGCTGGAATGGCCGGACGGCCGGCTGGCGCTTTCGCTCGGCCGGAGCGCCGAATCCTGGGCGCAGTCCATCCTGAACCCCAAGACGGTCATCGAGAAGCTCGGCGTCAAGCCCGGCCTGCGCGTGGTGCTCGTGGGCCGGTTCGAGACGTCGTTTCGCACGGACGTCATGAACGCGCTCGACGAGAAGCCGGGAGTCAAGCCCGTGGCGGGCTGCGACCTGGTGTTCGTGCTACTCACACACCCCAACGACACGGACAAGTTCAAGACACTTACCCCCGCCATCTTCCCCGATGGCGCGCTGTGGGCGGTGTACCCGCGCGGCCGGAAGGACCTGTCCGAGGACACCGTGCGCAAGGCCGCGCGCGGCTTCGGCCTGGTGGACATCAAGGTGGTGCGCGTGTCGGAGGAACTCAGCGGGCTCAAGCTGGTGGTTCCGAAGGCGAATCGGCCGAAGGGGCGCGGGTAGGGGGCGCGGCCGGGAGACTCTCCCCCCATCCAGCAGTGGACGCCTCGTCCCACCACCCCCTACAATTGAGCGAGTTCCAGCCGTCCGACCGGGGCCCGGACCACCACCCATGCGCCTTCGCCTTCGCTCACTCCTTATCCTCCCGGTCGCCGCCGCGTGTGCGCTGCTGCCGCACCTGCCGGTGCGCCACGTTGCCGAGGAGGGCGGCAAGGAACATCCGTCCGACTACTTCTTCCGCCAGCGCGCGCTCCCGGATGGCACCATTCCCACCGAGCGCTTCGCCGCGGCGGTCGAGGAGTTGCAGTTCGAACGCGCGCTCGCCCGCCAGCAGCTCGGCGTGAGCTCGGCCCAGGACTGGACGGAGATCGGCCCCTACGCCATCGGCGGTCGCGTGAATGCCATCGTGGCCGCGACCGGCGGCGTGCCCGCCTATCTGGGTGCCGCCAACGGCGGCGTGTGGCGCTCGAACGACGGGGGCAGCAACTGGCAACCGCTCACCGACCACCTGGGCATCTTCTCGGTGGGCGCGCTGGCGCTGAATCCGCTGAACAGCAACTCGCTCTGGTGCGGCACGGGCGACGCAAACGCCACGGTGGACGGCTACGACGGCACCGGGCTCTACGTGTCGCGCGACAAGGGTGCGCACTGGGCCTCTCGTGGCCTGCGCGAGACGTCGCACATCGCGGCGGTGGCGGTGGATCCGGTGGACACCAATCGCATCTACGTCGGCGCGATGGGCAAGGCCTTCTCCACCGACCCGAACCGCGGTTTCTACCGCAGCCTGGACGGCGGCGCCACCTGGACGCGCACATTGTTCGTGAACGACAGCACCGGCGTGAGCGAGATCGCCGTGAACCCCGCGCACCCGGAGACGATTTATTGCGCCACGTGGGAGCGCGTACGGCGGCTCACCTACCGGCGGGCATTCGGGCCGGGTTGCGCCGTGTGGCGTAGCGCCGACGGCGGCGGCACGTGGACCAAGATCGTGAACGGCCTGCCACCCGTGGGCAACGACCTGGGGCGCATCGCCATCGCCATCGCGCCGTCGCGGCCCTCGCGGCTCTACGCCTCGGTGATCAGTGGCGCGATCAGCGGCTACGTGGGGCTGGGGCTCTTCCGCAGTGACGACGCAGGCGAGACTTGGGTGCGCGTGGACCAGACCACCACGCACCGCAACTCGTTCGGCGGATTCGGGTGGTATTTCGGGCACGTGGCCGTGGCGCCATTCGACCCCGACGACGTGTGGGTGTGCGGCGTGCAGTTGATGCACTCGGTGGACGGGGGCGCCATACTCGACGTCGCCACAGTCGCGGTGCACGTGGACCAGCATGCGCTGTGGCTGGATCCCGCGGACCCGGCCCGTGTGTACCTCGGCAACGACGGTGGCTTCTACCGGGCGACGGGTGGTCCGTGGCAGAAGTCGCAGAACCTGCCTATCACCCAGTTCTACGCGGGCACAGTGGACGCCCAGAACGCGGACAAGGTGCTGGGCGGCACACAGGACAACGGCACACTCAAGACCGAGACGGGGCCGTTCGGTTGGAGCAACATCCTCGGCGGCGACGGCTTCCACGTGCTGGTCAATCCCACCAATACGACGCATATCCTCGCCGAGTGGCAGTACTGCTCCGACAAGCTGGGCGTGCGACGCTCCACCAACAACGGAGCCTCGTTCACCACCACCGGCGGCTGGTCGGGCAGCGACCGCTACAACTGGAACACGCCGTTCGCCGCGAGCCCGACCAACCCGAACACGTTGCTCGCCGGCAGTCACCGTGTGTACCGCAGCATCAACACCGGAAGCGCGTGGACGCCGATCAGCGCCGACCTCACCACCAATCCCGGGGCCGCCGTCAACTACGGCACCATCACGACGGTGGCGATCTCCAAAGCCGATTCGAACCTGTACCTGGCCGGCACCGACGACGGCAAGGTATGGCGCTCCCCTTCCGCCGGGGGCCAGTGGGAGGACATCAGCGCCGGCCTGCCCGGGCGCTACGTGACGCGAGTGGCCGCCGACCCGAACGAACCTCAGGTCATCTACGTGGCGCATTCCGGCTTCGGCCAGGACCTGCACGACCCGCGCGTCTACCGCAGCGCGGACCGCGGCACCACCTGGCTGCCCATCTCGGGAAACCTGCCCGATGCGCCCGTGAACGACCTGGTGGTGGACCCCGTCCAGCCGGGCACGCTCTACGCCGGTACCGACCTGGGTGTGTTCGAGACCCGGAACCTGGGCGAGACCTGGGTGCCGCTCGGGGGGTACATGCCCGTCCAGCCGGTGTGGGACCTGGAGCTGCACGCGGCCACCCGCAAGCTCTATGCGTTCACACACGGACGCTCGGTGTGGGCGCTCGATCTGAACACCGTCTCGCTGTCGGTGCCGCGCACCCAGCGTGCCTCGGGGCTCGCTCTCTCGGCCCCGTTCCCGAACCCCTCGCGAGACGTTTCGCGATTCGAACTGGCGCTGGTGTCGCGCGTCCAAGTCGATGTGAGCGTGTTCGATGCGGCCGGGCGCCGCATGCGCCTGCTGGCGCGCGGAGCGCTCGATCCGGGCCGGCACACGCTGGCCTGGGATGCGCGCGACGAACGTGGCGCTAGGCTGCGGGCGGGGGTGTATTTCGTGCGCGCGAGCGACGGCTCGGCGACTCGAACGCAACGCGTCGTGCTCACCGACTGAGTCGCGACCGGCGACCGCGATCTCCGCGCCGGTCGCCGACGCCAGACCCCGGCAGTGATTCCGCCCGCGTCAGGCCTGCGCGAAATCGTACCCCCCTACGATTTTCCCTTTGAATCCGCGGCCTGCGCTGCTATACCCACCAGCGGCTAAGGCGTGCGACTCACGCCTGTCCGTTATCGAACCTCTGGTTCCAGTCAAGGAGGAAGGACCCCATGGCGAAGATGATGACGAAGACGCAGGTCGCGGCGTACTTGGCGACGAAGTTCGAAGTCACCAAGAAGACGGGTACGGCGATTCTCGAGGAGCTCGCTGGCCTCGCCGCCAAGCAGGCGAAGAACGGTTTCGTGTTCCCGGGCGTCGGCAAGCTCGTGGTCGTGAACCGCAAGGCTCGCATGGGCCGCAACCCGCAGACGGGCGAGGCCATCAAGATCCCGGCCAAGCGCGTGCTCAAGTTCCGCATCGCGAAGGCGATGAAGGACGCGGTGCTGCGGTAGTCGCACCCGCCGCTCATCATTCGGGCCCCGTCGTCACGCACGACGGGGCCCGCGGCATTTCATGACAGGCTCGATAATGACTGCCGCACGTCCGAGCAGATCACTCATCATCCGCGATGGAGGCTCCACATGAATCGGCCGCGATTCCATGACCTGCACCGTTCACCACTCATGTTGCCACTCCTGCTACTCGTGCTCGCGCACTCCCCAGCGAGCGCCGTCAACATCACGGTGCCGTCAATCGCCGATCCCTGGCTCGCGGGCATGCCGGACGGATCAACCGCCTCCCTCGAGGACATCGCACCGCAGCAGTCGCCCTTCCAGGTCCTGGGCGTCTGCTTCGGCCTCGGTGCGACACTCACGTTCTCGGCGACAGGCACCTGCCAGTGGGGACCCGAGGGGCCACCCTCGGCACCCGATGGACTCGATGCGTTCATCGGATCGCACGTCCCCGGCGTCGAGAACGGCATGTCGGATATCACGGCACCGGGCATGGCGCTCGTGGGCGTGTTCCTCAACGCGTCGGACCCGAGCCTGTCCACGTCACCGGCGGCGCTCGACTTCTCCACGGTCGCGTCGCGTGACTTCCTCGTCCTGAGTCCGCAGCTTCGCCAGGTCTTCTTTATCGGCGACGGACGCACGAGTGCCAACGTGGTGCAGAACTTCGCCGTCCCGGCAGGAGCGACCCGGCTGTTCCTCGGCCCGCTGGATGGCTACGGATGGCACAACAATGTCGGCAGCTACGACGTCCAG
>CAYQNV010000064.1:0-21401 GCA_964418975.1 uncultured bacterium | reverse complement strand
CTGGACGCGGGTGGGGGTGAGCTGGCGGCGGAACGTTCCGTTACGGACCCAGCGCCACGAAGCCGTTGAGCCGGTGTGGAATGGGCAGGCGTCGTTGGGACAGAACCGGGGCGTGAAGGGGCGCGACGTGTCGGACATACCCAGGAGTCATTGCACGCCCCAGGCCATCCACATTCCTCCGAGCACAACCCAAGTATCAGATGCCGGCCGTTCTACCTCACCACCTCCGCCCGCTTCACGGGCCAGGGCAGCCGCGCGATGGCCTTCTCGTCCACGCGCGGCTGGAACGCCGTGGCGAGCGAGTCGGTGAATTGCTCGAAGCGAGCGTCGCGGGCCAGTTCGGCAGCACTCGCGGCGATGCTCTGGCGAAGCGGCTCGGGCAGCTCCTCCCACGATTGCTGCTGCACCGTTTTGTCCACGAGCTGCAGGATGCGCCAGCCTTGGGCCGTCTTCTCGGGGCCGAACCACGCACCGGGCTGCTGCTGCGTGAACATCGCCTGCAGCACCGCCCACGCCGGGTCATCGCTCGGGTAGCGCACGTCGGTCTCGGTCACCGCCAGCGTCGGATCTACTTTCTTCGCCGCGTCGGCCAGCGGGCCCTTGAGGCCGCCCGCCCCGGCCACGCGCATCACCAACGTGGAGTCGCGTGTCTCGAACACCGCTACGCGTGCCGTCACGAGCCGCGTGAACTGCGGCTTCACGCGCTCCCACGCCATCGCCACCTGCTCCGGGCCGGGCGGCGGCACGCTCGCCACCGCGGTGGCGTACACGCCTTCCATGAGCGTTTGCTCGCGGCGGGCGCGCAGGCTCGCCGCCGCGTCTGGCTCCTCGTGCAGGTGGCGGCGGCGCGCCTCGATCTCGGCAACGCGCGTCATCACCTGCGCCTCGATCCAGATCTCGACGGCCGGCAGCAGGTTGAACGGCGGGGGCTGCGCATCGGAGCGTTTAAGGTCGGTGAGCGCGTCGTCCAATGTGTACTTGCCGCCTCGGTAGGTGGCGAGCGGCGCGCGCCGCATGTCAGGCGTGGGCTCGATCGGGTCCACCGGCGACGACACCCGGAACAGGAGCTGCGAGCCGCCGGGCGCGGGCCCTACGTCGTAGTCCCGCTTCATGTCGAGGTAGACGCGGTTGACTGCGGAGCGGTACTTGCGCTGGCGCGCCAGGTCCTCCAGGGAGGCGCGCAGCGTCTCATATGGGCCCTGCTCGCGCGGGCGGCGCTCGCTCACCTTCATCAGGAACCAGCCCTCGCGCATCTCGTGGGGGCCGCCGACTTCGTCGATCGGCTGGTTGCGGAGCGCCCTGTCGAGCGGGTCGGGCAGCGCCCCGGGCGCGATGAAACCCATGTCGCCGTCGGGCGGGAGCAGGCCGAGCACGCTGAACACCTTCGCCACGCGGACGAACGGCTCGCCCGCGCGCAAACGGACCTGCGCCGCGAGTGCCGCTTCGCGCGACGAGGAGTAGATCATCCACACGTGTGCCTCGTGCTTGCGCGCCTCATAGAGCGCCCGCGTCTCGGCCTCGGTCACGCGCTGGGCCTGCGGGGCCACGCGGGCGTAGAGGGATTGGAGCAGCAGGCGCCGCTCCTCCTCGCGCGCGCTGTTCAGCACGACCGAGTCGTTCTCGTGGCCCAGCCGGTGCGCCAGCTCCAACAGCAGCGCGCGCCGGCGCAGGTCATTCACGAACTGGGCCTTGGCCTGTTCCGGCAAGCCCGGGTACTGGCCTTCGGCGCTGCTGGCGGCGCGCTCGTAATCCTGGACGGTCACTTTCTGGCTGCCGACCTGGATGAGCGGCTTGCTCCCCGGCGAGCAGCCGGCTATCGCGAGCATGTTCGCCAGGGCGAGCACCCGAACGACGAGTACGAGACGGGTCACGGCGGGATTCCTTTCGGGGCCAAGGTCGGCGCGGCGATTCGTGCCCGCGCAGATTACCCGGACCCTGCGTAGGTCCGCGAACCGGGCGGGCGGTGGTCGTCCCACGACCGGCCGCGCTCGTCGGCCTTTGCTTCGTGATGTCAGGTCGTTCCCCAAGTATGGCGCGCGGCCGGAACTCTGGCCCTGCGCACCCGGGGCACACAAGCGGTCAGCACCTGGGTCCGGGCTCCCCGCAGCGACCCGTTGGAGGACGTGATGTCGAGATACCGTCTGAGGGGCCGCACGCTCGCCCTGCTCACGATATTTGCATGCGTGTCCGCGGTCCCCGCCCCGGCGGAGATCGCGTGGCCGAAGAGCCCCCTCTCGGGCCATGTGCAGGCTTATTTCGCACAGCTTCGCGGCACCGAGGCGGACGCGCGGAAGTTCTTCGCGGAACACTTGGCGCCCGCGGCACTCGCGGACGCGCCGGTGGAGGAACGGATCCAGCGCCGCACGATGATGCTCGAACGCACGGGCGGGCTGACGCCGCTCGAAGTGGTGAACGACGACACCGCCGCGATGGACGTGCGTTGCAAGGCGGGCAATGGCGATGAACTGGTTGCGTTGTTCGAGGCGGAACCGGTGCCGCCGCATCGCATCATCGGCGTACGGCTCGAGGTTGGGGGCCCGGGCGGCGACGGCCCGCCCCAGCGCCCGGCCGGCCCGCCGCTCGATGACGCCGAAGTGGCACGGCAGGCGCGCGCCCATCTCGACGCGCGCGCCGCGGCGGGAGACTTTTCGGGCGTCGCGCTGCTCGTGCGCGGCGACAGCACGCTGCTCGCCAAGGCATGGGGCCTCGCCGACCGCGGGAAGAACGTGCCCGTCAAGTTCGACACGCGCTTCAACGTGGGCTCGATCGGCAAGCTGTTCACGCGCGCGGCGGTGGCGCAACTGGCCGAGGCGGGCAAGCTGTCGCTAGATGACAAGCTGTCGCGCTGGCTGCCCGACTTCCCGCACGCCGACGCCATCACGCTCGACCTGCTGTGCGAGCACCGCTCGGGCGTCGGCGATTTCTTCAACGAGAAGTACGACGCCATGGATCGCTCGAAGCTACGTCACAACCGCGACTACCTGGCGCTCATTCGAGAGCAACCCTTGTGGTTCCCGCCCGGCACGAGCCAGCGCTATTCGAACGGCGGCTATGCGCTGCTGGGCGAAGTGATCGCCAGGGCCTCGGGCGAGGATTACTACGACTACCTGGCCCGGCATGTGTTCGGCCCGGCGGGCATGGCCGTCACGGGCGCGCCCATCGAGGGCGACGGTGCGCGCGGACTGGCGCGCGGCTACACGCGCGAGGGCGCGGCGAATGGCGGCGAGCGCGACAACGTCGTCACGCGCCCCGCACGCGGCAGCGCGGCGGGCGGGTCATACTCGACCGCGGCGGACCTGTTGGCGTTCGACCGGGCGCTACTTTCGGGCAAGCTGTGCGGCTCAAACTGGTCCGCGTGGGTGACCGGGGAGCCCCGGCCGGATCGCGGGGCGACCGCTCCGGGCGGTGATGCCGCGTTCGGGTTTGGCGGCGGCGCGCCGGGAATCGCGACCGAATGGCTGCACAACGGCGATACGGTGTTGATCGTGCTCACGAACCGCGATCCGGAAGTGACGCAGCCGGTGATGCAGCCGCTCCGCGACCTGGTGCGGCAGATGAAGCCGGCGCCCAAGCGCCGGGCGAGTTAGCAGTCCCCGTTCCTCCGGAACGCGCGTTGCGTCACCGGCTCGGGCGCGGCCGGCGGGCGAGCAGCACGTCGATCGCGTCGGCAGCACCGGCGGCGCCGGGCTCTTCACGCATGCGCGCGGCCACGTCCTGCGCGCGCTGCGCGAGTGCTGTGTCGGCGAGCAATGCGGTGAGCTCGCGCGCGAACGCGGCGGCGTTCGCCTGTGATCGCGGCAGCACGCGCGCGACGCCCAATCGCCGGCAGCGTTCGGCATTGTCGGGCTGGTCGTGGCTGAACGGCACGATCAGCATGGGCCGCCCGGCGCGCATGGCCTGCGCCGTGGTGCCGACGCCGCCCTGGTGCACGATGGCGCAGGCGCGCGGCATCAGCTCGGAGTGCGGCGCGTAGGGCGCGGTCACGATTCGCTCGCCGGCCGGCGCATGCGCCACCGCGGGCACCCCCGGCACGGCATTCAGGTCGGCGCGGCCGATCTCCTCTCCCTGTCCGATCAATAGCACGGCACGCCGGCCCATCGCGCGCGCGGCCTCGGCGGCGGCGACGTAGAAGTCGCCCGCCACGAACACGGCCGAGGAGCCGAGCGTGAACACGAGCGGGGGCTCGCCCTGGCGCAGGAACACCTCGAGCGCCAGCGGCATGCCCTGCCCCTCATCGCCCCGGTCATAGAGGGGGAATCCCGGCTGCACGGTGCTCGCCGGCCAGTCCGGCTGCGGCGCGGCCAACTCGCGCGAAAAGAGCGCCAGATGCAGGTCGTGCGAATGCCCCTGCAGCATGGGATGACGGGCACTCGCGGGAAGCCCCATCTCGGCGCGGATCACGTCCACCTCGCGGAACCAATGCCGCGACGTGACCCGACCCAGCGCCCACAGCAGTCGCCAGACCCACGGCCCCAAACCGCGCAGCGCCGACAACCACGCCACCGCGGGAGCCACCGGCGGGTCGTACACGGAGAACATGGCGAATGGCTGGAGCGTGGTGGACACACGCGGGATGCCCAACTTCTCGGCCACGAGCGGCGAGGTGAACGTGAGGATGTGGTCCACGATCAGGTCCGCGCCGCGCGCGGCCACGATCAGGTCATCGCGCGATTGCCGCAGGAACGGCAGCACCAGCTTGTGCAGCACGACCTCGCTGCCGCGGCGAGCGTCCATCGCTTCGCGCATCAACTTCTCCGGGTCGCCGAACTGGTCGTAGTCCGGACGGACCGCGGCGAACTCGAGACCGAGCGCGTCGGCGCGCGGGCGATAGATGCCGTGGCTGGCGATCACCGGCTGGTGACCGCGGCGCTTGAGCTCGAGCGCCAGGGCGAGATAGGGGTGCAGGTCGCCGAGCGAGCCGAGCGTGGCGAGGACGATGCGGGCCATGCGCTAGCGCCTGGCCACGGAGGCGGGAGGACCGCCGGACTTCGCCGACGTGGCCGGCGGCGCGCTCGCCAACGCCAGCGCCTGGAGCGCGGCGCGCACGCGATGGAGCAGCAGGATGCCCTCGCCGCGCACGCGGAGGCCGAACTCGCGGCCGCTGAAGAACTCGGCCTGGAAGTCGAGCCCGGTGACCAGCGCCTTGATCTCGTCGGGGCGGAGCGGACGACGAAGGGTCACCTCGGCCACGGCCTGGAATACCTTGAGGCTCTCGACCGGAGCCGACCCACCGCCCGCTGCTCCGCGGCCCAGCACGCGCAACCGGCGCAACTCCACGAGCGCCACGGCCGCCGCGGGGAGCGCGCCGAAACGGTCGCGCAGCTCCAGCGTGAGGTCGTCGATACTCTCGGTCGTGCGCGCCTCGGCGAGCCGGCGGTAGAGCGCCAGCTTCTCGTGCTCGTCGGGCACGTACTCGTCGGGCAGGTAGGCGCTCCAGTCGGTGAGGAGCCGCGGCTCGGGCGCCCACGTCTCGGCCTCGCCGCGCAACTCGGTCACCGCCTCCTCGAGCAGCTTCACGTACAGGTCGAAACCCAGCCCCATGATGTGGCCATGCTGCTCGGGCCCCAGCATGTTGCCCGCGCCGCGGATCTCCATGTCTTTGAGCGCCACCTTGAACCCCACGCCCAGTTCATCGAACTCCTCAATCACGCGGAGGCGCTTCTCGGCCTCCTCGGTCAACACGCGGCGGCTCGGCACCGTGAGGTAGGCGTAGGCGCGGTGCGAGCTGCGCCCGACGCGGCCGCGCAACTGGTAGAGCTGGGCTAAGCCCAGCGTGTCGGCGCGGTCCACGATGAGCGTGTTGACGCTCGGGATGTCGATGCCCGATTCGATGATCATGGTGGCCACCAGCACGTCGGCACGTCCCTCGGTGAAGTCCAGCATGACCTGCTCCATCTGGTGCTCGCCCATCTGCCCGTGCCCCACCACAACGCGCACCTGTGGCACCAGCTTTTGCAGCTCGGCGGCCTTGTTGTAAATAGTCTCGACGCGGTTGTGCACGTAGAACACCTGCCCGCCGCGGTCCACCTCGCGCAGGATCGCGTCGGTGAGTACTTCCGGATCGTATTCGAGCACTTCTGTATGAACGGGCAGGCGGTTCGCGGGCGGCGTCTCGATCACGCTCATGTCGCGCGCCCCCGCCAGCGAAAGGTTGAGCGTGCGTGGAATAGGCGTGGCGGTCAGCGCCAGCACGTCCACGGTGCGCGTGAGCTGGCGGATCTTCTCCTTCTGCGCCACGCCGAAGCGGTGCTCCTCGTCGATCACCACCAGCCCGAGTTCGGCGAACACCACGTCCCGGGAGAGCAGCCGATGCGTGCCGATGACGATGTCCACGTCTCGCCGTGTCAGGCGCGCCACCACTTCCTTCTGCTGCTTGGCGGTGCGGAAGCGTGACAGCACCTCGACCTTCACGGGGAAGTCGGCGAGCCGCTCGCGGAACGTGTGGCCGTGCTGCTGGGCCAAGATGGTGGTGGGCACCAACACCGCCACCTGCTTGCCCTCCTGCACAGCCTTGAACGCGGCGCGAATGGCCACCTCGGTCTTGCCGTAGCCCACGTCGCCACAGATCAGCCGATCCATCGGCGCCGCGGTCTCCATGTCGGTGCGCACGTCTTCGATCGCCTGCATCTGGTCGGGCGTCTCGTCGTAGGGGAACGAAGCCTCCAGTTCCTTCTGCCACACCGTGTCGGGTTGGAACGCGTGGCCGGGCAGCGCGCGGCGCGCGGCGTACGCCTTGAGCAACGCATCGGCCATGTCCTGGATGGCGCGGCGCGCGCGCGCCTTGGTCTTCTGCCACAGGGCGCTGCCCAGCGAATGGATGCTCGGCCGCGCGCCGTCCCCGGCCGAATAGCGCGACACCAGTGACAGTTGGTGCACCGGCACGTACAGCACGTCGGTGCCGGCGTAGGAGAGTTCGAGGCAGTCGGTCTCCTGCCCCGAGAGTGTCAAGCGCTTCATGCCGCGATACACACCCACACCGTGGTCCTCGTGCACCACGAAGTCGCCCGGTTTCAACGCCGAGAGCTCGGCGGCCGTGAGTCCGGCGGTGCGTCTCGAGCGGCGCCTGCGGCGCCGATAACGCGAAAAGATCTCGTGGTCGGTGAGCAGCGCCAGCCCGGCGTCCTTCCACGTGAAGCCGGCCGAGACGAGGCCCACGCCGAGCCTGGCACCCGCGTCGCCCAGCAGTTCGTGGAGCCTGTCACGCTGGCCTTGGTTATCGCACAGGATCACGGGCGTCAGGTCGTTGGCCGCGAGCTCGGCGAGGTGAGTCTTGAGTTTCTCCGTGGACCGCTGCAGCGGTTCGGGGGGCGTGCACTCCACGACCAGCGTGGCCGCGTAGCGGGCCGCTTCGCCGGCGCGGGCGACCGAGCCCATCCAGTCGACGCCGCTACGCGTGGCGGCCAGTTCGGTCCAGGTGTCTTCCGGCAACCACAGCTGCTCGGGCGGCGAGATGAGCGGGTAGTGCGCACGCGTCTCGTCGAAGCCACGACGCACGCCGTCCCACAGGTCCTCGGCGCGGTCGTCCAACTGCGCGGGGTCGTCGAGCACCACCAGCGTGTCGGCGGGCAGGTGGTCGAGCAGGCCGCCCAGGTCGGCGTCGTAATAGCCGGCGAATCGCTCCATGCCCTCGTGGAAGAGATGCGAGCCTCCCTTTGCCGCCTCATCGCCGGCATCGCGAAGTCGCTGGGCGATGGCTTCGACCTCGGTCGGCTCCACCACGATCTCGTAGCGCGGAAGCACGCGCGCCACGGCGAGCTTCTCGAGCGAGCGCTGCGTGCCGGCGTCGAATCGCCGCAGCGACGACACGGTGTCGCCGTCGAACTCCACGCGCAGCGGGTCGTTCCAGCCCACCGGCCACACGTCGAGGATGCCGCCGCGGCGCGCACACTGACCCACGGACTCCACCTCGGGGAAGCGCTCGTACCCCAAGAACACCAATCGTTCGAGCAATCGGTGCGGATCGGTCTCCTCGCCGGTCTTCAAGCCCAGCACCGCGCGCGCGAGGCGTGCGGGGCGCGGCACCTTCTGCAGCACGCCGCGCACCGTCGCCAGCACCACGCCGCCTTCGCCCGCGGCGAGTCGCGCCAGCGTGTCGAGGCGCTCGGCGGTCACCGAGGGGTGCGGCGACGACGGGTCGTAGGGAAGCGTGTCGGGTTCGGGGAACGCCAGCGTTGCGGCGCGGCCGCGGAAGTACTCCACGTCGTCGCGCGCCGACTCCCACGCCTCGCCGTGTGGCACCACATAGAGGACGGTGCGGGCCAGTTCGCGCTGCAGCCACGACGCCAGGCAGGCCCGGGACGACCCGGTGAGCCCGCGCACCGCGGCGCGCGGGCGACGGCCCGTGACGTCGCGGCCCCAGCCGTCGCGCAGCATGGCCAGCAGCTCGCGCGCAGTGGTACTCCGCCCGACCTGCGCGACGAGCGACTCGGCGAGCGCGTCCTTCACGAAGACTTCGCGGGAGCTCACCTCGACACGGGCGCGTGGACGGCCGCGGCGCGATTCTCCAGCAGGCGGCGGATCGTGCGCTCGAGCTCGGCGTAGCTGGCGTCGCAGGTCGCATGGCGCGGGTCGTCCGTCGGGTGGTACTCGCCGCCGCCCTGCGCCCAGCGCACCACGCCTTCGCGGTCGATCAGGAACGACACGCTCGTCCAGTTGCGGCCGGGATGGTTCGCGAGCCACCAGCGATTGAGCGAACTCCAGTCCTCGTCCACCGCTAGCGGTCCGTGGAAGCCCAGCTTGCGCGCGGTGCGACGCACAAGTGTGTCATTCACCTTACCCACCGGCTTGGGATGAAACACGCCGACCACCACCAGCCCTTGCGACGCGTAGCGCGTGCGCAGCGCTTCGAGCCCCGGCAGCGTGTTGCCGCAGAAGCGGCAGCCGGTGTTGAACCAGCGCACCAGCACCACCTTGCCTTGCAGACCCTCGAGCGTGAGCGGTGGAGTGTCCACCCAGCGTGTGAAGCTCCACGCGCGCGCGGGCCGGTCGAGCAGGTCGGCGGGAGAATCCACTTCCTCTGTGGCGGCGTGTCGCTCGGCCGGCGCGGGCGTGGCGTACGCAGCGGTGCCGGAGCAAGGCCACGCCAATGCGAGCGCCAGCGCGCATGCCGTGAGTGGTGCGATGCGGCGCGAGCGAGCGGCGCGAGCGGGATCCAAGCCTGGGGAGGTGCGTGTCATCGCCCCCGAGGCTAGACTATGCGACGCAGTTCGCTCAATACCGCCCAACCCCCCAAAGGAGGTGCCCCTTGACCGCTCGCTTCGTGACGCGCTTCGGTCTGGTGCTCGTATTGCTCGCGGCGGCCGTCGCCTCGGCGCTCGCGGGTCCGCCCACCGCGCTCGACAAGGTGGACCCGAAGGCGCCCTGCTTCCGCTGGCCGGCTGTTGATCTCGACGGCGATGGCGTGTTCGATCGCCTCGATCGCTGCGACAACACGCCCAAGGGCGCCATCGTGAACGAGTGGGGCTGCCCGTCCGATTCCGATGGCGACGGCGTCTACGACGGCCTCGACAAGTGCCCCGACACGCCGCCCGGCGAGAAGGTGAACAGGGACGGATGTTCACGCGTTCAGCTCTCGGGCTCGTCCAGGGCCAACGACCAAGACGTCAAGATCACGCCGATTCCCTCCACCCCGCCGCCGCCGCCGGCTCCGCCGGTGAGCGAGACCGAGCGACAGTTGGTGGAAGGCGGCCGCATCCGGCTCGAGAACGTGTACTTCGAGACGGGTAGCGCGAACCTGCTTCCCGAGTCCGAGACCACGCTCAACGAGGTGGGCGCGGTACTGGAGAAGTTCGTGGACCTGAAGCTCGAGGTGCAGGGCCACACCGACACTCGCGGCTCGAGCGCCTTCAACAATCGGCTGTCGCAGACGCGCGCGGAGTCCGTGCGGGCCTACCTGGTGAGCCACTTCCGCCTGCGCGGGGACAACGTCGTCGCCAAGGGTTACGGCGAATCCCAGCCCGAGACGCAGGAGCGAAACGACGAAGAGCGCCTGCGCAATCGTCGAGTGGAGATCAAGGCGCTGAATCCCGAAGTGCTTCCGAGAAACGTGAAGGTGGAGCAGAAGAACTGAGGCGCGTTCCCGAGCAAGCGAAGGCCGCCGCGGGCGACAAGCTCGCGGCGGCCTTTTCGCGAATCGGGGACGACGCTCAGGATCCGGCGCGTTTCCACGCCCCGCCCGCCATGCCCCAGCGGCCGATCACCGACTCGGCCACCAGCAGCAGCAGCGCCAGCATCACGAACTCGGGCCACAGCTCGCGGCCGAAGCGCGCCTGGCGGATGCGCGCGGCGAGGTCGTCGCCGATGCGCACCACGCGCGAGCGCCCGTTCGGGAACGCCGCGGTGAGCGACGCCTCGGCGAGTGGCGCCAAGTCGCCCTCGCGCGGGTCGGGATTCACGGCGAAACTCGTGCGCAGCGTGCCGCCGGCGAACGCGCGATAGAGCCCGGGGCGCTCGAGCGGCGCGCTCACCACGCGCGTGGCGCCGCTCGTGGCTTCCACGCGCACGGGCACCTCACGGCCCGCCTCGTCCTCCACGCGCCACTCGCTGGAAGCCGGCGCGCTCCACGAATCGCCCGGGTAGAGCGACGGCGCGGCGGTGCCCCGCGCCAGCACGCGCGCGGCCTGGTGGACGAGCGGCAGGAACGCGCCCGAGAGTGCCAAGTCGGAACGCTCAGGGTCGAGCGGCGTGGCCATCACCAGCACGCGCGCGGACTCGACCAGCGCCGCGTGCGCTTCGTCGTAGCGGAGCAGCACGCGCGCACCGGCCGCCGGCCGGAACGCGTGCACGCGCTTGAACCGTGCCTGCGTGAGCGGCTCGCCCGGCCGCGCCGGAAAGCCCTCGAGTACCGCGTGCCCGGCGACAGCACGCAGCAGCCGCCACGCCGCTCCCACGAGAGCGGCCGATTCGGCGCCGAGCACGCCGGCCTTGAGCGAGGCGAGCAGCTCGTTCCATGCCGCAAGATCGGCGCGCGCGCCCGGCACCAGCAGCAGCCCGCCGCCGGCGCGGTGGAAGTCGAGCACGGCCTGGAGCTCGCCGGGGCCCAGGCGCTCGACGTCGCCGATCACGATCAAGTCGGCATCGCCCGCGCCGCCGGCCAACTGCGCGGCATCGAGCGCGCGTACGCTCAGCCCCGACGCGGGCGAACCTGCCTCGAGCGCGAAGCGCAACGCGGACGGCGCACCGTCCTCTCGCACGAGGACGCGTAGAGTGCCGGCGCGACCGGCCGTGAACACGCGCCGGTTGTCGAGCGCCAGCGCATCGTCGGGCAACAGCACCTCGCCGCCCGCCTCGGGCAGCCGCGCCAGCGGCACCAGCGCGCGGCCCTCGCCGCGCGCCGCGAGCGAGACGAAGCCGCGCCCGAGCGAGAGGTTGGCCAGACTCTCAGACGTGCCCGGCCCCGTGCGGCCGGGGCCGGAGGCCCCGGCCTGTAACGTCACCCCCACCAGCTCCCGCGCCTCGAGCGCGAAATCTTGCGCGGTGCCGCCGCTCGCAGCGTCGTACGACGACGCCCCCACTTCCAGTGCGGGCGTCTGGCCGGCATCGGCGGCGGGCGCCAGCGCGGCATTCGTGAGCGCGGCATTCGCTCGGCTGCGCGGAGCCAATGGCACGAGGTACACGCGCGACGTGCCCCACGGGCCGGGCGGAGCCTCGAGGCCGCGGTCGCCGAAGCCCGCACGCTGGAAGTCGGACACCCAGAAGAGTTCACGATTGAGCGCGCGCGATGCGGCGAGCGCGCGTGCGGCCAGTGCGAGCGCCGCGGCGTGATCCGTGGCCGACGCAGTTGGGGCAAGCGCCTGCGCTGCCGCACGCAGACGAGCCGCGTCGGCGATGGGGGCGTCGGAGAGCGGGCGAGGCGTGCGGTCGTAGGGCACCAGCAGCAACTCGTCGGCGGGCCCCAACGTGGCGAGCAGGCTCTCCACCACGCGACGCGCGGTGGCGGTGAGCGGCCGGCCGTCGCTGTCCGGCGCCCCCATGCTGCCCGACACGTCCACCAATGCCACCAGCGTGCTCGCGGCCGATCCGGACCCGCCTCTGCCGGATGCCCGCGCGCCGCCCTGCAGCGAAGGCCGCGCCATGGCCATGGCGAGCAGCGCCACGGCGAGTGTACGCAGCAGCAGCAACAGCCATTGCTTCAAACGCAGGCGGCGGATTTCGCTCTGGTTCACCTCGGTCAGGAAGTCGAGCGAGGGGAACCGCACCTCGCGAGGCTTCCGGCGCGTGAACAGGTGGATGAGTACGGGAATGGCCGCTGCGCCCAGCCCGAACAGGAACAGGGGATTGAGGAAGTTCACGCGCGTGCCTCGCGCCCGGACGGCGACCGCTGCTCGCGCCTCATCGTGCCAGCACCTGCCACGCCTGCGCGGCCTCGTCCCACAGTTCGATGCCCGTGACAGGGTGGATCTCCCAGCCGGTGCGGCGCACGGAACCGTGCTCGAGCAACCAATCGCTCACCGGCTTGTCGTAGGGATGGTCGTAGAGCAGCCAGCCCGAGACGCGCACGCGACTCGGCCCCGCCGCCCACGGGGTTGGGCCGCCGCGGTTGGGGCGGAACGCCACGAGCAACGAGTCGTAGGCCCAGCCGCGGCTTCGCGCTCGCCACAGCGGCGAGACCTCGCACACCACGTAGACCGTGTCGCGATCGGTGCTGCTGCGCCGGTGCTCGGCCAGCTCCAGGTGCACGTCGCCGTCGCCCGAGAGCAATATGCGTTGCACCCAACCGGCCATGCGTACGCCCTGACGCTCGAGGCTCATGTGCACGGCCTTGGGGGCGCCGCGCGGCAGTGCGGCGAAGTCGTCCATGGTCATGTCGCGCAGCGCAGCCGGCGCCTCGAGGCGGTCCTTCA
The DNA here is from genome assembly GCA_964418975.1 of uncultured bacterium. Classification (GTDB taxonomy): domain Bacteria; phylum Eisenbacteria; class RBG-16-71-46; order RBG-16-71-46; family RBG-16-71-46; genus JAIOPA01. Next base: position 8,559 of record CAYQNV010000064.1, on the reverse strand, counting down.
TGGCGCGCAGGTGGCGCACGTCCTCCGGCTGGCGCGGCGCGCGGCCCAACAACGTCAGGCCCATCACCAATGCCGCCGCCCCGGCGACGAACACGAGTACGCCGATCGAACGCGCGATCACAGCAGCGTGGCCCGCTTCTCGAGATAGGCGAGTAACGCCCGGTCGAACGGCGTGCGCGTATCGAGCGGTACGTAATCCACGCGCTGCTCGCGACAGGCACGCGCGTACTGGCCGCGCCACGCCTCGAGCTGCTGGCGGTAGCGAGCGGCGATCTCCCACGGCTCGGTGGTGAGTTGCGCTCCGGATTCCATATCCACGAATGTGGACGCGTCGGTGTACGGGAACTCGATCTCGTCGGGGTCGAGGATGTGGAATACGATCACTTCGTGGTTGCGGTGACGGAAGTGCTGCAGGCCGGACAGCACCTCGGCCGGCGTGTCGAGCAGGTCCGAGAGCAGCACGACCAGGCCGCGCCGCTTGATGCGCTCTGCGAGCTCGTGCAGCACCGGCGCGAGCCGGGTGCGGCCGGAGGCCGCACCCTGCGACAAGCATTTCAGCACCACGTCCAGGTGCGAGCGCACCGAGCGCGGCGGCACGTATTGGAGCGGTCGCTCCGCGAACAGCATGGTGCCCACCGCGTCCTGCTGGCCGATCATCAGGTAGGCGAGCGCGGCGGCGAGCGAGCGTGCGTACTCGAGCTTGCTCATCGAGGCGCGCTCGGAGCGGAAGCCCATCGAGCCCGACAGGTCCACCAGCAGGTGGGCGCGCAGGTTCGTCTCTTCCGTGTACTGCTTGACCAGGTAGCGGTCGCTCTTCGCCAGCACCTTCCAGTCGAGGTTCTTCAGGGGATCGCCCGGCATGTACGGCCGGTGTTCGGCGAACTCCACCGAGAATCCATGAAATGGCGAGCGGTGCATGCCGGCGATGAAGCCTTCCACCACCAGCCGCGCGCGCACGTCCAAGTGTGCGAGCCGTGCGACGACCGCGGGGTCGAGCCAATGCCGTGCTCCCAGTGCGCCGGGCGCGTTCATGCGTTCAATCCCGCCACGCCGTCCAGGCGAGCACGTCGCCTTCCTGGATGGCACGCTCGCCCGCGAGCGAGCCGGGATCCATGTAGCTCGCGAACGCGGGCCGCACCTCCCAGCGCGAGTAGCCCGCGACGCGTAGGAGCAACTCCATCTCGGGCTTGTAGATGTAGCGCAGCTCGAACCGCACTTCGGCGCGCCGCGTAATCTGGCCAGTCGCCTCGGTGATCTCGATGCGGCGGGTCATGTGGCGCACCTGGTCCACGCGGTCGTCGTCGGCGCGGTCCCACATGCGCACGCGGCCATCGCCATGCGGGATGTCCTTCGCCAGCTTCTCGGGCCCGGTCCACTCGAGGAGCTTCTCCGCGCTGGGGTGAAACGCCGCGAGCTCCAGCCGCCCTCCGGAGATCAGGTGGTGGCGACAACAGCGCAGCGTGGCCAGTTGATCGGCCTGGGTGAGGTTGTGGAGGAACGAGTTGAAACCGATGGCGATCAGCGCGTAGCGCCCTGGAAGCGAGAAGTCGCGCATGTCGCCCGGCATGACCGTGGTGCGAAGATTCCGAGCCTCCAGCTTGGCGCGCAGGCTTGCGAGCATGTCGGGGTCGCGATCGAGCCCGTCGCAGGGCACGCCGGCCTCGAGCGTGGGCAGCAGCAGGCGACCGTTGCCGCAGCAGAGTTCCAGCGCGGGTCCGCCGGCGCCGCGCATGAGCGCAACGTGTGGCGCGATGTCGGCGGTGACGTCGGCGTAGACGGCGTCGTAGAGGTCGGGGGCCAGGTAGTAGTCGCCGTCGGTCACATGATTCTCACGCGCGTCGCCGTCCGCGCCACAGGTAGTAGACCGGGAACCCGGTCGCCGCGATCAGCACGCCGGCCATGGCGCGCGGGATGAACGTGCCCTCGAACGGCGGGCTGCTCGAGAAGTCGCTCCAGATGATCACAGCGGTCACCAACAGAAACACAACGGCCGGGAGCGGATGGAGCGGGGTGCGATAGCTGGCCGGCGCCAGCAGCCCCTTCGCCTCGCGCGAACGCTGGACGAAGATGCTGGCAGTGGTGACGCCGTAGAACAGCCAGGACGTGGTCACGAACCAACCCGACACGTCCTCGAACCCGCCCGCGGCCCATAGCCAGACGCACGACAGCAGCGCTTGGACCCACAGTGCGAGCACGGGCGACGCTCGCCGCGGGTCCAATGCCGCGAGTGGTTTCCACAGCAGCCCGTCGGCGGCCATGGCCTGCGTGACGCGCGGACCAGTCAAGATGGCTCCGTTCGTGGTGCCGAACGTGGACACGGCCACCAGCACCGCCAGCGCGCGCGCCCCCCAGTCGCCCAGAAGTCGGTGCACGGTTTCGGAGCCGACCGCTTCGTACGTGGCGACTTCGTTCGGGCTCAGCACCTTGTAGTAGGCGAGGTTCGTGAGCACGTACACGCCTACCACCAGCCACGTACCGCCCAGGATGGCGATGGGCATGGTGCGCTGCGGGTTCACCACCTCGCCCGCCACATAGGTGGAGTCGGTCCAGCCGTCGTAGGCGAACAGGATGCCGATCATGGCGAGCGCCAGCGCCTGCATGAGCGGATGGCCCGCGCTACCCGCGGTACCCGCCGTCTCCACGACGCCCGGCGGGTGCACGGTGGGCAGCGTGAACGCCGCAACGCACAGCGCCAGGATGCCCACCAACTTCGCGGTGGTGAACACCGACTGCGTTGTTGCGCCCTCTCGCACGCCGAGGAAGTTGACGAATGTGAGCAACAAGATCGCGCCGGCGCCCACCACGAACTCGCGCTCGTGCCCCAAGCCCAGCACCTGACAGAAGTAGAGTGCGAACACGCTGGCGATGCTGGCGATGACCGTGGGCTTGATGACCCATAGGTTGGCCCAGCCGAACGTGAACGCCCACGCGTCGCCGAAGCCCTCGCGGATGAACACGTACAGGCCGCCGTTCTTGGGCGAGCGCACCGCCAGCTCGGTCAAGACGAGCGAACCGCAGATCGACAGCACACCGCCCACCACCCAGGCGAGAATCACCAGCGGCAACGTGGGCAACTCCTGCGCCACGCCGTGTGGCGAGCGGAAGATGCCCGAGCCGATGATGTTGCCCACCGTGATCGCGATGACGGCGTAGAGCCCGATCTGGCGCTTGAGTTGCGTGCTGGACGAAGCGGCCATGCCTCGCTCCTTTCGCGAATGCCCCGGCATGCCGGGGTACTGCAGCCCCGCGTGCCGGACTCGTGCAATGCACGGGTGCCCCGCACGCGCGGCGGAGGGTCAGTCCGCGGAGACGCTCGCCAACAAGTCGGCGATGATGCGATCGGGCTTCACGCCCTCGGCTTCGGCGGTGAAGTTGGTGACGATTCGGTGCCGCAGCACCGATGGCGCCACGGCGCGCACGTCCTCGATGCCGGGGGCGAACCGCCCGTGCAGCACGGCGCGCGTCTTGGCGCCCAGCACCAGGTACTGCGACGCGCGCGGGCCCGCGCCCCAGCTCACCCACTGCTTCACGAACTCGGGTGCCCCCTCGTGGCCGCGCGTGGCGCGCGCGAGCCGCACGGCGTAGCGCACGACATGTTCGGTGACCGGCACGCGGCGCACGAGCTGCTGCAGCTCGAGGATGTCGCGGGCATGCAACACTTTCTCCAACGCCGGCACGTAGGCGGACGTGGTGGAGGCCACGATCTGTTCTTCCTCGCTGGCGGAGGGATAGTCCACGCGCACGTTGAACATGAACCGGTCGAGCTGGGCTTCCGGCAGCGGGTAGGTGCCTTCGAGCTCGATGGGGTTCTGCGTGGCCAAAACAAAAAACGGCAGCTCCAGCTGGAACGTCTGGCCACCCGCAGTGACCTCTTTTTCCTGCATTGCCTGCAGCAGCGCCGCCTGCGTCTTGGGCGGCGTGCGGTTGATCTCGTCGGCCAGCACCACGTTCGCGAACACCGGGCCCTTGATGAAGCGCATGGCGCGATGACCTGTGGTGGCGTCCTCCTCGAGGATGTCGGTGCCGGTGATGTCACTGGGCATCAGGTCGGGCGTGAACTGAATGCGGTTGAAATCCAGGTCGAGCACGCGCGCAAGACTCGAGATGAGCAGCGTCTTGGCCAGCCCCGGCACGCCCACCAGCAGCACGTGACCGCCCGCGAACAGCGCGGTGAGCAACTGTTCGATCACGGCATCCTGGCCGACGATCGCCTTGCGCAGTTCCGCCACGATGCGCTCGCGCGCTTGGTTCAATCGCTGGACGGTTTCGAGGTCGGTCGCGGGTGCGGACAAGAGGGGTCACCTTTCGGATGGCCGTGTAGGTCGTGACGCCGCGGCCGGGGCTCCGCAGCGGCTCGCCGAACGCGAGCGCCGGCGGCACCCCGGCCGGGGCGAACGTGAGAAGTCGCGAGCCTACAAGCGTGCCCCGAGCGCGGCAATGCGTCGCCGCCGGGTGCGGTGCAGGGGCCGACGGGCGTGGGCCGGCCGCGACGTCAGCGTTCCGCCAGGCGCGCCACGCGCACGCGTGTCCGGTCTTCGTACTGCTCTGCCCACGCGGCCCATGCGCCTTTGGCACCGTGGCCCGCCACGGCGCCGCTCTTCACGCCGCTGCCCAGGTAGAGCCACGGCGTGAGCGCTTCGTCGGCCTCGAGCCGGCGCACCGCGAGCACCTTGCGCGCCGGACCATCCGCCGCCTGACCGATCGCGGCTACCAGCGTACCGCGAGCCAAGCTGGCGAGCATCGGGCGCGACGCCTGGCCCAGGCTGTCGGAGAGCGTGCGCTTGGGGCCGGCCGGCCCAGCGCCAATGCGCCACGGCATCAGATACACGCCCGGCGCGGGCCGGCCCGCGAGCACGCTGTCTTCCGGGGACTCGCCCGTGAACCAAGCATAGAGTCCGCCGCCGTTCGCAAACGTGAGCGTCGGGCCCATCGAAGGGCAGCCCGGCAGCTTCCAACGGTCGGCCGAGACGAGCGTGTCGTACGCGAACGTGGCACCGCCGTCGCGCGACAGGGTGAGATGCGGATCGCGCATGTCGTCTGCGGCGCCACGGTACGCGATCGCAACTTCCGGCATCTCGCCCGGCCGCTGCGCGCTCCTCAGCGCGATGCGACAACACGGGCAGACCTGTTCCGCCACGTAGGTGTTGGCGCTCCACGAGGCGCCGCCGTTGTTGGAAGTGGCGGCGAAGATGTCGGCCATCGCGGGCTCCTCACCGGCGCCGGCCGAGAAGCGGCCATCGATCCACGCCACCATCGGGCGGCCGTCGGGCAATACGTCGAGCGCGATGAAGCCGTGATAGGTGGAGATCGGGTCCGTGTGGTCGTCGTTCACGAGGCTCGGCGGCCCCCACGTGCGCCCACCGTCCACGCTCACGCGCGCCGCGATGTCGTCGGCGAACTGGCCGGTGTCGCGCGCGGCGGCCCACGCCGCCACCAGCATGCCGCCCCGGCCCCAGGCAGCGACGGGACGGCTCTCGGGATAACTCGACACCTTGCCTCGCCGTGTCTCGAGCCGAACGGGCTCGCTCCAATGGTCCCCCGAGTCCGAGGACACCGTGATCCACGCGTCGGCCCCGAGCGAGTCGCGCGTGACCCAGGTGAGTGCCACGCGGCCGCCGGAGTCGATGGCCAGCGAGGGATCAGAGGCGACAGCGCGCGCCAGGAACGCGGGCGTCACCTCGTGCACAGCGGACCACGGCGTGGCACGACGCTGCGGTGCGCAGGCACCGGCCAGCAGGGCCAGGAGCAGCGCGACGGCGTGGGCGAAGCGGAGTGAGAGGAGCGGGGCGACGCGAGCGGGGCACATGAGGGACTCCGGGCGAGCACGGCGCGATGTCCGCGCCTGACACGGGAGCAATACCACGCGCGGGCGGAGTCCGGGGCGCAGGCGAGCCGGCTAGCGCCCCAACTTCACCACGCGCCGGGTCACGCTGCCCGCGGCGCCGCTGAACCGCACCCAGTAGATGCCTGCGGCGGCAGCTGTGCCGCGCGCGTCGCGGCCGTCCCACGTGGCGGGGCCGCCACTCGTGGCGATGCGGCGCACGACGCGGCCGCTCGCGTCCAGCACGCGCAACTCGCCCGCGCCGGGCGCGAACAGCGAGAGCGCGCCGGTGAACGGCGTGGGCGACGCGCGGAACGTGGCGAGCGGCGCGCTGCACGTGCCGGCGCGCAGCGTGAACGACTGCGCCACCGTGGTCTCGTCGGCATGCCCGTGTTCGTCGAGCGCCGTCACGCGCAGCTCGCCGGTCACGTCTACCGGGCCCAGGCAGGGCAGCGTGAACACCGCGCTCAGCGCCGAACCCGGGGCCTCACCCAACACCACCTCGCCGCCGGCCGCGGGCGCGAACGTCACGCGATAGCGAGAGATCCGGTCCACGTCGCTCGACTGCCAGCCCACGAACAGGAGCTCGCCCGGGCGGCCGGCGGCACCCGCGGCAGGCGAGCCGACGCGCAGCACCGGTGGCCGGTCCACCACGCCGATCACGGTGAAGCCGAAGCGCACGTTGCTGGGTGCCAACGGCACGTAGCGGTCGTCGCACACATCACACGAGTCTTCATTCACACGGTAGACGTAGCCGCGAAAGGTGGCGCTGGTGGCGTCCTGGCGCAGCACCTCCGCACTCGGCGCAAAGTACGGGATGCGAAAGTCGCCACGCGCGGCCATGGTGCCCGCCACGCGCAGCCACACGCCGGTCACGGCGAGGAAGCTGTCCGGGTAGCTCACCGTGCCGTAGGCCGCGAGCCGCGTGCTCCAGCTGGTGCCGAAGTGGAGTCCGAGCGTGCCAGGCCCGCGCTCCTCCACGGTCAACAGGCCCTCGCCTTCCACGGTGAACGAGTCCGCCGCGATCTCGTGGTGCCAGACGCCGATCTCCGGCCGGACGCGGTCGAGCATGCGCTCGAGGTTCAACCGGCCGTACGCCGTGGGCGCGTCGTAGCCCGGCGCGCCGATGTCGTCGGCGGATTCGCGGAGGATGTGTTGGAAGTCGGTGTCCGAGAGCTCCGGCCGCACCGCCGCCAGCAGCCCCACCGCGCCGGCCACATGCGGTGCGGCGAACGACGTGCCCGAGGCCGGCACGTAACCCGAGTAGCTGGCGCCGAAATAGCTGGGGTAGGTCATGAACGTGGTGTAGACGTTCAGGCCCGGCGCCAGCAGGTCCAGCCCGAACGGGTAGGACGAGAACGGTGTGCGCTGGTCGAACGAATCGCTCGCTCCCACCGAGATGGCAAGCCCGTCGCGCGCGAACGCCGCCGGGAACAACGGCAGCGTGGGATCGTCGAAGCCCGAGTTGCCCGCCGCACACACCGGGATGCAGCCGTTGTAGAGCGCGTAGGTGAGCGCCAGGCGTTCCACCCGGCTCGGCACGTCGCCCGCGAACGACAGGTTCATCGCCCGCGCGCCCACATCGGCCGCGTGCAGGAACGCACGCGCGATGTCGAAACTGGTCGCCTCGCCCGAATGCCCCGGGGCGATCTTGATGGGCACGATGCGGCAGCCCGCATTGCCCGCGCCGTCACCGCCGCACACGCCGGCCACGCCCGACGTGGGCGAGAAGTGGGGGCCGTCGTTGGTGCGTGCGGCCATCACCCCTGTCACGGGCGTACCGTGCCCATAGAGATCGGTGACCGCACCGTCCGGGTCGTCGGTGACATTCAGCGGGTCCACGATGCGCGGGCTGCCGTCGGGCATGACGCCGCCCAGTTCCGGCTGCGCAGGGTCGATTCCGGTGTCGGCTACAGCGAGCTTGAGCGCGTTGCTGCCCACGGAGGTGCGCCACGCCGCGAGCGCGTGCAGGTCCGCGCCGGGAACGCCGCCGAAGGGACCGAGTGGGCCGCGGTTCCAGAGCGCGTACTGGCGACCGTCGCGAAGATGGGGATCGCTGGCGAGCGTGTCGAGCGTGGCGGTCGCGTGCGGGCCGGCGGGCGTTGCAACGCCGTAGCCCACCAATGTCACCGAGCGCGTGACGTTGCGTTCGGCCCAGTCCACGAGCGGGTCGTCGTTGAGCGCTGCCAGCGCGGAGGTGGCGAGCGCCGAGTCCGCTGCTTCGACCAGGACGATGCGCTCGGGGTGGAAGCCATAGATCTCGGGCAGCACGGCCGCGCGCATCGAGAGCTTCCCAGCGAAGGCGCGCGTGGCGCGGAGGCCGAGTGCGGCAAAGCGAGCGCGTGCTGCGGCGGGAAGCGCTCCCGTCGCGATCGCGTGCGCGTCGAGTTCGCGTACCGCGACGCTCGAGAGCTGGACGACCAGTTCGCGCGGCGGGTCACCCGCGTGGGCGGGAGCGGACGTCAGGGCGAAGGCGACAAAGGCAATGGCGACTAAAAGGCGCATGGGTGCCGGAGAGCGAGGGCGGGTGGCGGGAGCAGCGGACGCGAGGAGATTAGCGCCGGCGAGCGCCGAACTGCCATGTGAAGCTGAAGAGCTGTGGGACGTCAGTGAAAACGCACCCTGCTAACGCGTCAGTGAGTATGCACCCCCATGGAACTGATCCTCATGGGAACACGCGACGCCCGGCGGCTGGGTGTGATCCAAGCCGCGTTGGCAGGGAAGCTGACGAATCAGGA
>CAYQNV010000063.1:0-31291 GCA_964418975.1 uncultured bacterium | reverse complement strand
GTGGCGCACCGCGGGTTCCACGCCGGAGCGCGATCGCGATTTGAACTGGGCACCTACGAGTTGCGGGTGCAGTTCCTCGGGTACCGGACCGAGACCCGCCCGGGTGTCGTCGTGGCGGTGGGCAAAGGCACGGCGGTCGACTTCAAGCTCGAGGAGATCATCGTCCGCCAGGAGAAGGTGGTGGAGGTGACCGCCGAGCGCCGACTGGTCGAGACCAAGCAGGGCGCTACCGTGCGCAGCGTCAGCGCGAACGAGATCCGCAATCTTCCCGTGTCCACCGTGGCGGACGTGCTGCAGCAACAGGCCGGGATCAGCACCGACGCCGACCAGATCCACGTGCGTGGCGGCCGCGCGGACGAGACCATGTTCGTGGTGAACGGCGTGGCCAACCGCGATCTCGTCACCGGGCAGTCCACCGCCGGCCAGCTGAACGCGCGCTCGGTGTCGGAAGTAAACGTGGCCACCGGCGCGTTCGACGTGCGCTACGGCAACGCGCTCTCCGGCGTCGTCGAGATCCGCCTCAAGGAAGGCACCGAGAAAGCACAACTCGGGGTCACCACGTCGACCGGCAGTTATGGCGGTCGCGCCTGGCACGGCGTGCTCACCGGCCCCGATCCGCTGTGGGCGCCGGGGCTCAAGGCGATCGGCGTCAAGCTGCCCGGCACGGTGACCAGCATCGTCGACCTGTCGGGCAGCTTGTTCGAGACCCGGTTCAGCTACCTGGGCCAGAGCGGCCTTGGCCTGTTCGAGAAGACCGTGCTGCCGCCCTATCTGCACCCGCGCTTGGTCTCCAGCTACGAGGATCGCATCTTCGGCATCCCGTTCAAGTATGGCGACATGTGGGCGCCGGCGCAGGACAACCGCTGGGCCGCACGCTACGGCGTGTTCTGGAAGCCGGACAACATGAACAAGGTCTCGTTCAACTACTCCAAGCGCATCGCGATCGACCAGGGGTTCAGCCGCACGTTCCTCACCGCGCAGGGCGACCAGGGCGATCCCGCCTACCCATGGCGTTGGGACCACCGCATCGGCAACGCGCAGACGTTCTTCGAGGACAACGTGCAGACGTCGGTGGAGTGGCGCCGCACGCTGTCGGTGCGGGGCTTCACCACGCTGCAGCTGTCTCGCTACTTCTTCGCGCAGCGCCAGGACGTGCAGGGCAAGGATTGGAGCCAGTACGTGGAACCCGACGACCGCTCGCAGTTCCCACTCGGCGACCCGCGCCGCGACGACTACTTCTGGGACACCGGCGACGACAACCAGTGGGCCGACCGGCGTACGGACAGCTGGGGCCTTCAGGGCTCGCTCACCCAGCGCCTGGGGCACAACGAGCTGGAGTTCGGCTTCGAACACCAATGGCAGTCGGTGCAGTACCTCACCATCGAGAACCCGTGGGTGTTCGACCAGGACGGGCTCGGGCAGTCGCACGACCTGTGGAGCGTGCACCCCATGGTGGGCGCGGGCTACGCGCGCGATCGGCTGGAGTTCGAGGGCTTTGTCGCCAACGTGGGCGTGCGCGCGGACTACTGGTTCCTGGGACGCGAAGCCGAGCAGGCGCTGGGGGACACCACGCGTCACAACATCGCCCCCACCACGCGCACCGCGTTCTTCGAGGACACGCGTTCGTTCCTCGGTCGTCGTGTCAAGATGCACATCTCGCCCCGCGTCATCGTGGCGCACCCCATCACCGAGAACAGCAGCTTCTTCTTCAACTACGGCCAGTTCACGCAGAACCCTTCGTATCGCTACGTCTACTCCAAGCTCAACTCCATCTCGAGCGAGTCGTTCCCGCTGCAGGGCAACCCGAACCTGAACCCGCAGGTGTCGGTGAACTACGAAGTCGGCGGCAAGCACCAGTTCCTGCCCACCACCGCCGCGAACGTCACGTTCTTCGTGCGTGACGTGTACGACTACCCGAGTGCCACGCGCGTGGATCCCTTGTCGGGCACGAATCTCGAGTCCTACTTCATCTACTTGAACGGCCACTACGCACGCTCCAAGGGCTTCGAGGTCGAGCTCGAGAAGCGCCGCTCGAACCACTGGGCCGGCAAGGTCAGCTACTCGTACCAGCAGACGCGCGGCAAGAGCAGCGACCCCAACGAGGAACGCGCGCTGCAGGAAGTCGGCGGCAGCAGCGAGACGCGACTGTCCGAGGAGTTCGTGCGCTGGAACCGGCCGAGCAAGCTCACGGCCAGCTTCGACGTGCGCTGGGACGAACAGGCACCGCACCACTGGGGCGTCGTGCGCCGAACCGGTCTGAACCTGTTCGTGCAGGCGCAGTCGGGCCGCACGTACACGCCGATCCAGGCCGGGAGCAGTGACCCGGCAGGCCTGCCCAACTCCAGCAATGCGCCCATGCAGGTGACCTGCGACTTGAAGCTCAACCGCTGGTTCAAGCTCGGGACGCGCCGCTTCGACGTGAGTGTCCAGGGCAGCAACGTCTTTGCGAACCGCTCGATCAACCGGGTGGACCCGTTCACCGGGCGCGGCCTGGTGTGGGGGGACGGCGTCAACGACTCGCGCCTGTTCTCCGGGCTCAACGACTTCGCGCGCGTGAGCGGCGTGGACAACCCGTCGAACTACGGTGGCACGCAGTGGAGGGCCCAGCTCGATGTGGACCTCTAGTCCGCGCCGGTGGAGCGCGCTGCTCGGCGCGCTCGTGGCGATGGCCTCGGCGGGCTCGGCCCATGCCCAGGGCTCGCTCGGCGGCCAGCGCGCCGGCACGTCATCGGCCACGTTCCTACGCATCGGCGTGGGAGCGCGTGCGGTGGGCATGGGTGAGTCGTTCGTCGCCGTGGCCAACGACCCGAGTGCGATCTACTGGAACCCGGCCGGACTGGCCTCGCTCCAGCGTCGCGAACTGGCCATCTCGCACGTGCAATGGCCCGCCGATGTCACCTACGAACATCTCACGCTGGTACTGCCCTCCCGGCGACTCGGCGGCTCGGTCGCGTTCCAGCTGGGAGTGCTGTCCACCGACATCGTCGAGACCACGGAGCTGCAACCGTTCGGCACCGGTCGCACGTTCTCCTACTCCGACCTGGTGGCGGGGGTGTCGTTCGCGCGCCGTTGGACGGACAAGCTGCTGGTGGGCACGGGTGTGAAGTTCGTACGCGAGGACCTGGGTTCGCAGGTGGGCGGCCCCACAACGCAGGCGTTCCTGTTCGACGTCGGCTCCATCTACTACCTGGGCCTGGGCAGCGTGCGCATCGCCACCTCGCTCACCAACTTCGGTTCGGCGCTACGCCCCTCGGGCACGTACCTGTCGCCCTACGACGGCTCCACCGCCCAGTACGACGGCTTCGATCCGCCGCTCGTGTTCCGCTACGGCGTGGCGTTCGAGCCCATCGAGAGCGAAGCGCAGCGGCTCACCACGGCATTCGAGGTGAATCAGCCCGCCGACAACGAGCAGCTGGTGAAGGCCGGCGCCGAGTGGTTGTTCCGCGGCACGTTCGCGTTGCGCGGTGGCTACAACTTTCGCGCCGACGCCTTGAAGCTGTCCGCAGGGACCGGCTTCACCGGCGAGATCGGCGGCATGCGCGGCGCGTTCGACTATGCCTACACGGACGGCGGTTTCCTCGGGGCCGTGCACCGCCTGTCGCTGGGGGTGAGGTTCTGATGCGCCGCGTGCTCGCCGGTTCGTTGCTCGCCGTGGTGGTGCTGGCACCCTTCGGCTGCGGCGGCAAGTTCGAGCTGCCCACGGAGCGCCCGGGGCGCATCGTTCCGAGCGACCAGAGCTACGCCATGCTGGCCACCTGGAAGGGCGTCGATGGCGTGCAGGACCTGGTGATCACGCAGGGTCAGGGCAACCAGCTGTTCGCGCTGTTCAACCACGGCGGCACGGGCGGCCCCACGGTGCCGCGCGGCGAGGTGAGGCTCTATCCGCTCACGCGCCCCGAACCCATCGGCACGCCGTACTTCGACCCGATGCGCGCGCTTTTCAACCCGGTCGCCATCGCCGCGGGCTTGAACCGACTGTTCGTGCTGGACCAGGGCGACTCGTGCATGGCCAAGTACGACGTGCGTCGCAACTCGTGCGAGCCTGACGCCGACACCACGCATGCGACCGGTCACCCGTTCCGCAACCAGATCTTCGACTACACCGCGGTATGGCGGGTGCGCGAGTACGGCCTGAGCGGGGGCGACACGATCTCGACGTTCACCGACACGTCATTCGCCCAACCCTACGGCATCGCCGCCGACGACCAGGGCCGTGTTTACGTGGCCGGCCTCGTCGTGGTGCTCGACACCAACCAGGTCGACCAGCGCATCCGCACGCGCAAGCTTGTGAGCCGCGTCTACCGCTACAAGCGCGGCATGCGCTACCCCGGCGTCCTCGACGAGTACATGCCGGGCACGTCGTCCTGGCACCGCGACACCACCTGGCTGGTGTTCGACGGCTCCGGCGCCTCGTCGGTGTCCGACCCGCGCGGACTCCACTGGTCGCCGGTCGGCACGAACCCGGTGTTCGTGGCGGACCGCGGCAACAACCAGGTGAAGGGCGTGTCCTCCAACGCCATCGGCGTGGGCGTGGTACGCGTGGACGGCCAGGTCACGGGTGCGAACTTCAACCACCCCGAGGGCGTGGCCGCCGACCTCGCGGGCTTCTTCTATGTGGTGGATCGCGAGAACCGGCGGGTGCTGCGCTACTCCCTCTCGGGCGAGTTCATCCAGCGCGTGGACGCCGAGGCCAACGTCGACGGACTCCCACTTCTGGATCCCACATCGGTGGCCGTGGACGACTCGCTCGCCTATATCGCGGACCGCGGACGCGGGCAGATCATCCGCTATCGGAGGCGGCCGTGAGCGCGCGCCGAGCGTTGGCGGCATTCGCGCTGCTCGTGCTGGCCTCGGTGGCCGCAGCGGACGTGCGCGATCACTTTCCGCCCCGACCGTTCACGCGGCCGGCCGCGGCCGCGGCCGACACCTCGACGCGTGTATTCGTGTCGCTCATCTCGGGCCGAGACGAGGTCGGGCGCGACCTGAACTTGATGAGCCTCAACATCACGAACTATGGCTTCATCGGCAACAACTTCACGACACGCACGCCCTCCATGGAATACCCGGTCGGCAGCGGTCACGAGCACCTGGTACGTGGCGGCCTGTGGATCGGGGCGGTTGCGGCCGACCAGAACGGCGCGTTCACGGGCGTCACGACCGGCTCGGTGGACGGCTTCACCGGCGACGCCTCGGCCAGCGCCACCGAGTTCTCGCCCGAGGGCGAGCGCATCAACGTGCGTTCCTCGCTCATCAACAACCGGCGCTACTCGCCGCTCTCCGTTAGCGAGCGCGACTTGATCGGCAACTTCGACGACATGATCCCCAAACGCGTGTCCAACAACATCGAGGATCATCGACCGCTGGGCGTGACGGTACGCCAGGAGAACTATTCCTGGTCGTTCGCCGACTACCGCCACATGGTGTTCTTCCACTGGGTCATCACCAACACCGGGGCGCCGCTTCGCAACGTGTACCTCGGGCTCTATAACGAGCTGGCGAGCGGGCCCAAGAACACCTTCTCCAATTGGCCGCCGGGTGGTTCGTGGTTCCGCCGCAAGCAGATCGCGTGGGTGGACTCGTTGAACCTGTTCACCGAGCGCTATTGCGTGAGCGTGCCCATTCCCAACAATTGCGCCTATTCCGTGACGCCCGAGATCGCCGGCGTGAAGCTGCTGGGCGTGCGGCCGGGAAGCGTGTCGCCGCCCTCCGACAAGCAGGTCACCATGCAGAGCTGGAGCTTCGCCCCGGGCGACGAGGAAAGGGATGAGGACGTCGAACGCTACGCGCTCATGAGCTCGGGGCAGAAGACCGTGCTGGACCCGCTGCCCAGCGACCTCTCGCCGCGCGATGGTGATCCGGTGGAACTGATCGCCGTCGGCCCCTTCCCGCAGGTGAATCACGGCGACAGCATCGAGGTGGATTTCGTCTACCTGGGCGGTACCGATGAAGCGAATGTCCTCAAGCGCGCGCGCACCGCGCAGCGCGCCTACGACCTCGACTACATCGTGCCCGTGCCGCCGCCCTCGCCGCGTTTCCGCGCCGTCACCCGCAGCGGAGCGGTGGACTACTACTGGGACGATTCGCCCGAGGCGTTCCTCGATCCCACGAGCCCGCTGCCCAGGGATTTCGAGGGCTACCGTGTCTACGCCGGTGAGGACCGCGACGATCTGCGACTGATCGGACAGTTCGACCTGGGCACCGCCCCGCACGACACGACCGGGTTCAACACCGGGCTCGATGGTTTGCGGCTCGCGAGCCCCGTGGTCCTGGACGGTGTCACCTACCACTACAAGTACACGCTCCCCAGCCTGCGGGACGGGTTCAAGTACTTCGCCGCCGTGACCGCGTACGACCTGGGCAACACCGAGATCGAGTCGCTCGAGAGCGGCCGCACGCAGAACGAGGTCATGGTGGTGCCAGCGCCGCGTGTGGGCGAGCGCTCCGGCGGTGTGGTGGTGTTTCCCAATCCCTATCGCGTCGAGGCGGTGTGGGACGCGGGCCGCAACGTGCGCGAGCACTACCTGTGGTTCGCGAACCTGCCGGCGCGCTGCACCATCCGCATCTACACACTGGCGGGTGACCTGGTGTACGACCAGGGCTTCGACGGAGCCACGTACGACGGCAGCAACGCGCGCGGCATCTACAACCCGGCGAGCGACCTGCCTGGCACGTTCTCGGGCGCCACGTTCGGTTGGGACCTGGTGACCCGCCGAGGTCAGGCGGCGGCCACCGGACTCTACCTGTGGTCGGTCGAGGACCTCGGCACGGGCAAGACGCAGGTGGGCAAGGTGCTGATCGTCAAGTCCGATCGGGAGGGCCTCCAGTGAGGCCCTGGCGCGTCGTGCTGGCGCTGGTTCTGCTGGCGGGCTCGCTGCTCGCCGCGGCCGTGGGCTGCGGAAGTCTCACCGGCAAGCTCACCGGCACGCTCAAGGACAACACGCCGCCCAACACCGTGCTGTTCGTGAACGGCGCCGTGGACACGGTGAACCACATCGTGCACCTCTATTGGTTCGGGACCGACCCCGACGGCACGGTGCAGGGCTTCGAGTGGCAGATGAAGAATCCCGTGGCTCCGGCCGACACGGCATGGAACTTCACCACGCTCACCGACTCGATCTTCACCGTGCAGGCGCCGAGCGGCTACACGAATCCGCAGTTCTCGGTGCGCGCCATCGACAACGTCGGGGCACGCGACCCGAGTCCGCCGCGCCAGTCATTCGGGTTCAGCAACCAGGCGCCTACCGTGCGACTGGTGCAGAAGCCGCTGCCCACGGACACCACATTCGCCTCGGTGAGCGTGACGTGGACCAGCCTCGATGTCGACGGGGACAACTCGAAACTGGTCTACCTCGTGTGGCTTGACGGTCGCGAGGGCTCGCCCGAGATCACAACCGCCAAGGAAATCACCATGCCGAGCGACCGCTTCCTCGTGGCGGGCGAGCTCGTGCCGGGGCCGCGCAAGTTGTTCTTGCGGGCGATCGACGACGGTGGGCGCGCTGGCCCGGCCGACAGCGTCACCTGGACCGTGCGCAGGCCGGTGACGGGCGCGCGCGCCCGGCTGCTCATCGTGGACGAGGTCTCGCGGCTGGTGGCGAACAACCTTCGTTTCGACACACTCTACTCGAACAGCGCTGGGCGCGTGGGGCTCACCACCGACCAGTACGCCATCCTGCGCCTCGACACGACGCAGCCGTTCCGCACGGCGAAGGACTTTGAACAGACGTTCGGCCTGTTCGAGACCGTCGTGTGGTACCGCGGCATCGAGACCTCGATCTCGACGTTGCTGGCCACCGCGGAGGACGGCATCGGGGCGTACCTGAACGGCGGCGGCAAGTTCTACCTGGACGGGCTCTACCTGATCGGCGGACGCAACGCGACGGGACCGTTGTCCGAGAACTTCGTGCGCGCCCACCTCGGCAGCCGGGGGATGAAGGGGGCGTACACCAATACCGCGACGTTCTCCGACACGTCCATCGGCTTCGGCAACACCGGCACGAGCGTTTTCCTGCCGCGCGTGACCGTGGCGGGCGTGATCGCGCGGGATTCGATGTACGTGCGGCAGGTGTTCCAGGTGCGTCCCGGCGAGGCTGGTGGCCTGCGCCAGTTCGACTTCCTCGACCGCGACCAGGTGGTGCTGTGGGGCGCGCCGGGCACGCTCACGCCCGTGATCGGGGACAGCACGGCGGTCGGGATCAGCGTGCCCCACCCGAACGGGGGTCGGGCGGTCGTCGTGTGCATAGCCCCGGGGGCGTCGGTACCCCCCGTGGGGGCCGGCCTCCTGGCGGGGTCGGCAGCGCGGTTCGTGACCAATATCTTCCGACACCTGGGCCTCGACACGCCCTGACTTCCTGAACCCAGCACCCTGGGCCAGTCTCCGGACGGGATATTCGCTACGAAGGCAGGTTCTCCCAACAGAGTCACCAGGCACCTGCACCTTGCTCCGGGCAATCAGTCCCCACCTCGAGGCTCCCCCGCGCGCCGTAATCACCCCGGAAACGCCGAAATTCCTTCGACTTGGCGTATGGCGCTGGTATCATCCCGCCGGTCAAACCTTGGTCATTTCACCCCGTGATCGGTCGTCGTCATGCTGCCCCGTGAGGCTCGGCGCACTCGCGCGAGGAGGCACCGCCAGCAGGCCATTCCGACCCCCTGATCGTTTTCCACCGTTCCTTCAGCCCAACTAACGAGGGGTTCTCTCATGCACAAGATGCTCACCCGTTTCCTGGCTGTGGCCGCCCTGCTGTGTACGGCGGGAATCGCCTCGGCGGCGAACTTCCCGAACGCGACGTTCCCGGACTCCGTGACGATCAAGCAGATCCAGGACCTTTCGGCGATCGGCTACGTGGCCGTCGGGGACACCGTCGGCGAAACGCGCGTCAATATCCCCGGGCGGACGCCGCCCTACGACAACCCGTTCGGCGCTGGCCTTGGCGGCATCATTGTCGGGTTCGACCCCATCGCCACGGGATTCGATTTCTTCCTTCAGAACTCGCCGGGCGGCCCGTGGAGCGGCGTTGACATCTTCACGCACGCCGTCAACACCAAGGTGGCGCCCTACAACTTCGCGATCGGCGACTCGATCGTGGTGGAGTGGATGCGCTCGGGTGATTTCTTCGGCTCCTCACAGGTGCTCGCGCCGAACAACAACTTCACCTTCCCGAACGGCATCTTCCGCAAGGTGTCGTCGGGTCACGCCCTGCCTCCGTTCTTCGTGGGGACCACCACGCAGCTCAAAGAGCTCGCGGCCTTGCCGCCCGCGGTCGCGTTCGCGGAGCAGTACGAGGGCTGCCTCGTCAGGATCGCCGACCCTCTCGTCGTGGCGCGCACGTCGCTCACGGGCGGACTCGGGCAGAACAACGGGTTCCTGGTGATCGATCCCAATGCGCCAGCCGACAGCGTCTTCATTGACGGCAACAAGCTCACCGTGTACCCGCCGCCGCCGATCGGCGCCCCCATCACCAATGTCCAGGGCATCCTGAATCAGAGCACTCGCGGCTATCGCATCATGTTGCGCAATGGCGCCGACATCCTGGTCAACACGCCGCCGAACGTGATCGACGCGTATCCTATCGCGGACAACATCATCAAGCTCAAGTTCGACCGTGAAGTGGAGACCACTTCCGCAGCGACCGCCACGAACTACTCGCTGGCCTCGTTCGGATCCATCGACGCGGTGAGCATGACTGGAATAGACGGGGTGCTGGTGACGATCACGAACGGCCTGGCGCACGGCGACCTCGAGACGATCACCGTCAACGGTGTCACGGGCATCACGCCTCCGCTGACCATGACCACGCCACAGTCGCGCACGTTCGTGAACGGCATCCTCACTGCCGAGGAGATCCAGCGCGCCAATCCCGATTCGCTGTCGGCCACGCCGCCGTGCGTGGACCGCTCGCGCTTCGCCGCTCCCGGCGGGCAGGTCAGCCAGGGCCCGGTGGGCACGCGTGCCTCGATGGCCGGTGTGATGGGTGCCCGCTACGGCACGCTCTACTACATGATGGACGGCACCGACATCGAGCGCGGCGGGATCGCGGCGTTCGCCCCGCCGGCCACGCTCCTGACCGGCCGTCGCTATCGTCTCACCGGCGGCGTCCAGGAGTTCTTCGGCGAGACCGAGTTCTCCAACATCATCGAGGTCGAGGACCTGGGGGTCGGAGTCGTACCCACGCCCGAGCTGCTCACGGTGGCCGAGGCGCGCGCGGACACTTGTGACTACACGCAGACCCTCACGGACGGAGAAGACTACGAGGGCACGCTCGTCACGCTGGAGTTCGTGAAGGTCGTGCAGCGCTTCCCGACCCTGCCCACTAACGGCTTCCACGTCGCCGACCAGTCGTTCCCGGACACGGTCTTCGTCATGAACCTGAGCGGCGTGCTCAATCCGCTCGTGGCGCCGGCGCTCGGCTCGGTCGTGACGATCACGGGGACAATGCACTACGAGGGCGGCAGCTTCCGCGTCTGCCCCCGCAACTATGGCGACATCGTGAATCACGGCCTCGCGGGCGTGGGTGGCGGGGCGGGCCCGCTGGCGTTCAGCGTGTCGCCCAACCCGGCTCGCAACGCAAAGTTCTCGTTCACGCTGCCGAACGAGATGGATGTCGAGATCGGCATCTACGACGTCGCGGGACGCCAGGTCTCCGCGGTCATCTCGGGCCGGCTGGCCGCGGGCAGTTACACGCGTGACTGGTCGGGCACCGATTCGAACGGTCGCGAAGTGGGCGCCGGCGTCTACTTCGCGCGCATGAAGGCGGGTGGCGTGCAGCGAGCCATCCGAACGGTGTACCTGGGCCGCTAGCCCGGGCCACATAGCAACGACGGCCGGTCGCCCTCCGGGACGGCCGGCCGTCGTGTTGTTGAAGCATCGTGCTTCGGCCAAACGCGCGTGTCCCCTCGGGAGAAGTCGCGCAGGCCCGCTTGTTGCGCGGCCTTTCGCGCCTCCCTATGATGCGAGGGCAAGCTTATTCCGCCTCCAGCGGGCGCCCAGGACCCGGAGAGCAAACCCTCGTGAGCCGAGAGACCGTCCCGGAGGGCCGTAGGATCAGCGATTCGGCCACCGAGATGACCCAGCTGGTATTGCCCCAACACGCGAACGTCCACGGGTCCGTGCTCGGGGGAACGGTGATGCACTGGGTGGACCTGGCGGCCGCGATCGTGGCGAACCGACATTCACGCCGTCCGGTGGTCACGGCGGCATTCGACGAGATGTCGTTCCTGGCACCGGTCCAGGTGGGGCAGGTGGCATTGATCCGCGCGCGCATGACGCTGGTGGACCGGAGCAGCATGGAGATCCGCGTGGACGTGCAGTCCGAGGACATGTTGTCCGGCGAACGCCGCACCACCGGCACGGCGTTCGTGACGTTCGTGGCGCTGGATCCGGTGACGCGCCGACCCGCGCCGGTGCCAGCACTGGTACTGGAGACGGACGAGGACCGGGCCGAGCACGCGCGCGCTGTCGAGCGGCGCCGGCTCCGCCTGGAGCGCCGCAAGGCGCGCAAGGGAAACTGACTGCCCGGCTCGCCGGGGCGCATGTCTCGACGACTTTACGACGACTTCAATCATAGGATTCACGAGACGCCGGCGCTCCGCGGGCGGACTCGACGCGACAGAGGGAGGGCGTGATGGCGATCTCGATCGTGGTGCCCCAGCTGGGTGAGAGCGTGGCCGAGGGCACCGTGGCCCGGTGGCTCAAGGCCGTGGGCGACAAGGTGCGCAAGGAAGAGCCGCTAGTCGAGATCCAGACCGACAAGATCAACGTGGAGATCCCCTCGCCGGCCGAGGGCACGCTGTCGAGCATCCTGGTGCCCGAGGGCACCACCGTGCTCGTGGGCACCGAGATTGGCCGGTTGGGCGGTGCCGGCGAGGCCGCGGCGACTCCCGCGGCGGTACCTGCGGCGAAGGCGGCCGCCGGCGGCGCGCCCGTGGCAACAACCGCCGTGGCCGGACCCGTCCTTGCGACGGGTGCCCCGCCCGCGGTTTCAGCACCTCCGGCGCTTCCGGCCCCCAATGGCAACTCACAGGCCATGGAGTCGGGCGAGGGCCGCAACCTGTCGCCGGCGGTGCGGAAGCTCATGCGCGAACAAAACGTCAGCATGGCCGAGCTGGGCGCCATCTCCGGCTCGGGCGTGGCCGGCCGCATCACGCGCGACGATCTTTTGGATTACCTCAAGCGGCGCGTGGCGTCCCCCGCGGGGGCCGTCGCCGTCGCGGCTGCCGCGGCCGCGGCCCCGGCCGCCGTGCCCGCGTTTTTACGAGCGGCAGGCTCCGGCGCCTCCGGCGGCGCGGGGCCGCGCGAGACCACCGTACCGTTCACGCGCGTGCGCCGCGTCATCGCCGAGAACATGATCAAGGCCAAGCACACCGCCGCCCACACGCACTGCTTCGACGAGTGCGACATGAGCGCGATCGTCAAGCTCCGCAAGGAGTGGGCGCCCAAGCTCGAGCCGCAGGGCATCAAGCTCACCTACATGCCGTTCTTCATCAAGGCCGCGGTGTTCGCCCTGAAAGAGTTCCCGTGGGTGAATGGCTCGGTCTCGCCGCAGGGCGATGCCATGGTGCTCAAGCACTACTACAACATCGGCATGGCCGTGGGCCGCGACGACAAGGGCCTGATCGTGCCGAACTTGAAGAACTGCGACCTCAAGAACCTGGTGCAGCTGGCACACGAGGTAAACGACCTCGCCGCACGCGCTCGCAATGATCGGCTCACGCCGGACGACATCCAGGGCGGCACGTTCTCGATCACCAACGCCGGCGTGTTCGGCGCCATCAACTCGTCGCCCGTCATCAACGTGCCCGAGGTGGCCATCCTCGGCGTGCACAAGGTGGTGGAACGCCCGGTGGTGAAGGGCGGACAGATCGTGGTCGCACCCATGATGAACGCGTCCATCGGCTTCGACCATCGCGTGGTGGATGGCGAGCTGGCCGTGAAGTTCCTGCGCCGCGTCTGCGAGCTGCTGGAGCGGCCGGAGCTGCTGTGGTTCCACGCCTGAGAGGCTCCATGAACACGCTGCAAGTCTGCGAGCTGGGCACGACGCGCTACCGCGACGGCCTGGCGCTCATGGACGCGCTGGTGGCAGCCCGCGCCACGGGCGAGACGGGCGACTGGTTGCTCTACCCCGAACACGAGTCCGTGCTCACGGTGGGGCGCAATCCCAGCGTGGGTAACGTGCGTGCGGACGCGGCCGCGCTCGCCGCGGCCGGCATCGAGGTGGTGGAGGTGCCGCGCGGCGGTGACGTGACGTGGCACGGTCCGGGGCAGCTCGTGGGTTACCCGGTGGTGGCGTTGGATCGCGTTGATCGCGACCTGCATCGCTGGTTGCGCACGCTCGAGGACGCGTTGATCGCCGCACTTGCGCGCTGGGACCTGCGCGCTCGGCGCGTGCCGGGGCGCACCGGCGTGTGGCTCTCGGAGTACCAGAAGATCGCCTCCATCGGGGTCGCCGTGCGACGCTGGGTGGGCTACCATGGTTTCGCCTTGAACGTGGCGAACACCCTCGAGCCGTTTGAGCTGATCCACCCGTGCGGCTTCCACAGCATCCGCATGACCTCGGTGGCCGAGCAACTCGGATCGCGGGCGCCGTCCGTGGCCCAAGTGAGGGCCGCGGTGACTGCAGAACTTGTTGCACGACTTGGGTTTGATGGTTCGGTCGAGAGGTGCCCCGCGGACGTGTGGGCGCTGGCCGGCATCGCCCGACGGGCCGATACATCCAAGCAGGGGATCGCGAGCGAGCACTCGCACCCCATGGGAGGAGCACAGGCATGGTGACGTTGACCGAGACGGCAAGCCGTAAGTTGAGTGAACTACTGGCGCAGCAAGCCCAGCCGGTGGCCGGGTTGCGGCTGTCGGTGCAGCAGGGTGGTTGTTCGGGCTATTCCTACGGCATGGCGTTCGCCGAGGCCGAGCAACCCGGCGACTGGGTGGGCGAGTTCGGCGGGGTGAAGGTGTTCGTGGATCCCGAGAGCGCGCCCGTGCTGAAGGGCGTCGAAGTGGACTGGGTCGAAACACTCCAGGCCACCGGCTTCGCCATCCGCAATCCCAACGCCGCCCATTCCTGCGGCTGCGGCAAGTCGTTCGAGACGCACTGACCGGAGGCGCGCGTGCGCATCGAGTTGTTCACCGTCGACGAGGCGAATCGCGTGGCCGCGGAGATCCGTCCGCGGCTCGAGCGGCTGGTCATGAAGAAGCGCGAGTTCGACCGTCTCGAGCGGCGCATGGACATCCTGCTCGTGGCCACCTCGGGCGCCGCGCCCGAGAACCCGGACACGCTGGAGCTGCGCTCGCTCGAGGAGAAGCGCCGGCGCCTGGGCGAATCCATCGGCAAGGGCGTGCAGGAGCTGCACGCCAAGGGTGCGATGGCGAAGGATCTCGACCGCGGCCTCATCGACTTCTACTCGCTCATGGGCGACCGGTTGGTGTTCCTGTGCTGGCAGGTGTCCGAGCCCGAGGTGTCGCACTGGCACTCGCTCGAGGAAGGCTTCGCCGGCCGACAGCAGATCAAGGAAGCCGGACTGGAGTGACATGACGCTGGTGGCCGGGCCCCTCACGTCGGGGCCGAGACCGTTCGCTGATTACGTGGCGCTCGACGCGGACGCGATTCGCGAGCGCACGTGGGCGGCCAAGAAGACCCTCGGAAAGCGCTGCGTCATCCTCGGCCACCACTACCAGCGCGAGAGCATCATCGAGTTTGCGGACTTCCGCGGCGACTCCTTCAAGCTCTCCCAGCTCGCGGCGGCCCAGCGGGACGCCGAGTGGATCGTGTTCTGCGGCGTGCATTTCATGGCCGAGTCCGCCGACGTGCTGGCCCAGCCGCACCAGACCGTCATCCTGCCCGACGTGAAAGCCGGCTGCTCCATGGCCGACATGGCAACCCTCGACGACGTCGAGGACGCGTGGGATCAGCTGCTTGCTGAACACGGCGACACGTTCACGCCCATCACCTACATGAACTCGAGCGCCGCCATCAAGGCGTTCTGCGGCGCGCGCGGCGGCGCGGTGTGCACGTCGAGCAACGCGAAGCAGGCGCTGGAATGGGCGTGGGCGAGGAAGCCCCGCGTGCTGTTCCTGCCCGACCAGCATCTGGGCCGCAACACCGCCTATCGCATGGGCGTACCCCTGGAACACATGGCCGAATGGGTGTGGCGCGCGCCGGACTCGCGCCGGGTGAACGCGCGCGCATTCGCGGAGGACACGCGTCTCGTGCTGTGGCGCGGGTTCTGCTCCGTCCACACCAAGTTCGACGTTCGCCAGATCGAGGAACTCCGCGCGGAAGATGCGGTTGTAAAAATCCTCGTGCACCCGGAATGCCCGTTCGACGTGGTGCGGGGCGCCGACCTGGTCGGTTCCACCGAGTTCATCATCGACCAGGTGCGTGCGGCGAAGCCCGGCGCCAGTTGGGCCATCGGCACCGAGATCCACCTGGTGCACCGCCTGGCGCTCGAGCACCCGGAGCAGCGCATCCGCTCGCTGCAGAAGAACGTCTGCCCGTGCGCGACCATGAATCGCATCGACCCGGCGCACCTCGTGTGGGCGCTGGAGAACCTGACGCACGGGCACGTGGTGAACCCGGTGCGCGTGGCCGACGACGTCAAGCGCGACGCGCGCCTGGCGCTGGACCGCATGCTGGCGCTGCGCGCCGGCGCCTCGGCGGCCGAGACCGCGGCGCTGGCGAGGGATTGAGGATGAGCGAAAGCGAAGACTTTCCGGCGATGAGCGAGAGCGAAGAGTTCCCCACGTCGCACGACGAGTTGGTGAGCATTGGCGAGCCGGGTGTTGAGCCGGGCATCACGCCGAACATCGGCGTGTATGGCGCGCCGCGGCCCCCGGTGCCTGAACGTGTGCCGCTGGCGCCGCGCACCAAAGGCTGCGCCTCGGGTGCGGGGAGCCTCGGCAGCGTCGAGCCCGGCGAGTTCAAGCGGCTGCCGCCCTGGCTCAAGATCCAGTTGCCGGGAAGCGGCGAGTACGCCGAGACCAAGGCGCTGCTGCGCGCGAACAAGCTGGTCACGGTGTGCGAGGAGGCGCGCTGCCCCAACCTCGGACACTGCTGGGCGCGCGGCACCGCCACGATCATGATCCTGGGCGCGCTGTGCACGCGTCGCTGCGGCTTCTGCGCGGTCGCGCCGGGCCGGCCCAACGGCTACGTGGACTGGGACGAACCGCGCCGCGTGGGCGAGACTGTGGCCGCGATGAACCTGCGCCACACCGTCATCACCTCGGTGGCTCGCGACGACTTGAAGGACGGCGGTAGCACCGTGTTCGCGCAGGTCATCCACGAGATCCGCAAGCGTTCGGGCACCGTCGTGGAAGTGCTCATCCCCGACTTCCGCGGCAGCAAGGACGACTTGCAGCGCGTCATCGACGCGCGTCCCGAAGTGATCAACCACAACATCGAGACAGTGGAGCGCCTGCACCCGGAAGTGCGGCCGAGTGCGCGCTACGACCGCTCGCTGGAACTGCTCCGCCGTGTGAAGCACTCCGCCACCGGCATCAAGGCGAAGAGCGGCATCATGGTGGGCTTGGGCGAGCGGGACGCCGAGATGACCCGCACGTTCGCGGACCTGCGCGCGCACGGCTGCGACCTGCTCACCATCGGCCAGTACCTGCGGCCCTCGAAGTTGCACCTGCCCGTCGTGGAATACGTGCACCCGGACCAGTTCGCGCGCTGGCGCGACGAGGCGCTGTCACTGGGCTTCGAGAGCGTGGCGAGCGGTCCGCTGGTGCGTTCCAGCTACCACGCCGACCTGCTGGCGGGCACGGTGAAGCCGGGCGAGGCGAGCAAGGCGGGGTAGCGCTGGGCGCGGTCGCTAACGATACAACGCCTTCACCTGCCCCCAGCTCGAGACGCGCGACCGCGTCGTCGTCGCCAGCACGCAGCCGAACGCCGTTTAGTGCGTGTCGCAGGTGCTCGCCGGGGCATCGCACACTTGATGCACGTCGGTGGGATAGCCGTTCTGCCAGGTCACGTACTGGCTGCCGAGGTGGTTGGCGCCCTGCTCCAGGTGGATCGCCGCGGTGCTCGCGCCCCGCTGGAATAGCGAGATGCGAGAGAGGAAGAGGCACACGGGGATCTCGCACCCGCCGCACGCCCCGCTCCCCACGGTCTTCGCGTGATCGATGGTGATGAAGAAGGCGTAGTACTCGACTCCGCCGAGGAGGTTCACCGGCATGAGCGTCGGCACAGCGAAGGCGCCGGTCAGCCGGACGTGAGACGGACCCTGCAAGCCGATGCTGTACGCGCCAAGTCCACCGCCCGCGCCGAGCCCGTCATATGAGCACACTCCCGGCTGGGGGAATCCCGTCGGCCGGAAATCCATCGACCGGCTGCGACAGCCACCCGAGAAAGCCAACGACCACCACGTCGGCAGCGTGGGAGACGCAGAGCGCAGGTCGAGGACGATCTGCGCACTCAGTACGTCATTGAGCGGCTGCACGAGTTCGAATGAGCCGACGAGCAGCTCGGTGCCGAGGTTCGTATTGCACGCGAAGTTCTTGTTCGAGACGCCGCCGTCGCGGTAGCACGCGTCCCAGCGCAGGTTCACCCCGGGCGGGCTGGTCGCGGCGAAGCCGGCGACGGGCAACCCGAGCATCAGGCAGGCGAGCAAGAGATCGCGAACACGCATGGTGTGGGTCACTCTCCGGGAGCGAGGCGCACGAGTCGTAGCACGGCGCGCTCGGTCCCGGCGCATAGCTGCACCCAGTAGCTCCCGGGTGTTGCGGGGCCACCCCGCGCCCGACGACCGTCCCAGTCGATCTGCTGCACGGCCCCGGTCCCGGCCCCGGCCGCCTCGTGCACCCGACGGCCGGCGGCATCCAGCACGGTCAATCGCCAGGGGGTGCCCGCGGCCACGCGCAGCGTGAACACCGCTCCGGCTCGGCTGGGATTGGGCGCGGCGGCCAGTGCCACGCCCGCGTTCGGATCACGCGGCCCCACCGCCAGCTCGCCCGGCACGCGGTACCAGGGTGCGGTCGTCAAGTCCCAGCGGAAGAAAGCGAGCAGGCTGTCGGCCACCTTGTTCTGCGCCGCGACGGCCGGGTGCGTGCCGTCAGCGGCGAACTCGGCGCACGCCCAGGTGAGCCCATCCGAGCGGGGCGTGAGCCCGTCCGCCCAGAGATACGGCCCCCACGCCAGCCACGGCGCGGTCACTGGCCCCGCGTTCGCGTCGAAGTTCAACGCCAAGTCGCCCGCGAGCTGGCGCTCGATCACGCGCCGCACGGCGAACGCGGATTCGTAGGCGTAGGGTTCGGGATTGAGCGCGGTCGTCGCATAGCCGGCGTAGATGCGGCTGGTGAAATACGCCAGCTTCACGTTGGGGAACTTGCTCTTGAGGATCGCGACGACGCGCGCCAAGTGCACCGCGAGCGTCTCGGAGGACGCCTCGAATGTCCCGCTCGGCCCCGCGTCGGCTTCCTTGATCCAGGCCACCTGTGCCTGGAGCGGCGAGGAGCCGCGTCCACGCAGGCGCGTGGCGACCGAGTCCCAGTAGGGCACGTTCGGGTCGTCGATCACGTTGGCCGCCTGACCGCCCAGGGCGCAGTCGATCACGCGCGTGCTCGGCAGCCGCAACGGGTCGACGTCGCTCTTCTGCACGAAGCGACGGAACTCCTGCGTGGCGTTGCTCATGCCGATGGACACCAGCACAACGCGGCCGTTCACGAGATCGGGCTGGCCGAGCGTGTCGAGCGGCACGAGGGCCTGCGCGAGCGCGCGGCCGGCCGCGTCATGGGCGGCGGGACGCCCGTTGACGCCTCCCGGGTAAAGCCCGCCCGGGACGCCCTGATAGAGGCCCGCGCCCAGGTCGGTGAGCGGGACCAGCCCTACAGAAGTGCGCGTGCAATCGGCGGCGAGCGCCGGGCCGCCCGCGCACAGCAGGCAGGCAAGCAACGGCAGGATGCGGTGGAGCAGGACGGCCTCCCGAGGGTTCGCGAGCGTCCGCCAGGGCGCGAATATTCTAACGCGCCGGGCTCTCGGTCCGCACCCCAAATCAAAAGGCCGGCGGAGGGTTCCCGCCGGCCTTCCTCATGGCATCAGCCCTGGATGGCGCTCAGTCCGTCGAGTCCAACCACTTCTTCCAGGCCTGCTCGTTGAAGTCGCGGCCGAGGAAGTCCCTCACCAACTGGGCGGCCGGCTTCGAGCCGCCGGCGGCGAGCACCGTCTCGCGGTACGACTTGGCCCCGCCCGGGGCGAGCAGGTGGGCCTTGTCGAATTTGGAGAACAGGTCCTTGGCGATGACCGACGACCACATGTACGTGTAGTAGGTCGCCGAATACTGGTCCAAGTGGCCAAACGCGCACTGGAAGTGAGTGCCTTCCTGGAAGGGAAAGGGCTGGTACTTCTTCACCAGGTCCGACAGGAGTTGATCCGTGGTCAGGTCGGCGGGCTCGCGGTCGTAGCAACCGAGCGAAAGCCCTGCGTACACCATCTGACGACGCACCCACAGACCGCGGCCGAAGCCGTTCGCACGATTCATGCGCTGCACCAGTTCGGCGGGGATCACCTGGCCAGTCTTCGGATCCTTCGCGAACGTCGCCAGCACGTCGGGACTCCGCACCCACTCCTCGAGCATCTGCGAGGGCGCCTCGATGAAATCGTGCTCGGTGGAGATGCCCGCGGTGCCGACCCAGCGGCGCTGGCCGGCGAACATGGTGTGCAACAGGTGCCCAAACTCGTGGAAAAAAGTCACGAGGTCGTCGTAGTCGCACAGGCCCGGTTCGCCCGGTTCGCCGCCGGGGAGGTTGCACACGAGCGCGGCTTCGGGAATCTGCCGGCCCGCGAGCCCGGTGCGAATGGGAAACTGAGCCGCGTGGTTGAATTTATTGTCGCGCGGGTGCATGTCGAGATAGAAGCGGCCGGCGAGCTTTCCGCCGTCGAACAACTCGTAGCACTCCACGGACGAATGCCACACCGGTGCGTCAGGGACGCGCTTGAACTCCACGTCGAACAGCCGGGAGGTCACGTCCAGCACCCCCTGCTTGACTTGCGCATATGGCAGGTAGGGGCGCAGTTGCTGCGAGTCGAACGCGTAGTCGCTCTTGCGCACCTGCTCGGAGAAATACTGGAACTCCCAGAATGTCACCGCGGCGGCGCCGGGAACGTCCTGCTGCTTGCGCGCCAGGAGCTGCGCGTATTCGCGCTTCTGGCGTGCGTCCGAGGCGGCCACCACGCGATCGATGAACCCACGTGCGCTGCCGGCGCTGCCCACCATCTTGTCGGCCGTCACGCAATCCGCGTAGTTCGTGAAGCCCAGCGCGAGCGCCAGCTCGTGACGCTTCTGGCGTAGGCGGTCGAGCACCTCGAGATTCTTGGGATGCGCGCGGTTCTGGTACACCATGTACATGCGGCGGCGCAGGTCGTCGCTCTTGGCATAGTTGATGACAGGCATGTAGTCGGGATATTCCAACGTGAGCGTGATGCGACCGTCCGTGCCCGGTTTATGGCGGTCGATGTAATCCTGCGGCAGGCCCTCCAGCTCGGCCGGCGTGCAGGTCACCGTGGACTTGTCCTCACGAATGTTGCGGCCGAACTCCTGGCTCACGAGCACCAGCTCCTCTTGGAGCTGCTTGATGCGATCGCGGCTGGCCTGGTCCTTGTCCACGCCGCTCAGGCGGAAATCGCGCAACGTGCGCTCGACGTAGTGCTTGGTCTCGGCATCGGCGGTGGCCAGATCCATGGCCGAAACCGCGTCGTAGAGCTTGCGGTTGAGGGACAACTCGGTAACGAACTTCGTGATCTCCTGCGACATGCCCTCCGCGGTCGCGCGCGAGACGGAGTCCGGGCTCGTCTCCTGGACCAACTGGCAGAACGAGCCCGCCAGATCGAGCTGGCGGGTCACCTCGTCGTAGGGCTCGAGCGTGTTGGCGAGCGTGCGCGGGGCCTTTGCGGCGAGCACTCGTGCCAGTGCCGCCCTGGCGTTGACCAGACGTTTCTCGGCGCGAGCCTTGACCGCGGCGGCGTCCGGATTCCCGGTCCAAACCGGGGCGTTGTCCGGAACCAACGCCGCGACCGCCGTGGTCTTGGCGTGGGCCAAGGGGGACAGCGCGACGAGCAGGCCGGCGGCGGCCGCAAGGCGCGCGAGCGACGGCGGGCAGGAACGCATCTGGGAATCTCCTCAGGGGAGTGGCGTGGGAGCCTGCGCGGGTCACGAGGCCGGGCAGGCAGGGGAGTGTTCTCGAAACCGACACGCTACCGGGGCCGGGGCGGGTCCCACAATCCCTGCGGCCCCGGCGCGGGGGACGGCCGCCCGGGCGCGGCGGAGAACCACTCGAAAGAGGGTAGGGGCGCCGAATCAGCCTTTCTGAGGCCGCGACGGGCGCATCTCGACCCGGCTGTGCATGACGCGCGGGTGCGTGCGGAGCAGGTCCACCACCATCTCGCCCACGTCCGCGGGCTGGAGCGCCCAGTCCTGCTTGGCCGCCGTGCCACGGCCGAAGTCGGTGGCGACACTGCCGGGCATGAGATAGGTGACGCGGATGCCGTCGTCGCGCACCTCCTGGAACAGCACCTCGCTGAATCCGTTCACGGCGTGCTTGCTGGCGCAGTAGGCCGCGGCGTTGGGGAATGCGTTCCGGCCCGCCAGCGACGACACGTTGAAGATATAACCGCCGCCCCGCTTGCGCATTCGCGGGATGGCCTCGCGCGTGCAATAGAATACGCCGTTCACGTTGGTCTCGATCACCGCATGCCAATCCTCGAGGCTCATGTCGGACACGGGCGCGAACTTGCCCACGCCGGCGTTGTTCACCAGCACGTCGATGCCGCCCAGGTCCTGCTCCACCCTGGCGAACAGCGCCGCCACCTGCTCGGGCCGCCGCACGTCGCAGGCGTAGCCGCGTGTGGCGCCTCCCAGCTCGCTCGCCGCCGCGGTCGCCGCCGCGGCGTCACGCGCGGTGAGTGCGACCACCACGCCTTCGCGCGCCAGCGCCTCGCTGATGCCGCGCCCGATACCGCGATTGCCACCGGTCACGAGTGCGACCTTGCCTGTCAACGACGTCATGTGCCGCCTCCCTCCGCCGAGTTGCCAGCCGCTTCCGCGAACTCGCATGGTAATGGAGCTGCGTTCGCCGCGCGTCAGGCGAGGGGCACGTCGCGGGGGCCGATGCGCCGCAGCAGCCGCGCCGAGCCATCGAGTTCGCGCACGATCTCCACGAACGTGCCGGGCGAGAAGCCGGGGTCGTCCCCCACCAATTCCTCGGCGAGCCGGCCGACGAGCGGCAGGTGCGACACCACGAGCACCGGGGTCGCGAGGGGCACGATGCCGAGAATGGCCTCGAGCGCCTCGTCGGGCTCGCCCTCGGGCTTCAACTCCGGGAGCACGTGCGTCTCGACGCCGGGGTGAAGCGTCGAGGCGAGCACCCGCGCGCTCTCCCACGCTCGGCGATAGGGGCTCGTCACCACCGCGGCCGGCCGCCAGCCGCCGGACCTGAGCAGCGCGCCGAGCCGTCGCAGGTAGGCAGCGCCTTCCGGGAGCAGCGGGGCTTCGGGCCCCTGGCCCGCGGCCATGCCGTGTCGGAGCAGCGCCAGGGAGCGGACCATGGCTCCGCACGGTCGCGGCATGCCGGCGCGCGGTCAAGCACGAAAGTCACCCCGGCGTCGTCGTCGCGGTGGCGCAAAGGCCGGTCGACATCTCCATGCGCGGATTTGCGCGCGTGTGGCCACGCCGATAGCATCGTCGCCCACTCTGATCGGGGCCCGCAGGCTTTGCCAGGATCCCAGGGAGCACTCCTCCGATGAGCCGGTACCTCGAACTGTTGCGTGACCGCGTCCTGTTCTTCGACGGCGGCATGGGCACGCAGGTGCAGGCGCGCGAGCTCTCCGCCGAGGACTACGGCGGCAAGCGCTGGGACGGCTGCATCGACTACCTGTCGCTCACCCGACCCGACGTGGTCGAGGCCATCCACACCGGGTATTTCGAGGCCGGCGCCGACGTGGTCGAGACCAACTCGTTCCAGGCGTCGCGCACGCGGCTCGAGGAATGGGGGCTCGGCGAGCGCACGGTCGAGCTGAATCGCGCCGCGGCCGCGGCGGCCCGCCGCGTGGCCGACCGCTTCGCCGCCGACGGTCGTCCGCGCTTCGTGGCCGGCTCGATGGGGCCGTCGGGCTTCCTGCCGTCGTCCGAGGACCCGGACCTGGGCAAGCTCTCGCTCACCGACTTGTTGCCGTCGTTCCGCGACCAGGCGCAGGGACTCCTGGAAGGCGGCGCGGACCTGCTCATCCTCGAGACCTGTCAGGACATCCTCGAGATGAAAGCGCAGGTGCTGGCCAGCCGCGAAGCCATGCAGCTCACCGGTCGGCGTGTACCACTCCAGTGCTCGATCACGCTCGATCCCACCGGCCGCATGCTGCTCGGCACCGACTACCGCGGCGCGCTCGCCACGCTCGAAGCGATGCACGTGGACGTGATCGGGCTCAACTGCTCCACCGGCCCCGACCTCATGCGCGACGCCGTGCGCTACCTGTGCGAGAACGCCAGCACGCCCATCCACTGCATCCCCAACGCCGGCCTTCCCATCAATGACGGGGGCCGAACATTGTACCCCATGCGACCGGAGCCGTTCGCCGAGACGCTGCGCGAGTTCGTGCTCGACTTTGGCGTGAACGTGGTGGGCGGCTGCTGCGGCACCACGCCCGACCACATCCGCAGCCTCGTCGCCGCCGTGGGCCGCGGCACCCGGCCGCGCTCGCGTCCCGGGCGCAGCCGCTGGCACGTGTCGAGTGGCATGACCGCGATGGCGCTGGAACAGGAGCCGCGGCCGCTGCTGATCGGCGAGCGACTCAACACGCAGGGCTCGCGCAAGGTCAAGCGCCTGGCGCTGGAAGGGGCGCTCGAGGAGATGGTCCCCATCGCGCGCGACCAGGTGGAGGGCGGCGCGCACGTGCTTGACGTGTGCCTGGCGCTTACCGAGCGCACCGACGAAGCCGAACAGATGCGCGCGCTGGTGAAGAAGCTTTCGCTCGCGGTGGAAGCACCGCTGTGCATCGATTCCACCGAGGCGAACGTGCTCGAGGCGGCGCTCCAGGCCTACCCAGGCTCGGCCATCGTCAACTCCATCAACCTGGAAAACGGCCTCGAGCGCATCGAGGCGGTGATGCCGCTGGTCGTTCGCTATGGCGCCGCGGTCATCGCGCTGACGATCGACGAGCAGGGCATGGCGAAGACGGCGGCGCGCAAACTCGAGGTGGCGCGCCGCATCCACGACATCGTGACGCGCGAGTATGGCCTGCCAGCCGAGCGGCTGATCTTCGACGACCTCACGTTCACGCTCGCCACTGGCGACGAGGAGTTCGTGCGCTCCGGGATCGAGACGCTCGACGGCATCCGGCTCATCAAGCGCGAACTCCCCGGCGTGCTCACCTCACTCGGCGTGTCCAACGTGTCGTTCGGGCTCGGCAAGGAGGCGCGCGCCGTGCTCAACAGCGTGTTCCTCTATCACTGCGTCCAGGCCGGACTCGACATGGCCATCGTGAATCCCGCTGACGTCATCCCCTACGCCGACCTGTCGGCCGACGACCGCCGGCTGGCCGACGACCTGGTGCTGGCGCGCACGCCCGATGCGCTCGCGGCCTACATCAACCACTTCGAGGGGCGCGCTCCCGACGCGCGCGCCCGTGAGGACGAGGCGGCCGAAGCCGCCATGAGCGTGGAGGAGCGCCTGCACCACCAGATCCTGCACCGTCGCCCGGCGGGAATCGAATCGCTCGTCGACGAGGCCGTGCGGCGGCAGGATCCGGTGGTCGTGCTCAATACGGTCCTGCTCCCCGCGATGAAAGAGGTCGGCGATAAATTCGGCACCGGCGAGCTCATTCTGCCGTTCGTGCTGCAGAGCGCCGAGGTCATGAAGAAGGCGGTGGCGCAGCTCGAGCGCTATCTCGAGAAATCCGCCGACGTGTCCAAGGGGCGCGTCGTGGTCGCCACCGTGTTCGGTGACGTGCACGACATCGGCAAGAACCTGGTGAAGACGATCCTGTCGAACAACGGTTACACGGTGCACGACCTCGGCAAACAGGTGCCCATCCAGGCCATCGTGGACAAGGCGCGCGAGCTGGATGCCACCGCCATCGGCCTGTCGGCACTGCTGGTGTCCACGAGTCGGCAGATGCCGGCGTGCGTGGCGGAACTGCACCGCCTCGGCATGCGCGTGCCAGTGCTGATCGGCGGCGCCGCCATCAACCGCAACTTCGGCCGGCGCGCCGCCCTCGTGGACGGCGAGGTGTTCTACGAGCCGGGCGTGTACTACTGCAAAGACGCATTCGAAGGGCTCGACACGGTCAACGCGCTGGTGGACCCTGCGGCGCGCGAGGAGCTCGCAACGCGCGTCAAGCGCGAGGCGTACGAGTTCAAGAGCAAGAGCGTCCAGCTCGAGGCGCGCTCCGCCGCGGCCAGTGCCCAGCAGCAGGACTTCAAGGTGAGCGTGGCGCGCGACGTCGCGGTGCCGCCGCCGCCGTTCTGGGGCGCGCGGGTCACGCCCACCTCCGCCATCCCGTTCGACGGCATGTACGCGGGCATGGACTTGAAGACGCTCTACCGGTTGCACTGGGGCGCGCGTGGCGACGTCGCGCAGGTCGACAAGCTCGTGCGCGAGGACTTCGAACCGCGCCGGCTACGCCTGCAGCGCGAAGCGCGCGAAAAGGGCTGGCTCCGGCCGATCGCCGTGTACGGCTACTTCCCCTGCCAGTCGGAAGGCCAGGACCTGGTGGTGTACGACGCCACGGCATTCACGCCCGGGTCGCTCACGCCGCGAGGCAAGATCGAGGAGGTCGCGCGTTTCACGTTCCCGCGCCAGGCCGATCGCGAGGGGCTGTGCCTGTCGGACTACTTCCAACCCGCCTCGTCCTCCAAGTTCGACGTGGTGGGCTTCCAGCTGGTGTCCGTGGGCTCGGGCGCCGACGAGCTGGGCGCGGCGCTCGACAAGCGCGGGGAGTATTCGGAGTCGCTGTTCGTGCACGGCCTCGCCATGGCGGCCACCGAGGGTCTCGCCGAGTGGCACCACCTGCGTATGCGCCAGGAGCTCAAGCTCGAGGAGTCGCGCGGCAAGCGCTACTCGTTCGGCTACAGCGCCTGCCCCGACCTGGCCGATCAGGGCAAGCTGTTCGCGCTGCTCCGACCCGAGCAGGCCATCGGCGTGATCCTCACGAGCGCGTTCCAATTGGTGCCCGAGGCCAGCACGAGCGCGCTGGTGGTGCACCACCCGCAAGCCAGCTACTACCTGGTGAAGGAGTAGCTGAGCGGTCGTTGGCGACTCCGCGGCCTCAGCGCCCCACGTTCCAGCGCAGCAGCTGGAGCCGGAGCTCGTCGCCGTCGCGCTCGGTCCAAGCCACAAACGCCTTTCGCTTCGTGTTGGAGGCCGCCACCTGTGGTCGCACGGCGCCGCGCACGCCGTCGGGCGAGAGCCGCTCCACGATGCGTCGGCCAGACGCCTCGACACGCACGAGCAAGAGCTGCCCCGCACCCGAGGAGTCCGCATCGCATGCGATAAGCGTTCCGCTCATGCCTGCATCGCCGACCGAAACCTGCACGGTGGGGAGACGCTCGTCCAGCAGCACGGGGAGCGGTGTGAGCGTGGAGTCGAACTGCTCGGGCACGCTCTGGCGGAACCACACGCCGTTGCGGCCCGGTCCGCCGGTGAACCAGGCCACGCGCAGCGTGCCATCGCGCGCCACCTCGAAACCGGGGCCCGCGTGCGGACAGTTTTCAGGGGACCAGCGATCGTCGAACACGCTCACGGGCGAACCGCCCGCCCGGGCCAGAACGACGTCACGCACGTGGGCCGGGGCGTGACGTCGGAACGACGCGAACGTGCGGCCCATGAGGTCGATGCCAACGCCCACACGAGAGCACGCGCAGGCCCAAGCCCACTGCGATGATTCGCGATCCCAAAGTCCGCCAAAGTCGCTCGAGCTCACCGTGTGGATGATCGCGTCCGTGCTGGCATCAGGGTGGGCGTCGCCGTCGGCTCGCGGGGCGCTTGCCAACCAGGCGACGACGAGCCGGCCGTTGTCCGAGGCGGCGAGGTCGTGGAATCGGTGCGTGCGGGGCGTCGCCGTACGGTCCACGTGGAGCGTGGACGGTGCGCCCCACGTGCCGCCGCCGTCGAGTGACCGCGCGAGCCGCAGCTCGCTCGCCGCACCCGGCTGCCCGGGAAGCTCGCGCGCGGAGGCCCACAGGATCGCCACGCGGCCCTTGGCGTCGCAGACCAACCGGGGTGTGACCTCAGCGTGCGGCTCGACGCGCTCGCTTGGAGGGCTCACCGCGATCGGCGACGACCAGCTGGCGCCGTCGTCCTGTGAGCGCGCGAACCACACGCGCCAGCCCGTGCTGTCGCCCGCCAACCAGGCGAGCAGCACGACGTCGCCCGCGGGAGCAATCGCGATCGAGGGATCGGTCGCCCGAAGTCCGGGAGCCACGGGAGCGGAGATGGCCACCACCGTGGAGGGCGCCGGCGCACAGGAGGGGAGCAGCAGTACCAGAGCGAGCAGGGCCAGCACGGGCCTACCGCCCACAGCGTCGCGCCTCGCGTGAGTCATGCCCGTGCCTGTCTTCCGAGTGCGCGACCGATGCATGACGCGGGGTCCTTTCGAGAGGTTGCCCGACGCCGCACCGGCGTCGGGACGGACGAGCATACCCGCGACCGATGCGAGCGCGCATGCAGCGCCTAGCGGTATGCGTTGACGCGCCGCGGGCGCGCGTGTTCCATGCGGGTATGGAAATTCGACCCGTGACGCTGGAGGGCCGCTTCGTGCGGCTCGAGCCGCTCGAGCTGGATCGCCACTGGCAGGGCCTGCGCGCCGTCGGCCTGGAGCCCTCGCTCTGGCGGTTCACATCGGCCCGCGTGCGCGACGACGGCGAACTGCGCCGCTATCTGGAGAAGGCGATCGAGGAGCGGGACGCCGGCTCGGCATTGCCGTTCGCCACCGTGCATTGCGAGAGCGGCCGCGTGGCAGGCTCCACGCGCTTCGGCAACATCGTGCGCGAGCATCGCCGAGTGGAGATCGGCTGGACGTGGCTCGGCACCGAGTTCCAGCGCACGGTGGTCAACACCGAGGCCAAGTACTTGATGCTCCGGCATGCGTTCGAACACTGGGGCTGCATGCGCGTGGAGTTCAAGACCAGCTTGACGAACTTGAAGTCGCAGAACGCCATGCGCCGGCTGGGGCTGGTCGAGGAGGGGACGTTCCGCAAGTGGATGTTCAACGAGGACGGAACGATCCGCGACTCGGTGTGGTTCAGCTGCGTGGACGACGACTGGCCGGCGATGAAGGCTCGGCTGGAGGGGATGCTGGCGCGGTAGGGGGGAGTGCCCCTCAGGCCACCTTCGCCAGCGCGTCGCGTACGTCGTTGCCGCGGCCGATCTTGTGCGAGCGGAGCGATGTCGCCAGCATGACCTTGAGCGTGTCTCGATCGGCGGGCAGGCCCTTGCCCAGTGCGTCCCGCTCGAGCCCGTCCAGCAGCGACGTGAGCACGCTCGGGAGCTGATCCGGGATACCGCTCCAGTTGGACTGCACGTAGTTGCCGATGTGCTCGTGCTTGTCCTTGGCGAACGCGGCGAGCGCGCGGAAGCTCTCCATGCTCAGCACGCCCGGGGTGGCTCCCCGCGTGGCTCCGTTCGCCGCCTGGCGACGCTTGAAAATGAACATCACCACGGCCACGGTGATGATCACGTCGAACACGATGAAGAACACGACCATCTCGTGCACGAATACCTCCCGAGTGGGGACTTCGGGGTCTATCGGCTACAAAGGACGTCGGATTGAGCTCCGGCATGTGACCGCACCGCGGCGGTGACCACCGCGGGCATGAGCCGCACCAACCAGTGTCCCACCTGCGGCAGCTCCTCGATGCGTGCGGTGGGGACCGCGCCGCGCAACCAATGCACGTGGCGCGTGGGGGGCGTGACCCGGTCCAGCGCGCCCGCCAGCACGGTGAGTCGCGGTTGAAGTCGCGGCAGGTGAGCCTCGAGCCAGGCCATGTCGGCGTGGAGCGTACGGAAGTTGCGCGCGCTGGCGTGCATCTGCGACGGCACGTAGGCGAACGCGCGTGACGCGCCCCAGCCCCGGGGCGGTCGCTCGGGGTGCCACGCCTGCGCGCGAAGCGGCAGGCCGAGCGGCAGGAGCGGCAACGCGATGAACTGGAACAGCACGCGCCCCGACGGGTCGCCCACCCAGGGTGCGGTGGCGTAACGCGCGTTCCGTCGGTCGATCACGGTGCACGGCGTCACGGCCACCACGTGGCTCACCAGCTCCGGCGCCTCGAGTGCCACGCGCAGCGCCACGGCCGCACCGTAAGAATGACCCACCAGTGTGGCGCGCGTGGTGGCTTGCCCGCGCAACAGCGCGAGCAGCGCGGCGGCGTTCTCGGCGAGCCCGAGCGGCCCCTCCGGCGCCTCGCTCCAGCCGTGCCCGGGCCGGTCCAGGGCCAGCACGGTGTGATCGCGCGCCAAGTCGCTGATCAACTCGGGCGGGAAATCCTGCCACGTGCCGTTGGCGCCGTGCACCAGCACCACCGACGGGCCTTGGCCGTGCCGCGTGAAGTGCAGGCGCGCGCCGCCGTGCGCCATGCGCTCGCCCGCTGCCGGGTAGCGCCGCCTCACCCACGCGGCGTAGGCCGCGTGAGCGGACGGCAGCAACGCCAACAGCAGGAGCGGCAGCAACAGCCAGAACGGGAGGCTCATGGCGCCGTTATCGGCCGGCTCGCGGGAGTCACCCCGACGGAGTGCCGGCCGCCTCAGGCCTCGCGCGGTTCGGTGATGCCGGGGTCCAGCTGGTACTCGGCGATCGCCTGCGCCACGACCTCGGGCTTCACTTTGCCGTCGAGCATGAGCGCGTGCAGCGTGGCCGCCACGACGTGCTCGGCATCGATCTCGAAGTGACGACGCAACGCCTCACGCGTGTCGCTCCGGCCGAAGCCGTCAGTGCCCAACGCCACGAAGCGGTTGCTGATCCAGCGCGCGGGCATGTCGTTCACCGACTTCACCCAGTCGCTCGTCACCACCACCGGGCCCTCGGTGCCCGCGAGCGCTTGCGCCACATACGGCACGTGCGGCTTCTCCGTGGGATGCAGTCGATTCCAGCGCTCCACCGACAGCGCGTCGTTCCGCAGCTGTTGCGCGCTGGTCATGCTCCACACGTCGGCGGCCACCCCCCACTTCTCGGCCAGCATTTCCTGCGCGCGCAGGCTCTGGAGGATGAGCGGGCCGCTGCCGAAGAGCTGCGCCCGGAGCTTGTGCGTGGCGTCGGAGCGCCGGTAGCGGTAGAGGCCCTTCAACAAGCCCTCGTCCACGCCCTCGGGCTTGCTCGGCATGGAGTAGTCCTGGTTGTAGAGCGAGAGATAGAAGAAGACGTCTTCGCCCTTTTCGAACATGCGGTGAAGCCCATGCTTCACCAATGCCGCGACCTCGTAGGCGAACGCGGCGTCGTACGCGATGCAGTTCGGCACCGCGCTCGCCAACAGGTGGCTGTGGCCGTCCTCGTGCTGCAGGCCCTCGCCGTTCAGCGTGGTGCGGCCGGCGGTCGCACCCAACAGGAAGCCTCGCCCACGCGCATCCCCGAACGCCCAGATCTGGTCCATGGTTCGCTGGAAGCCGAACATGGAATAGAAGATGTAGAACGGGATCATGGTGGTGCCGTGCGTGGCGTACGCGGTGCCGGCGGCGCTGAACGACGCGACCGAACCGGCCTCTGTGATGCCCTCCTCGAGCAGCTGGCCGTCCGGCTTCTCCATATAGGACAGCACCAGCTTCGAATCCACCGGCTCGTAGCGCTGGCCGAAGGGCTGGTAGATGCCGACCTCGCGGAATAGCACCTCCATGCCGAACGTGCGGGCTTCGTCCGGGATGATGGGCACCACGCGCTTGCCGTAGATCGGATCGCGCAGCAGGTTGCGCACGAGCTTGCCGAACACCATGGTGGTCGACACCGCTTGGTTCGCGCCGGTGCCGCCGTCGAACTCGGTGAACGTCTTGGGCGCCGCGGGCGGCAGCGGTTTGGATCGCACCACGCGCTTGGGGATACAGCCGCCCAGCGCCTGCCGGCGCTCGAGCAGGTAGCGCACCTCGGGGCTGTCGGGCCCGGGGTGGAAGAACGGCGCTTCGGGGATCTGCTTGTCGGCGATGGGCAACTCGAGCGTGTCGCGGAACTTCTTCAGCTCTTCCAGGTCGAGCTTCTTCTTCTGGTGCGTGATGTTGCGCGCCTCGGCGGCGGTGCCGAGCGTCCAGCCCTTCACCGTCTTGGCCAGGATCACCGTCGGCCGCCCCTTGTGCGCCACCGCCGCGGCATACGCCGCGTACACCTTGTTGTAGTCG
>CAYQNV010000062.1:0-6039 GCA_964418975.1 uncultured bacterium | reverse complement strand
GATCGAGGTGCTGCTCGCGCAACGCTTTCCGAGGCCGGACGTGCCGAGCCGGGTGGAGGCCGTGGCCTCGGTTCCGCCGGGCGACCAACTGGCCGTACGGCCAGTTGAGGCGCTCCCCGACCTACAGTCACCGGGGCAAGTGGCCGCCCCTGCCCGCCGAGCGAAGGTGGCGCCGCTCTCACCCGAGCGATACGCATTTCAAGTCTCCATCGGGCAGGACACGCGCGACAAGCTCCGCCGTGCGCAGGAGTTGCTCGGTCACGCGGTTCCATCAGGCGATCTCGCCCAGGTGCTGGACCGGGCGCTCGATGCCCTGCTCGCCCAGCTCGAGAAGCGCAAGTGCGCTGCCACCTCCCGCCCGGGCCCACGGCGACGGTCCAAGAACGAACGCCATGTCCCCGCCGACGTCCGGCGCAGGGTCTGGATGCGCGATGGCGGGCAGTGCACGTTCGAAAGCGACCTCGGGAAGCGGTGCGAGGCGCGCACGCGCTTGGAGTTCGATCACGTGGAGCCGGTGGCCCGCGGAGGACAGGCGACGACGGACGGGATGCGGCTGCGGTGTCAGGCGCACAACCAGTACACCGCCGAGCAGACGTACGGGACCGAGTTCATGCGCCACAAGCGAGAGGAAGCAAAACGCCGGACGGCGAAGTCGCGCGCAGCGGCCGGGGCCCGGGCGCGGCCGGAGGCCGCGGAGGATCCGACAGCCGACAAAGACGTTACCCCGTGGCTGCGGGTGCTGGGATTGCGGACTGACGAGGCACGTCGTGCGGCCGCGCTCTGTGATGAGGTGATCCCCGATGCTTCGCTGGAGGAGCGCGTCAAGTTCGCGTGCTCGAGCTTCGCTCCGAGAGGCGTGCGCCGGGTTCCCGCCCCGCCGCGCGCCGCGCGCCGCGGCCTGTGACTGATGCCGACTTGCTGAAAGCCGTTTAGGGGAAGATGCCGCGCACCTGCGTCGCCTCGAGCACTCGCTGCACGGCCAGCACGTAGGCGCCGCCGCGCAGGCTGCAGCGGTACTTCTTCGCCATCTCCGACGACGCCAGATACGCCCGGCGCATGTACACCTCGAGGCGGCGGTCCACCTCTTCCTCGTCCCAGAAGAACGTGTAGGAGTCCTGCACCCACTCGAAGTAACTCACGGTGACACCGCCGGCGTTCGCGAGAATGTCGGGGATCACCGTGCGTCCGCGCTTGAACAGGATGTCGTCGGCGCGCGGTGTGGTGGGACCGTTCGCCGCCTCGGCGATGATCTTCGCCTGCACCTTGGCCGCGTTGGCGGCGGTGATCTGGTTCTCGAGCGCGGCGGGCACGAGGATGTCCACCGGCAGCTCCAGCAGCAGCGCGTTCGTGATCGGCTTGCCACCCCGGAAGGTCTTGAGGCTCGCGCCCTTCTTCTTGTGCGCCGCGAGTGCGGCGGGATTGAGTCCTTCGGGTTGGTACACGCCGCCCTTCGAATCCGACGCCGCCACGACGCGCGAGCCTTCCTCATGCAGCAGCTCCGCCAGGTTGCTGCCGGCATTGCCGTAGCCCTGGATGGCCACGGTGGCGCCCTTCAACTTCATCTTCCGTTCGCGGCACGCCTCGCGCAGCGTGAACTGCACGCCGCGAGCCGTGGCACGGTCGCGGCCCTTCGAACCGCCGAGCGCCACGGGCTTGCCGGTGACCACGCCGAGCGTGGTGGCGCCCTTGGTCATGCTGTAGGTGTCCATGATCCACGCCATGGTCTGGGAGTCGGTGTAGACGTCGGGGGCGGGGATGTCCTGGCCGGGCCCGATCAAGGGCAGGATCTCGCTGGTGTAGCGGCGCGTGAGTCGCTCGAGTTCGTTTTTCGAGAGCGCGTGCGGATCCACCTGCACGCCGCCCTTTCCGCCGCCGAACGGCAGGTCCAGGCACGAGCACTTCCACGTCATCCACGACGCCAGCGCCTTCACCTCGTCGAGGTTCACGTCGGGATGGAACCGGATGCCGCCCTTGGCGGGGCCGCGCGACATGTTGTGCGCCACGCGATGCCCGATGAACACCTTGTACTCGCCGCTGTCCATGCGCACCGGGATGCTCACGGTGAGGCAGCGCTTGGGCGTGCGCAACACGGCGCGCATGCCCTCGTCCAGCTTGAGCCGGTCCGCGGCCAACTCGAAATAGTGCTGGGCGATGTCGAACGGGTTCAGGTTCTCGCGGGACATCAAGTCCTCCCGGGTGCGGTCGAGTCGGCGAGCGCCTCGTAGGCGAAGCGCACGTTCTCGGAATGGATATCGTTCATCGAATAGGTGGCATCCTTGCCCAAATAGTCCATTCGCGCGAGCTGAGTGCGCGTCTCCTCGAGGCTCAGTCCGGCCTTCCAGGCGCGGCCCACGGCCTGCTCGAGGTGCAGCAGATAGTCCATGTCGCGCAGCAGTCGCCGGTAGCCATTCGTGCGCCCGTGCGCCAGCGGTCCGTGGCCGGGGACCAGCGTGCGCACGTCCTCCTGCTCGAACAGCCAGTGCAATGACTTCAAGCTGGCGCGGTACACCCACGGCGGCGAGTCGAGCCACGGGATCTCGAGGTCGGAGAGCAGGTCGCCGGCCATGAGGATGCCGTGCTCCGGCAGCCACAGTGCGAGATGGTTGGCATTGTGCCCGGGCGTGTCGTACGTGACCACGGAAAACGGCCCCAGGCGAACCGCGGCGGTGCCGCGCGCCGTGAGCTGCGGCGCGAACGGCCGGAACGGGTGCGGCAGCCGCTCGCCCTGGCTGGCGAGCCAGCGGTCCGCCTCGGTGGCGAGCTCGGCCGCGTCGCGTTCGAGCGCGTCGGCGAATCCCGCGTGCGCGAACGTAGTAGCGCCCGGGAACCACGGTAGCCCCAGCACGTGGTCCCAGTGCGGATGCGTGAACGCGAGCGCGACGCTCTCGAACCGTGGCGCCTCGGCCGCCACA
Organism: uncultured bacterium; assembly: GCA_964418975.1. Classification (GTDB taxonomy): domain Bacteria; phylum Eisenbacteria; class RBG-16-71-46; order RBG-16-71-46; family RBG-16-71-46; genus JAIOPA01. Next base: position 3,127 of record CAYQNV010000062.1, on the reverse strand, counting down.
ACGCCCGCCAGGTCGTCCAGTTCACTCGGCAGCACGCCCGGGTCCACGACCAGCGCGTGCCCCTCGTGGGTGAGCACCAGCGAGTTCATGGCGTAGCAGCGGCTGGTGCGGACGCGCACCCCGCGCGCGAGCGTGGTCCACATGCTCAACGCCGGCTCCCAGCGAAAGGCTCCGCCCCGCGGGTGCGGGTTCGGAGCCTGGCGCGGCGGCGGGGGTACGAACGGATCACGGTTCCGTCGGCACGCGGATGGTGCCCGCCACGATGGCCGCCTGGAGCGAATCCACCCGCGCCTTCACCGCGTCCGGGACGAGCGCCTTGTTGCGGTCGTCGTACACCCACGTCACGCCCTGGTCCCCCAGGCCAAACTCGCGCACGCCACCCGTCCAGTTTCCGGATTTTAGATCTCGGATGGTGTCGAACACGGCGGTATCCACGCGCTTCACCATGGAGGTGAGGATCACGCCCGGCGCCTCGTCGTACTGGTCCGAGTCCACGCCGATGGCGAGCTTCTTGAGTTCGCGCGCGGCCTCGAACACGCCGAGCCCGGTGGAGCCCGAGGCGTGGAAGATGATGTCGGCACCGGCCTGGTACTCGGCGAGCGCCAGTTCCTTGCCCTTGGTGGGATCCTTGAACGCGGCGCCGGTGTTGCCGGCGTACTTCACCAGCACCTGCGCGCGGGGGTTCACCGCTTTCACGCCCGCGGCGAAGCCCGCCTGGAACTTGCGGATCAAAGGGATCTCCATGCCGCCCACGAAGCCGACCTTGCCGGTCTTGGTCAGCAGCCCGGCCAGTGCGCCCACCAGGAAACTGCCCTCCTCCTCGCGGAACTTGAGCGCCAGGAGGTTGGGCGGCAGCGTCTCGTCGGGCGTGACCGTGTAATCCACACACGCGAACTTCTGGTCAGGGAACTCGCGCGCGAGCGCCTTGACGTCGTCGGTGAACAGGAATCCCACGCCGAACACGAGCTTCGCGTCGCCGGCGGCGAGCTGGCGCAACTGCGCTTCGCGGTCGGAGCCCTCGCTGGTCTCGAGCGTCGTGAACGTGACGCCCAGTTCCTTCTGCGCGCGCTCGAGGCCCGCGTAGGCGGCATCGTTGAAGCTCTTGTCGCCGCGGCCGCCGATGTCGAACACCAGGCCTATGGGAAATGCGCCGCCGCTGGCGGCGCCTTGCGGGGCGGGCTTACCGCACCCGGCGGCGAGGAGCAGCAGCAGTGCGGCGAGCGCGTGAGCGTGCGGTAGTCGGCTTGGCATGGGGCTCTCCCGGGAATTCGGCCGCGGGGCGAGCCCGACGGCCCAGGTCGTAACAGCGCCGGCAGCGCGCCTCGTAGATCTCGGAGCCGCCCACGACCACGCGGCCGGCGCGCTGCACCTTGCGATAGGTTCGATTCGCGGGCGCGCCGCACACGACGCAGATGGCGAGCGTCTTGGTGATGTACTCGGCGATGGCGAGCAGCTGGGGCATGGGCTCGAACGGCCGGCCGAGGTAATCCTGGTCAAGGCCCGCCACGATGACGCGCTTGCCCATGCGGGCCAGCTTGTCGCACACCTCGACCAGACCCTGGCCCAGGAACTGGCCCTCGTCGATGCCGATGACCTGCGCCTCGTGCGCGTGGCGCAGTACGTCGGACGCTTTCTTCACCGCACGCGACGGAATGCGCACCTCGCTGTGCGACACGATCGCATCCTTGGCGTAGCGGTCGTCGATCATGGGCTTGAAGATCTCGACCCGCTGGCGGGCGATCTGTGCGCGGCGCAGGCGGCGGATCAACTCCTCCGTCTTGCCGCTGTACATGCTGCCGACGATCACCTCGATGGAGCCGGTGCCGGGGTAGGTGCGACTGGGTTCGCTCATGGGACGCGCGACGCTACGCGGCGTGCGCAGGCCGCGTCAATGGGTAACCGGGCGCATCGAGGCGAGTCACCGGGGAACGGGTTACGGCGAGACGGCGGCGGTGGCGTCCACGCCGCGTTCACGCAACAGCTCGCGGATTTTCGTCTTGACCAGGTCGATCGCCACTTTGTTGTGGCCGCCGCCCGGGATGATCACGTCGGCGAATCGCTTGCTGGGTTCCACGAACTGGAGGTGCATGGGGCGCACGCTCTCCTCGTATTGCCGCAGGATCGTGTCCACGGAACGGCCACGTTCGATCAGGTCGCGGCGAAGCCGGCGGATCAGGCGCACGTCGGAGTCGGCGTCCACGAACAGCTTGATGTCCATGAGCGCACGCAACTCGGCGTCGTGGAAGATGAGGATGCCCTCGAGCACCACGACCAGGTGGTCGCTGATGCGGCGCGTCTCGTGCGTGCGCCGGTGCTCGTTGTAGTCGTACACGGGCTGCTCGATGGCGTGCCCTTCGAGCAGTTCGCGCACGTGCTGGCGCAGCAGGTCGGAGTCGAACGCGTCGGGATGATCGAAGTTGCGGGCCTCTCGGTCGCGGAACGGAACCTGATCGAGGTTCTTGTAGTAACTGTCCTGATCGATGACGACGACGCGCTTGGAACCGAGCTCGCGCACGATCGTTCGCGCGACCACGGTCTTGCCCGAGCCGGATCCGCCGGCGAGTCCGATGAGTATGCGTTGGGGCATGCGGTGGGTGAGGCTAACAGTGTGCGGGCGGGCGGACAATGAATGCTGCTGTCGATTGAAGCGTCAGCTGACGCTGTCGCGGCGCGGGTGGGAACTGGATTGAGAGCATCGCTCGCTACGGCCTACGCCAGTCCCTGGCTGCGGCCTGCTCGCGGCTGCTCTCATTCCACTCCCCACCCGCACCGCGGCGGGCACCCTGTACCTGAGCCGAGCGCCTTCGGCGCCGGCTGCGGGCGGAGTCTCCACACCCTCGGGGCTGTTAAACGCAAATGATGTGACCGCTTGTAGCAAGTGAACTGACCGCTCGGCGGCCGAGGGCTGTTTTCGCCCCCGGCCGCTTTCGCGGGTCAGCTCGGGGAAACGGCCTCGGAGGATGCCCGCACAGCGCTGATCTCCGGGTGGGATGACTCCGAGGTCGAGGGGTTCGAGGGCAGTGCGGGCCGGACGGCGCGACCGTTCTTGTCGAACTCGCCGAGCGCTCGGGTGCCGGCGGCCACGCGGTGGCTGCCGTCGAGGTGTCGGCGGACGCTCACCCGCAAG
>CAYQNV010000061.1:0-8065 GCA_964418975.1 uncultured bacterium | reverse complement strand
GTGCAGCTCGCCCACACACCAGGCGTGCATCGAAGGAAAGGCCGCCGGCAGGTAGAGCTTGCGTGCGTCCACTTCGGCGAGGTGGGCCAGCAGCGTGGCGGTGGTGGCGCGTTCTTGAGACACGAGCGCGGTCAGGTCGCGCAACAGCACGAGGTCCGCGAGATGCGTCAGCGAGTAGCGCTTCATGGAGGGACTCCGCGATAGGGACGAATCGCGGGGGCAGCACAATTCATAGCATGCGTGTTCGCGGCGCTCAGAGAGCCACGGACGCTGCGCGGAACGCCTCGCGACGAGAGTATTCCTGGCGGAGCGGGCTCCGGGCCGCCGGCGCGCAACCTCCGCACGCTGGCGTGCCGTGACCGAAGGAGCTGCGGGGCGCGCGTCGGTGGGCTCCGAGATAGTGTCAACAGAATTCGTGGTCGATCTGACCCTGGAAGGCTGAGAAACCCTCGCGAACGTGCCAATGAGATCCCGCTGAGAGTCGTTTGGCGGTTCCCGCCCGAGAAGCGTGGCCGATTAGCGGTGGCAGCCCCGGGAGCTGCACCCCGGCAGTCCGGAGCCCACTTAGTAATTCGTTGACAAGCTGCCGGAATCAGGCATAGCTTGGCTCAGTTGCCCGGGAACGATCTCTTTTGGTTCGGATGCCATCCCATGGACTCCCTCCTCCACGAACCTGAGGATCAAGTGCCTGTCCTCCGCGTGGCCCCCGAAGCCGCGGGAGGCACTTTTTTGTGCGCCCGCACTCACATCCCAGCCGGGCAGGATGACCCTGAGCTGAGCGGGCGCCATGGAGGGGGACTCCCATGAGAGCACTCAACTGGATGAGAACGCTCGCCGCAGCGTGCGCACTTCTGAGCTTACTGGCCGCCACGGCGATCGGTTTTACCGACAGACCGATCGACAGCCCGCAAGGGCCGCCGGTGCCCAACCCGACGGAGATTGGAGAGCCGGATACGGGGAGCGGTGGGCTGCCCAGGTACCTGCGCCAAGCTATCGCTGCCGCACAACTGAGTCATCCCGGAATTCGCCGGCTGCTGCTACCGCTATTAAGAGCTCAATCGCGGCCAGTCGCTCCTACTTCCCGATTGGTCAGACGGAGGTAGCGCCAAATGACGAGTGACCTGCTCGCTCAGGCTCGGAATCTCAGGGCGCTAGTTGCAGCCAAGAATGAGCCTGTCGGCATGATTCACTTTGAGGCCGCCCTCGATTGCGCTGAGCGCCTAGTTCTCGCCGGGCGCCCATTGGATGCTGTGGAGCTCGTCGACTCGGTGGTCCTCTCGGTTCCAGCTGATGCAGGGCGATATCGGCTGCGCCTCGAAGTGAAAGCGCTTCGGGGCCTCTATCTGGCATTCTGGGATTCGGCATGCTTCGAGCGGGCAAGTCGGAGCATGGCGTCCATGTCTGAGCTGGCACATGATCACCAAGGCGAGTACTCACAAATTCGGACGTATCAAGCATCAGCGCTCTCGCGCATGAATAGGGTTGATGAGGCCATCGCTTTGCTCAATAAGATTTCTGTAGAACTTCGTGATCGCTCCGATAGTTTCGCGCTGGCCCATTGCCTTAACGCAACCGCTTCGGCACACATTGCAAAGGGCGATTGGGAGAGCGCCCGTCGCAGCAGCCTCGAAGCGCTTGTCTCCGCGCGTAGGATTTCCTCGGACTTCTTCGAAGGCACCGCGCTATGTAACTTGTGCATCGCTGAACGAGGTCGTTGCCGATACGCCGCCGCAGAGGAGGCCGGAGCGGAATCTGTATCCGCACTGCAGAAGGCCGGAGCACTCGCGAATGTCGCTCACACGCGACGCTCCCTTGCTATCGCCCTCCTGAAGCGAGGGAAGGCCCGAAGCGCTGTTGAACAGATGCGCACAAGTCTTGTCGAGGACGCGGCCGTACTCGCCGGAACCCAACTTTGGTATGGCCAGCTCGTGCTCGCGCAGGCGTGTATTCATCTTGGCGAGCCAACCGAGGCGGCGACGCAGCTCGTCGAGAAGTTCTACGATCGCGGCGAAATCCGCGAATCCCGCCCCGAACTCCTCCGCCTCGAATACCTCGGCGACGTCGAGCTCGAGCAGGGCAACGCCGAAGCCGCCCTCACACGCTTCGACGAGGTCCTGCCCCACGCCCTCGCGCTCATCCCACGCGGCGATGTCGTCGCCGAGCTCCGCCGCCGCCGCGCCGAGTGCTTCCAGATGCTCGGCCGCGCCGCGGAGTCCCACGACGAAGCCACGCTCGCCCTCGAGATCTGCCTTGAACTCGGCGACCGTTACGAGGAAGCCGCGACCTACCGGACCATCGCCCTCGCCGCGGCCGCGCTCGGAAAGCACGACGAAGCCAAGAAGCATTTTGTCCACGGCTTCGCCATGTATGACGACATTGAGACGCCGTACGAGTGGGGAAAACTCTGGATGTCCTATGGCGACTGGCTGTGCGGCCAGCACGCCGGGCCTTACGAGAGCCTCTCGGGCGCGAGCGAAGCGTATCGGGCGGCGTGCGACCACTTCGAGCACATGGGCGCCGAGCTGAAGCTCTCGCAGGCGCGGCTGCGCATGGCGACGCTCGAACAGCGCTTGCGCGACGAGGGCATTCTCGAACCTTCCGCCGGCGAGAAGCCGCGTCCACGCCGTCGGCCGAGCCTGGACCGCGAACTCCAGCGCCGTGTGCAATGGGCGCACGACACTTTCGGTCTGGTCACGCGGCATCGCCCGTTGCTCGAGATGCTCGACCAGGTCGCGACGGTCGCGGTCAGCGATATCCCGGTGCTCGTGCTGGGCGAGTCGGGCACGGGCAAGGAGCTGATCGCCCGCGGCGTGCACACGCTATCGGGCCGCACGGGCAGCCTGGTCGAGGTCAACTGCAGCGCGGTCCCGTCCACCATGATGGAATCGGAGTTCTTCGGCTCCGTGCACGGTTCATACACGGGCTCCCTGCGCGATCGCGCGGGGCTGATCGAAGAGGCGCACGAGGGCAGCATCTTCCTGGACGAGATCGGGGAGATGCCGGTGGATCTCCAGGCCAAGCTCCTGCGCTTCCTCGAGACAGGCGAGGTGCGCCGCATCGGCGCGAACTCGGGCCGGCGCGTGGATGCGCGGCTCATCGCCGCCACGAATCGCGACCCGGTCAAGATGCAGTCGGGCGACGGCTTTCGGCAGGACCTCTATTACCGGCTCGCGCACGCGGTGTTCACGCTGCCGCCGCTGCGGGCGCGCGGCGACGACGTGGCGCTGCTCGTGGACCACTTCCTCGACACGTTCATGCAGCAGACCCGCAAGCGAGTCACGCTGTCGAGCGCCGCGCGCGAGCGGATCAGGAGCTATCCCTGGCCGGGAAACGTTCGCCAGCTGCGTTCCCTTCTGCAGCGGCTGGTGGTTCAGACGCCCGAGGGCCAGGTGATCACCCCGCGCGATATCCCGCTGGCCGAGTCCTCGGACGCGCCGCGCAGCTTCAATGAGGAGATGGAGGGGCAGGAGAAGCACCGCATCGTCGAGGCCCTCGAAAAAACCCAGTTCATCAAGGCCGACGCCGCGCGTATACTTCGCATGTCGCGCACGACTCTCCTCGGGAAGATGAAGCGCTACCAGATTCCGGGCTAGCACGTACTTGCCTCCGTGCTCCCGGCCTGCGCCGCCGCTCGCTCCGGCGGCGTTCGGTGTTTCTGGCCCTGACGCCCTCATGGACGCCCGCCTGAACGGCCGCTCGGTCGCCCGCACAATCGCCCGAGGCGCCACCCGCGCCAACCCCCGTTCTCCACATCGCACCGTGGAAACCCGGTGGAGCGTTCCCCGCCGCGACTAGCAACGGACAATACCGCGCAAACCCTTGTGAATCGCGGTCCTGAGCCCCAGCGCGCGTTGACGCGGCGAGCCCGGGTCGCATAGCCTGTAAGGTCCGCCCCCCACCCTCCCGGAGGACTCGCATGATCCGCAGCATGACCGGCTACGGTTCGGCCGAACTCGAGCGCTCCGGGCAGCGCCTCACCGCCGAGGTGCGTTCGGTCAACCATCGCTTCTGCGAGGTGTCCGTGCGCGGGCCCAAGGTGGCGCTGGCGTTCGAGGACCAGATCCGCCATTTGATCCAGGATCGCTTCTCGCGCGGCAAGTTCAACCTGACCATCACCTGGGTCGGCGCGGGCGACCAGGGCGAGGTCTTAAAGCTCAACGAGGCCGTGGCCCAGCGCTACGTGGACTTGATGTCGCAGCTCAAGAAGCGCTTCAACCTCAAGGGCGAGATCGACCTCGGCACCGTGGCCGCGCTGCCGGACCTGTTCACGTGGGAACACACGGCCATGTCCGACGAGGAGAGCTGGGGCCTGGTGCACGACGTGGTCGAGAAGTCGTGCGACAACATGAACCTCATGAAGGACCGCGAGGGCGCGGCACTCACACGCGACTTCGACAAGCGCCTGACCGCCATCCGCACCGAGCTGGACCGCGTCTCCGAGCGTGCCCCGCTGCGGCCGCAGGAGGCGAAAGAGCGCATGGTGTCGCGCATCAAGCCGCTCCTGGACGACGTTGAGATGGACCCCATCCGGATCGCGCAGGAAGTAGCACTGCTGGCGGACCGCCTGGACTGCACTGAGGAGTGCGTGCGGCTGGCCGCGCACCTGGACCAGTTTCGGCACCTGATCGAGGGCGCGGAGCTGGCGGGCCGCAAGCTAAATTTCCTCCTGCAAGAGATGAATCGCGAGGCCAACACCATCGGCTCCAAGGCGAATGACGTGAGCATCGGCCACGCGGTGATCGTGATGAAGGAAGAGATCGAGCGCATCCGCGAACAAGTGCAGAACGTCGAATGATCGGCGCGCCCATGGCAGAAGCCACGCCGCAAGGCTCCAAGCCCGCCCCGAGCGCCGCGCGCCTGGCGCCGGCGGCGGAAGCGACTCATGGCGTGAACGCTTCGGGTGCCGCCCCGCTCGTGCGCAAGGGCAACGGCTTCATCCTCGTGGTCACGGGGCCTTCGGGCGCGGGCAAGGGCACACTGGTGACGCACCTCTTGCAGAATCGCCCGGAGTGCGTGTTCTCGGTGTCCGCCACCACGCGGCCGCGGCGCAGCACCGAGCAGGAGGGTCGCGAGTATCTGTTCCTCGCACGCGACGAGTTCGAGCGCCGGCGCGACGCGGGCTACTTCCTCGAATGGGCCGAGGTGCACGGCAATCTCTACGGCACGCCGGTGGTGGAAGTCGACGCGCGCGTGCGCGACGGGCTGGTGGTGGTGCTCGACGTGGACGTGCAGGGCGGCGCCAGCGTGCGCCGCGTGCGGCCCGACGCCGTGAGCGTGTTTGTGTATCCGCCGTCGCTCGACTCGCTCCGCGAGCGGCTCGAAGCGCGCGGCACGGACTCGCCCGAGGTGATCGAAGCGCGCATGCGCAACGCCCCGGGCGAGCTGGCGCAGAGCAGCCACTACGATTTCATCATCATGAACGATCGGTTGGAGCAGGCGCAGATGGCCTTGCTCCACATTCACGATGCGGAGCACGCACGCACGCATCGCACTCGAGTTTCGTAGCACGTTCCAGGACGCGCACGGCGCCAACGGGTGCGCCGCGAGCGGGCAGGTGAACCCGAATGTATCGGAGATTTCATGAAGCTTTCCGCACTGGTTCCGCCTCCGGGCAAGAGCAAGTACGAGTTGTCCATCGTGGCCGCCCGCGAGGCTCGCCGGTTGAACGAATGGATCCGCCGCAGTGGCGAGACGCTGCACGGCAAGGTCACGGCGGTGGCACTCGAGCGCGTGCTGCACGACGACGTGCCGTACTACTACGAGGACCCGATGGCCCTGCTCGCGCAGCCCGCGGAGCCGATGGCCGAGCCGACGCTGGAGTAACGCCATGCTGCGGGACCGTGTCGTGGTCGTGGGCGTGTCCGGCGGCATCGCGGCCTACAAGGCCTGCGAGCTGGTGCGCCGGCTGCGCGACCGCGGCGCCACGGTCCTGGTGGTCATGACCAAGGCGGCGTGCGAGTTCGTCACGCCGCTCACGTTCCAGGCGCTCACCGGCAATCCCGTGGTGAGCGACCTGTGGGGTGACCAGCGCCCGAAGTTCGACCTGCCGCTCGAATCCCTGGGCAAGGTGCGCGGCCATGTCGAGCACGTGGACGTGGCCGAGGTGGCCGACGCGGTGGTGCTGGCGCCGGCCACGGCCGACTTGATGGCGCGGCTGGTGCACGGGGAAGCACCCGACGCCCTCACGTCCATGGTGCTGGCCACGACGGCCCCACGCGTGATCGCGCCGGCGATGGATCTGCAGATGTGGGCGGCTGAGGCCACTCAGGCGAATGTGCGCGTGCTGCGCGCGCGCGGGTTCCGGTTCGTGGGGCCCGACTCGGGGCCGCTCGCCTCGGGCCTGGCCGGACCCGGGCGCCTGGCCGAGGTGACGGCCATCGTGGACGAGGTGGACGCGGCACTTCGCCTGCGAGCGAGCATGAAGGGCATGCGCGTGCTGATCGGCGCGGGCCGCACGGAGGAGCCGCTCGATCCCGTGCGCGTGCTCACCAATCGCTCGAGCGGTCGCATGGGGTTTGCACTGGCCGAGGCGGCGCGCGACCGCGGCGCCGAGGTGACGCTGGTGGCGGGCCCGGTCAGCGTGGACGCGCCACAGGGTGTCACCGTGGTGTCGGTGACCACGGCGCTGCAGATGGAGCAGGCCATGCGTGCGAGTGCCACCAAGGCGAACGTGGTGATCATGGCCGCGGCGGTGGCCGACTACCGGCCGGCGAAGCACTCGGTGCAGAAGCTCAAGCGAGACGGCGGGCCGCTCACGCTGACGCTCGAGCCCAACCCCGACATCCTGGCCGGGCTCGGCGCCGCCAAGCGCGCGGGCCAGACGGTGGTGGGCTTTGCGCTCGAAACCGAGAACGGCGTGGCGAACGCACGCAAGAAGCTGGAGTCCAAGAAAGCGGACCTGATCGTCTTGAACTCGCCCGATCGCGGCATCGGCGGCGACACCAACACCGTCACGCTGGTCGAGGCGCGCTCCACGGTGGAGCTGCCCGAATCAAGCAAGCGCGAGGTGGCCGAGCGTATTCTCGACCGTGTGCTGGAACTGCGCGGCGACTCGGGCAGGACGCCCAAGCTCAAGCTGGCCAAGCCTGCTCGATCGAAGCGTGTAACGAAGCGAGGCAAGAAGTGAGCGACGACATCCGTAGCGAAGCCGCCGCCATCGCGCGCGCGCTGAGGCGCAAAGTCGAGCGCGAGCGCGCACTCGGCACCGGCGAGCTCTTGGCGAACGGTGTGGCGCGGGCGCTGCGCGGCGGCGCGTCGGTCGCGAGTGCCGGTGTCGCGGTCGCCGCGGCTCCGGCGCCTCGCCCGAGCGCCTTGCCCGCCCCGACCCGCTCGGTGTCGGCGCCGCCCGAGGCTCCTACGTTCGAGCCGCCGCCGCCTTCGTCCGAGCCAGGCTCGTTCACGTTGTCGCCGCCCGAGCCGACGCTCCGCGTGCCCAAGCGCGCCGCCAACCGCACCGCGACCAGCGAGCCCGAGACGATCGAGCTGCCGCCGTTCACCGACGACCTTTACCCCTCGGCGTTGGCCGGCGGTCGCGACCAGCTCGCGATCGCGGCTCTCCCGGTGCTCGACCAAGTCGCGGCCGAGGCGCGCGCCTGCACCAAGTGCGGGCTGTGCACCACGCGCACCAACGCGGTTCCCGGTGTGGGTTCGGCCAGGAGCGGAATCGTGTTCGTGGGCGAAGCACCCGGCGCGGATGAAGACCTGCGCGGCGAGCCGTTCGTGGGTCGCGCTGGTGAACTGCTCACCAAGATGATCAACGCCATGGACGAGAAGCAATTGATCCCCGGCGTGTCGCTCTCGCGCGAAACCGTTTACATCGCCAACGTCTTGAAGTGCCGCCCACCCGAGAATCGCAACCCGCTCCCGCACGAGATCGAATCGTGCTCGCCCTACCTGGTGCGCCAGCTCGAAGCGCTCCAGCCACGCATTATCTGCTGCTTGGGCAAGTTCGCGGCCGAGCTACTGCTGCAGCTCAAGGGCACCGTCACAGGCATGCGCGGCAAGACCTATCGCTGGCGCGGCGCCAAGCTCGTCGTGACCTACCACCCGGCGTACCTGCTGCGCA
>CAYQNV010000060.1:0-38680 GCA_964418975.1 uncultured bacterium | reverse complement strand
CAAGCCGGTCAAGGACAACAAGGAGATCGAGCAGGTCGCGACCATCTCCGCCAACGGCGACACCGAGATCGGCAAGATCATCGCCGAGTGCATGGACAAGGTCGGCAAGGACGGCACGATCACGGTGGAGGAGGCGCGCTCCATCGAGACCACGAAGGACATCGTCGAGGGCATGGAGTTCGACAAGGGCTACATCTCGCCTTACTTCGTGACCGAGAAGGACCGCATGGAGGCCGTCATCGAGGACGGTTTCGTGCTGCTCTACGACAAGAAGCTCTCCAGCATGAAGGACCTGCTCCCGGTGCTCGAGAAGGTCGCCCAGCGCGGCAAGCCGCTGCTGATCGTGGCCGAGGAGGTCGAGGGCGAGGCGCTCGCGACGCTGGTGGTCAACAAGCTGCGCGGTACGCTCAACGTGTGTGCGGTGAAGGCGCCCGGCTTCGGGGACCGTCGCAAGGCCATGATGGAAGACATCGCGGTTCTCACCGGCGGCAAGGTCATCACCGAGGACATCGGCCTGAAGCTCGAGAGCGCGCGCATCGAGGACATGGGGCGCGCCAAGCGCATCCTGGTGGACAAAGAGAAGACCACGATCATCGAGGGCTACGGCAAGCCGGGTGAGCTCAAGGGCCGCATCGGCCAGCTCAAGAAGGAGATCGAGGACACCACGTCGGACTACGACCGCGAGAAGCTGCAAGAGCGCCTGGCCAAGCTGGCGGGCGGCGTGGCCGTGATTAACGTGGGTGCGGCGACCGAGACCGAGATGAAGGAGAAGAAGGCTCGCGTCGAGGACGCGCTGCACGCCACCCGCGCAGCGGTCGAGGAAGGCATCGTGCCGGGCGGCGGCGTGGCGTACCTGCGCGCCCAGAAGGCGCTCGATGCGCTGGCGGCCACGTTCGAAGGCGACGAGCGGATCGGCGTGAACATCATCCGGCGCGCGATGGAGCAGCCGTTGCGCGTGCTATGCGAGAACGCCGGGCTCGAGGGCTCGGTCGTGGTCGAGAGCGTCAAGAAGGAGAAGAAGCACATGGGCTTCAACGTGGACACCGAGGAGATGGTGGACATGTTCGAGGCCGGTATCATCGACCCGACCAAGGTGGCCCGCACGGCGCTGCAGAACGCGGCGTCGGTGGCGAGCCTGCTGCTCACGACCGAAGCGCTGATCACGGAGATCCCGGAGAAGAAGAAGGCTTCGGCGCAGGGCGGCCAGGGTGGCGGATTCGACGGCGGGGATTACTAGACCGCACGCCGAACGCCTGAGGCAGGGAAGCAAACGACCGCCCCCGGGGGAAGCCCCGGGGGCGGTTCGCCTTGTGGGCGGGCTCGATCACTTGCCGGCGGCGGCCGGCGCGCTCCACTGCCGGATCAGGCCCTCGACGTTCTTGCGGTTCGGTTCGTCCGGCGCCTGCTTGAGCGCGAGCCGGGCGTAGCCGATCGCCTTGGCCTTGTCGCCCGTGTCCGCATGGCCCCGTGCGAGACCGAGATACACAGGCCACTGGTTCGGGAAGCGCTTGGCGTTCAACTGGAACACCTTGAGCGCCATGTCCTTCTCACCCTGACCCTGTAGCTGCCGTGCGAATCCGTGCACGGCCACCGGCGTGAGCCCGCTCGTGGCAACGGCCTTGTCGATGTTCGCCGACGCCTCCGGGCGCTTGCCGTTCGCGATCTGCAGCTGGGCGAGCGTGGTGAGCGTGGTGAAGTTAGCAGTGCCAAAGTCCGGATTGCTGACGGCGCCCTGCGCCCACACCAGCCCCTGGTCGAGGTGCGTCTTGTTCGACAGGCAGTACCGCGCCGCGCGCTCCCAATTGACCCACGTGAACGAGGCCTCGCCGCGCATCTCGTCGCGGATACGCTGCACGTAGAGCTCCTTCATGTTCGGCACGTTCACCGTGAACGGCACCGCCAGCCGCTCCCATTGAAGCTCGCACGTTGCCTGATCGGGCTTCCGGTCCGTGAACTCGTAGGTGAGCCACTCGCGGTACTCGTTCGCCCGCGGCTTCACTTTCACGCGCAACGCGTCCTCGCTCGGATCGTAGCTGTAGCTGCCCCACGACGAGCTGTTCTTGCTCAACAACAGCGTCCATTCGTCCTTGTCCGCGATCATATGCAGGCCATACTTGCCGGCCGCGAGTGGCTGGTCCTGGACGCGCACGTCGTGCGAGAACGTGATTGTGGTGTTCTCGTTCGCGCCGGCACGCCACGGACACTTCGTGCAGTTGTTGAATCCCAGGTCGGAGAGCCCGTAGGGCACGAGCTCGCCCCAGATGTGGCCCGCGCGGTCCTCGCCACTCGGGCCGTGCACGTCGGGGCTGTGATAGTCCACGGTCACCTGCACCAGTCCGATCCACTGCGATACGGACGCGCGCTGGTTGTCGCCATCCGGCGGACGGGTGATCGCCTGGGCGCCGGCGTGGGCCGGGGCGAGGCACGCGAAGTATGCGGCGAGCACGAACAGGCGAACCCAGCGGGACATGGCGAAGACCTCCAGGGCGAACGCACGGTGGACAACGGAACGGCCACCTCTGTGGGGAAGAGGCGACCGTCCGGATCACACGAGGGAGCGAGGTTCAGCGGTGGTGACGCTTCGCCTGTACCCCCGTGGAACATGAGTGGCCATGGAGTTCGCCACGACCAGGATCGGACAGCGCAGTGCCAGTGTCTGTCGAGAACGCGCGGCGCTCCGGACGGCTGCCCGGCCCGGAACGGAGGGGCCCTTCACACGAGTAGTGAAGTCGGCGGGGCGCGAGTCGAGCGCGCGTCCGTCCACGATGCTCGTGCGGCGCCGGTCCCCATCCCGGGAAACGCTGAACAGTCGGGGCGGCGTCCGAGAAAAGACCCGTTGCGTGAACTGGGAGACACACGGAGGCTAGACCCGAGGCGCGCGGCATCGCAATAGAAATGTGCGTGATTCGCTTGCCTCAAACACCGGGCGCTGGATCGCGCGGAAGCCGAGTAAGTGCGGGTGCCAACACGCGCATCGCGCTGAGCGAGAGCGGTTTCAGCGCTCCGAAGCCCGCCGCTCGATCTCGGCGCGAACCTGGGAGAGCAGGTCGCTCGCGCTGTGACTCAGCATGCTGCGGCCGAGCCAGCGCGGCACCATGACGCGTGGCGTGGCGTTGAGAGAATAGACGACCACGGTGCGCGTGGAATCGCCACTCAGGGACCAGGCGCCCGAGTACACGCTGAAATCCTTGCCCAGCATGTCGTGGAACTCGATGCGGCTGCGCGCCTCCTCGCGCACGTCGAGCGTCACGCGAGCGCTGCGGCGGAACGGGAACACGCCGACGGACGCCATCTGGCGAACCTTCACAACGCCGTCTGCCCGATGCTCCACGTCGCTGTGCTTCACGGACTCCACGAAGCTTGGGATGTGATCGTAGTCGGTGAGCACCTCCCACACGGTATCGAGGCGCGCGCGGGTGGCGAACTCGCCACGCACCTCGTACACGCCATCCCGGTAGCCGACAGTGACCGGGACGCTGGCCGCCCGGGCTGCGCCGGCGCCCACGAGCAACAGGGCCAGCGCCACCGAAAGGTGGCGGGACCGCGCTTGCGCGCGGTCCCGGTCCCCGATCCTCCCAGCGAGCCTGTTCATCGGTCCTCCCTCGCGGGTGCTGACCACTCGGCTCGCGTTAGAACGCCACCACACCCTCAATCATCATGCCCTCGAACTTCCCTTCGTGAAGGATGTTCGCAAGCGGATAGTCCTTGTGCTCCTGCTTCACGTACTCGGCCTTCATCAGGATCCCCGGCGTCATGAACCAGCCACCGCCGACCTGCACGCGGTTGACCTTCACGTCGTTCGTGAACCCGGCGAAGCGGCCCTTCACCTGATTGTAGCGCGCGGCCACGTACAGGTCGTCCCATGCGAACCGATAGATGAGGTCACCCGACACCTGCGTCCACTTGCGTTCAGGGGCGTTCGCCGCGATCTCGGCGTTGCTCTTGCCCTTCGCCTGCTCGAGCGTTCCGAAGAACTCGACGCCACCAAACTTAACGAACGGGTTCAAGCACAGCGCGGTGACCTTGCTGCTGAGCCCGGGCTGCACGTCGCCCGTCCACGCCTGCGCGCTCACCGAGCCGGCCGTGTTCGTGAGCACCTCGTAGTACCGCGCGCCGGCGCGGCTGCCCGTGTAGAGCGTGTTGCTGGAGGACTTGGTCGTGGTGTAGAGCGAGCCCGTGACACGCACGCGCACGTCCTCGTTCACCCGCTGGTCGAAGCCGACCTTGCCCAGATAGCTCGGTGCGCGGTCCTGTGGAGCGGCGACCGTGCCGCGGACCTCGCCGCCGGTGGCACCCAGCATGAGCATGTAGCCGTTGTGCCTCAGGTACGCCTCGGCGCCGATCTCCGTGGTGAACGCGTTCAAGATCAGGTTGCCGACGAACGGGTTGGTGATC
This sequence comes from uncultured bacterium, assembly GCA_964418975.1. Taxonomy (GTDB): domain Bacteria; phylum Eisenbacteria; class RBG-16-71-46; order RBG-16-71-46; family RBG-16-71-46; genus JAIOPA01. The sequence continues at coordinate 34,285 of CAYQNV010000060.1, read as the reverse complement.
GCGCTGCCGTTGTCCGTCGAACGGAAGTGCGCGTCACCGTAGTTCACCTCGAAGTGCCCCACGCGCAGCGTCAGGTACTTCATGAGCTTGTCGAGCGTGGCGTTCTCCCACGGCGACCCGTCGATCAGCAGGTAGCCGTCCTTCACCCACGTCTCGTTGTGGTGCCGCGAGGACAGGTAGGTGGTCATCTCGACGCGGATGCCCTGTGCGAGCTGCGCGTCCATGTACATGTTCGCCGTGGCGTTGTTGAACCCAGCGCCGATGCGCTTGAGCTGATTCTGGTTCACTGGCGGAGCGCCCACCAGCACAGGCGTTGCGTTGTTCGAGTGGTGCAGCGCCTGGAACTGCTGGGTGAACCCGCCGCCCCAGGACAGCGCGAACCCGTTGTACGGCACACCCTCTTCCTTCGGCGTCTCGAACTGGTTGATGCTGCGGGAATCGTGGGCGCGGTAATACTGAATCGTGTTCGGGGCCACCTTGGCGCGTTCGGTCTCGCCCGGCACCCGATCCTCGGCGCGGGCGGTGACCGCCAGCGACGCGAGCACGACCAAGCCCATCGCCACGCCGATGGTGAGCATCCTGTGACCTTTAAGCGTCGTCATATCGAACTCCCTTATTTAGTGGTGAGAGGCATTCTTCTGGGCGTTGGCGTCACCGGGAACGAGCAGCAGCCGGTAGCGGACGACGATGGGGTCGCGCACCTTGAGGGTGCCGAGCATCATCGTTGGGGGCTTCACGCCGTGTTCGCTCATCTTCATGGGGTGGGAACCCTCGAGCCACACACCCTGGTCCGTACGCAGCAGATTGCCTTTGACGGTGATGCGCTTCTCGTTCCCCGCCACCCGTAGCGTGCCGTCGGCTGTCACCGGGAGCGTGTCGCCACGAGCGGTGCCGACCTGCGAGCTCGACAGGTTGAAACGAATCTCTGGGAACTCCACGGCGCGGAGCGCCTTGAGCATGTTCTTGTCGAGCGCAGCCTTGCCCGAACGCATCGTCTGGAGCGGAACCACCAGGTCGAGCCCGCGCAGTCCGCCGCCCCTGAGCCACAGATCGAGGCTCGCGACGTCGACCGGGTCCGCGTGGGTGACTTCACGCAACAGCGTGAAGCCGAGCGTGGACGTGCGGCTCTCGTAGTCGTGCACGGTGGAGGTTCCTTCCAACCACAACACGCTGCCGGGGCCCAGGCTCACGGCCGCCGGCGAGTTCTGAGTCGGCTGCGCGTATGCGGCCGAACCCGCGGCGAGAACCCATAAGGCGAAGATCAGGATCTTCGCCCGACGGGGAGCCCGCCAGGACATCGTGCTAGGCGCTCTCATGAGGCTCCTCCTTCACCACGAGCACGCTGCAACGGGCATGTGTCACAGCGTGGCTCGAGACACTTCCCAACAGCAATTTGGCAAAGCCCGTGCGACCGTGGGATCCCACGACCAGCAGGTCCACACGTTCCTCGCCGACCAGGCGAAGCAGTGCGTCACGAGGATCCCCGGTGGGAACACGTTCCTCTGTGGCGATCCCCGCTTCCCGCAGCTCGGCCTCGGCCTTGGCCACGACCGCACGGGCGTGCTCGCGCTGCTCCTCGCTGACTTCGATCAGCAACGGGACCCCGGACTCCCCACCCACGCCCGGAGGCGTGAGCTGCGGGGTCACGACATTCGCGACGATGACCCGGCTTCCGGCTGGCCAGCGCATCCGCGCCACGAATCGCACTGCGCGTGCCGAATGCGGCGAGTCGTCCACCGCGACCAGGATCTTCATGACTGCCTCCTCTCTCGTTCGACAAGAGGAGCATCGCCCGTTGCAAGGCTAGATTCCATGGGACGGAGGGCGGGTGAGCGCTGGTCCCAAAGTAGTACTGCCGGTGCTCGCGAAAGCATCCGCGAGCGGGTACGCTTAGCTTTGCGCGTCGTCACTCACGACAGGAGTTCCCGGTGTCCGATCGCCGCAGCCTCAAGCCAAAGACGCCGATCCGGCGCGTGCGCCGAACGGCCACGCCGCTCATTCGCATCGTCGTGGCCGACCATCACGCCATCGACCGCGGCGGCATGGTGGGCCTGCTCGAGAACGAGAGCGATTTCGTCGTGGTGGGCGAAGCCGCGACGCTTGAAGAACTGCTGGTCCAGTGCCGTGCGCTGACCCCCGACGTGCTGGTGCTCAGCATGAACCTGCCGTCGGAGGATCAGGACTCGCCGCTCCCGCGCCTGCTCCGCGAGCTGCCGGACCTCAAGATCCTGGCCATGTCGGACCGGGGCACGCACAACTGCCTCGTGCTCAATCCGCCCTCGCGACAGCGTCAGACAGAACAGCCGGTGGCTTTTTGCGAGGTGGGCACGGACTGCCTCGCTCTGGCTGTGGCACAGGGCGCGCGAGCCACCGTGCGCCGGAGCGCGGACCCCGAGGACCTGTTCCGCGGAATCCGCGCGGTGGCCGCGGGTCAGTCGTGGTACGACCCGCAGACCACGTCGGGCCTGGTGTCCGCGTCAAACATCGGGCCAGGCGGTTCGCGCGGAAGCGGCGAGCCGCTCTCCGAACGCGAGCTCGACGTGGCCGCGCTGCTCGCCGAGGGTCTCTCCAACAAGGAGATCTCCACCGCGCTCGTCATCAGCGAGCCCACGGTCAAGAAGCACGTCGGCCACATTCTCGAGAAGCTGGGACTTCAAGACCGACTGCAAGCGGGCCTACACATCGCGCGCAATCCACTGCTCATCTCGCGCCGCCCGCGCACGAAAGACGAGAAGCCCGCGCCATCCGCCGCGGCCCGGTCCACGAACCGCCCACGGACCCGATAGCCAACAACCTACAAATCCGTTGACATCGGCTCGAGCGCCGTCGAGTGTGGAATCTTGGCGTCCCGTGCCCAGCGCCCCATGCGGAGACGGCGTTCTCAACGATGCCGCCACCGCGGCCGGACTGACACGAGGCACCATTCCCCTGGGGTGGCCGCCCCGTCACGGGTCGAGCGCCCCGCCATTCCTTCGGTTCCATCCTGAGGAGGCGCGCATGCGTTCGTTCCGCATCGCGAAGTCGATCCTGGCCGCCGCTGCCATCGTGCTGATGGCCGCCCCGGCCCACGCCACCACGCTCATCCGCCAGAGTGTCGAGCGGCTCGCCCGCGAGAACTCCACCGCGCTCACCGGACGCGTCGTGTCGGCGCACAGCTACTGGAACGCCGACCACTCGTTCATCTTCACCGACGTGAAGCTGCGCACGAACGGGCTCCTGAAGGGCCGCTTCGGGCAGGACGAGACGATCACGCTCATGGGCGGGACGGTAGGCGACGTGACTACGATCGTCGTGGGTGGACCGGAGCTGGTGCCGGGTTCGGAATACCTCCTGTTCGTGAACGATGAAGAACTGCCGGGTGGCATCGTGCGCCCCACGGTGCGCGACCTCGTGCAGGGCGTGTTCCGCCTCGAGCGGGCCGCCGGGCGCGTGCGCGCCTGGAGCCAGGCCATCGGGCACCCGCTGCTCGCTGACCCGGACGGGCTCACCGAACCGGCCGGCGGCTACGACGGCGTCGACCTCGACGAGCTGAGCGCGCAGGTGCGCGCGGCCAAGCAGTGACCTCGCACGGACCCCGAACCCAGGAGAACGCCATGAAGAACATGACGCCTTCGGTCCGTGCAGCACTCGCGCTGCTGGGCCTTGCACTCCTTGTCACTCCACAGGACGCCTCGGCGTTCCGCATGATCCAGAACACATCGGTCGGCCGCGTCTCGGCCGGCGCCGCGGTGCCGTGCAACTCGGCCGGTGGCTTCGCCCACTGGGCCAACTCGTCCATCGCCTGGCGGCACAACCTCGGCGGCCAGGGTTCGAACAAGGCCGCGGCACTCCAGAACGCGCTCCAGTCGTGGACCAGCGTCGGCGGCGCGAGCCACAGCTTGAGTTACGCCGGCACCACCAACGCCGGGTTCAAGACCGATGGGGTGAACACCGTGCTGTGGGCGCGCGGCAACGGCTGCAACGGTTCGTGCCTCGCCATCACCGCGCTGGTGCTGGCCTCGGGCCAGGTCATCACCGAGACCGACGTGTCGTTCAACGCCCGCTACTCGTGGAACACGAACGGGTCGAACTACGACGTCGAGGCGGTCGCGGCGCACGAGTTCGGGCACACGCTGGGCATCCACCACACCGAACTCACCGGCACGCCGCGGCCCACCATGTACGCCAGCTATTTCGGCACCGATGGCCGTTCGCTCGAGTCGGATGACGCCTCGGCGCTTCAGTGTGCGCAGAACACCTACCCGCCGGCCGGCGTGGCGTTCGCCATGGTGCCGGACGAGAACCAGTTGGGGGCGGGTAGCACGCAGTGGCTGGCGTCGCGGCCGCGCACGGGTGGCGCACTGCTGCGCTACGCGTTGGCGACCGACGACCGGGTGACGCTCGCGGTGTACGACGTGGCGGGCCGTTCGCTGGCCACGCTCGCAAGCGGCGCCATGGCCGCGGGCGAGCACGAGTTGGCGTGGGACGGCTCCACGCGCGCCGGCAAGGCGGCCTCGGGCGTGTACTTCGCGCGCCTCACGTCCGCCCGCGGCGGCGCGTCCACGGCCACGGTGATCCTCGCCGAGTAGGTCCGGGAAGAAGTCGCTTCGACACGGGCCGGTCCGCTCACGCGGGCCGGCCTTCGTATGGGCGCGCGCGCTGGCGCGCGTCGGCGCGCGTTGCGGATGGTGCGCGGATGGTGCGTGGCCGGCACGCACTCGAATAGGCTACGCTGCGCGCACATTGAACCCAGCGTCCGCCACGACCACTGCCCTCGCTGTGCGCATCCGCCGGCTGCCGCACGCCGACGGGTTGCCGCTGCCCGCCTACGAGACCGCCGGCGCCGCCGGCATGGACGTGCGCGCCGCGGTCGAAGCACCGCTCACGTTGGCGACGGGCGCGATCGCGCTCGTGCCCACGGGCTTTGTGCTCGAGGTGCCGGAGGGCTTCGAGATGCAGGTGCGGCCTCGTTCGGGGCTGGCCGCACGGCATGGCGTGACGCTGCCAAACAGTCCCGCCACCATCGACTCCGACTACCGCGGCGAAGTGCGCGTGATCGTGCAGAACCTGGGCGCAGAACCGTTCGTGGTGGAGCGCGGCGCGCGCATCGCCCAGATGGTGCTGCAGCGCGTCCCCCGCGTGGAGTGGGTCGAGGTGGAGGAGCTCAGCGACACGGCGCGTGGCGCGGGCGGGTTCGGCCACACCGGCGCCAGCTGATCGCGGGCGCCGCGCCGCGGCTCAGCGCTCCACCAGCACGAAAGCGAAGCCGTCGTGCCCCTTGCTGCCCACCGTCTGGATCGCGGTGGCGCTCACGCGCGACTCGGCCGCGATCAGCGCGTTCATGCGACGCACGCCCTGCACGGCCGGGTCGTCACTCTCGGCGTTCGCCACCTCGCCCTCGCGCACCACGTTGTCCACCACGATCAGCGCGCCGGGGCGCGCGAGGCGCAGCGACCACGTGAAGTACTCGGGCAGGCTGGGCTTGTCGGCGTCGATGAACACCAGGTCGAACGGCCCGGCGCCCTCTTGTGCCAGAACCGGCAGCAGGTCGAGTGCGGCGCCCTCGCGAAGTTCGATGATCTCGGCATAGCCGGCGCGCGCGAAGTTGGCGCGTGCCACCTCGGCATGGAGCGGTTCGCGTTCCAATGTGACGACGCGACCACCCGGGGCGAGCCCGCGCGCGAGCCACAGCGTGCTGTAGCCGCCGAGTGTGCCGATCTCGAGGATGGCGCGGGCGCGCAAGGCGCGCGCGAGCAACTCGAGCAGGCGGCCCTGGTTCGGGGCCACCTGAATGGCGGGCAAGCCGGCCGCGTCGCTGGCCGCGACCGCGGCCTCGAACGCTGGCAAGGCGGGCACGAGCGTCTCTGTGAGGTAGCGGTCCACCTGTTGCCAACGGTCTGGGAACATGACCGCCATGCTACCCGAGGCGCGACGGCCCCGTGCATCCGGCGTGCGGCCAGCAGCAGGTGACAAGTGCTGAGGGCGGTGGCTTGGCACCACCGCCCCCCCGTACTTCCAGGCGGAGCGCCGGTGCAGGCGCGCTCCCCAGTGCGCCTCACGCGTTCGCGTGCGGCCGCCCCGCCTTTCCCTCGCGCACCGCGCGCCGGGCGATCTCCCGCACCCGGATCCGCGCGTCGCGGAGCGCCTCCTGGTGGCGGGCCGACAGCTCCGACATGCGGCGCGACAACTCGCGCTGTTCTCCGGCGTGCTTGGCCTGCTCCGCCGAGATCCCCCGCTGCATGCGGTCCAGCTCGGCGCGCAACTCACGCAGCGTCGCTTCGGCCTCCGAGCGCTCCGAACGCGACGCCGCCCGCATGGCGAGGCGCGTCTCGAGCATGCCGAGGCGTGCGCCGACGGCGCCCATGCGTCCGCCCAGCTTGCCCATGGCCGCACCCTGCCGGCCCATCTCGCCGCCCACCTCGCCCATCCGGCGACCCAGCACGCGCAACGGCTCGGTCGCCTCGCGCACTTCCGCCACGGTCGCGGGATCGCGCACCACGTATTCCTCGCGACCCTCGCGGAACCAGAAATAAGGTTCGCCCTTGCGGCCCTGCGCGCGCACCCGGCGCGAGTCCCCACCCTCGATCCACACATCGCCGTCTTGATCGAGCAACCCCCACGCGAAGTCCCCCGCGCTGGGATCGTCGGAGTACGAGTACCCGTAGCCGTTCGCGCTGGCCAGGCTCAAGACCGGCATCGCGGGAACGGCGCGCGGGGCGTGATGGCGCCGCGGCGACAGGCGTTCGACCACGCGGGCCGCGGTGCGCAGCGCGACGCGCTGGCCCGGTGCCCAGGCCAGCAGCGCGGCCGCCGCCAGCGACCACGACGCGAACGTGAACATGGCCAGCGCCACGAGGACGCGGTTCGCGGACGGGGACAGTTGGTGAAAGGACATGGCTTCCTCCTGATGGCTCGTGTCTGCGCTCCACGCCGGCAGCGTGAGGCGTACGGAGCGTGAGACACGCCTCCCGGCAGGGAGGTTGGAAGCCGGGCTCGAGAAGGGACCGAGCGACGTGCCCGGGGCCCCGGGCGCCGGCTGAGGCGGCTTTTTCCCAAGCCCGCGCTGGCGCGGAGCCACGCCGCCGCTTACGCTTGCCCCCAATGCCCCTGCAACTCTCCACCACCTGGAACGGCGAGAATCGCCAATGGCCGCTCGAGGGCTCGCCATTGCGGGTCGGGCGCGGCTCCGGCAACGCCGTGCAACTGTTGGACGCCACCGTCTCCAAAGAGCACGCCGAACTGCTGGAGACCGACGGCCGCTGGACGATCCGCGACCTCGGCAGCCGCAACGGCACCCGCGTGAATGGCCGCGAGGCCACGTCGGCGCTGGCGATCACGTCCGGGGACCGCATCGAAGTCGGTCACGTCGTGCTGCAGTTCGGAGAAGCCGGGAAGCCCGAGAGCACGCGGTTCAGCACGTCGGAGCATGTCGGCTCGGCGCTGCGACTGAGCGTGAAGGAGGTGCTCGAACGTCCGGCTTCGACCGAGGGCACCACGGCCCGAGTGCTACATCTGCTGGCCGAGGCAGGGCAGTTGCTTGTGCTGCCGCGACCGCTCGGGGAGACCTGCGAAGCCATTCTGGGGCTGGTCGAGAAGGCGGTGCGCGCAAGCCGACTTGTGGTGCTCATGCGCGATCCGGTGACGAACGAACTGTCGCAGGTCGCGGCGCGCTATCGGGGCGGCCGCGCCTCGGAACCGCTGGCCCTGTCGCAGAGTATCACGCGCGCCGTGCTGGCCGAGAATACCGCGGTCATCACGGGCGACGCCGCGCACGACCCGCGCTTCCTCGCGCAGCACAGCATCATCGCCCAGGCCATCCATTCGGCCATGGCGGTGCCGTTGTTCGACAACCAGTCGGTGCTCGGCATCCTGTACGTGGACAGCACCGATCCCACCGTGCTCTACGGCCAGCCCGAACTCGAGCTGCTCACGCTGCTCGGCAACATGGCCGCGGTGAAGATCACGAACTCGCGCCTGCTCCAGGCCGAGCAGGTGCAGCAGCGCCTCGCCCAGGAGCTGTCCACCGCCACACGCATCCAGCGGGGCCTGCTGTCCGAGCCCCCGCCACTCACGGGCTGGTCGTGTCATGCGCGCATCGAGACCTGCCACGAGGTGGGCGGCGACCTGTACGACATCCACGTGCGCGAGGACGGCGACGTGGTGGTACTGGTAGGCGATGTGTCCGGCAAGGGCATGGGCGCCGCCATGCTCATGTCGAGCACGCTGTCGAGCGCACGCGTGCTCTACGACGTGTGCGCCGGACCGCTGCAGCTCGTGCGGCGCCTCAACGCCATCATGCATCGCAGCACCGACGCGCGCGATTTCGTGACGCTGTTCGTGGGCTGGCTCGAACCCGAGAGTGGCCGCATGCGCTACGTGAACGCGGGCCACCCCGAGCCGCACGTGCTGCACGAGGGCAGCCTGCGCACGCTCGAGGCCACCGGCATCCCGGTGGGCATGATGTCCGATTTCGCGTGGACCGAAGGCGAGACCGTGGTGGGCCACGGCGAGTTGCTGGCGCTGTTCAGCGACGGGATCCCCGAGGCGCAACACGGCATGGAGTTCTTCGAGTTCGAACGCGTGGCCACGGCGCTGCGCGCGGCGGAGCCGGAGCCGAGCCTGGAAGAGGCCGCCGATCGCATCATCGCGAGCATCGACGAGTTCGCGGCGGGAGAGCATCGTGCGGACGACGTGACGCTGGTGCTGCTGCGTCGAGCCTGAACGGCGCGGCGTCCGGGCCGCTATGAATTGGACGCCCGCCGCGCCCTCGGGCACAATCCCTCGCCGCCATCGCAGTGGGGAAGCCCCCGGCGACTCGCGCCCCCCTGTCACCCGCTCTCCGAACCGCAGGAGTCCGTCGTGCTCTCAGCCACCCAGCTCAAGGTCGGCACCCTGGTGCTCTACAACGGGAAGCCGCACCGCGTGGCCACTGTGTTGCACCGCACGCCCGGCAACCTGCGCGGCTTCGTGCAGGCCAAGCTCATCAACATCGAGAGCGGCTCCAACCAGGAAGTTCGCTTCAGCACCGACGACAAGCTCGAGCGCGCCGTGCTTGACGAGCACAAGCTCCAGTTCAGCTACAAGGCCGGCGACCAGTTCCACTTCATGAACACGGAATCATACGAGATGGTCGAGCTGTCCACCGAGGTGCTGGGTGACAACGCCGGCTACTTGACCGACGGCATGATGATCACGGCCGAGTACTTCGAGGGCCGTGTCGTGGGCATCGAACCGCCCATGTTCGTGGAGCTCGCGGTGAAGGAGACCACGCCCAACATCAAGGGGGCCGCGGTGCAGAACACGTCCAAGCCGGCCCTGCTCGAGACGGGTCTCGAGATCAAGGTCCCGCCCTATGTCGAGGAAGGCGACCGGGTGAAGGTGGACACGCGCACCGGCGAGTTCGTCGAGCGGTTGTAACGCCGCGCTTGACCGGCTGCGGGTGCACGCCGCACCCTTGCGGCGTCATGCACCTGCTCCGCAAGCTGTTCGTGACCGGGCGCGCTCTCGGTGCGCTGGTCCTACTCGTCACGCTCGTCTCGGGCGAGGCGGCGGACACCCGGCACCATCTGTCGGAGCACGGCTGCGGGTCCGAGACGCACGCCCCCGGCGAACGCGACGACAACTGCACGTGCGCCGGACTTCACGCGATCTCGCTCGGCGACGACGCTCCGGAGGCATTCGCCCCCGTCGAGCACCCGCGTGAGTACTCACCAGTTGCGGCCGCCGTCGCACCGCGCGGCATTCGGGGCGCCAGCGCCGCGCCCCGCGCTCCTCCCCGGGACTGACGGACGCGGGGCCTTGACGGCTCCGCCGGCCACGTCACCGGCGCGCGCCCTGCGCTCGCCTCGAGCTCCATCCGGGAGGCACCCATGCGCAATCGGATCCATGCTGCGGCTTTGCTGCTGGCGCTTCTGCCAGCGCACGCCGCGTTCGCCGGGGTCACGAACCCCGACATCTCCGTGATCGGACAACCCCTCATCACCTGGACCAACGACGACGGAAGTCTCGCGCACAAGCGGCCGGTGTTCGACGTGGGCGAGACCGAATTGGTATTCGATGCCGCGTTGAACCCCTATGCCCACGGCTTTTTCACTGTTGCTCTGGCCTCCGGCCAAGCCGAGATTGAAGAGGGGTACTTCTCGTTGCTGCGTGGCCTGCCCGGCGACATCGTCTTGAAGGGCGGCAAGTTCCGCGTGGGCTTCGGCAGGCTGAACGCCGTGCACCCGCACCAGCTCCCGTTCGCCGAACGCTTCGGGGTGCTGGCCGCGTTCCTTCCGGGCGACGAGTCGTTCAACGAGACCGGTCTCGACGTGTCGTGGCGCCTGCCGCTACCCGGCACGTGGTCGGTGACCGTGAGCGGCGACGTATTACAAGGGGACTCGTTCCGGAGGCCGCGCGCCGCCACTCAGTCGCCGAACGACCCGCTCAGCCAGGATTCCGAGAACGGTGACGCCCAGCTCGAGCCACGCGCCGCATGGCTAGGCCGATGGGCGGTGTTCGCTCCGGTGGGGGACCGCTCGGGTGTGGAGTTTGGCTTTTCGGCCAGCGAGGGCACGAGCAACGTGGCGGCGGCCGCGCGCACGCGTGTTCTCGGCGGCGACCTCAAAGCGAAGATCTGGACCGCGCCCGAGGCGTATCTGCTGGTGCAGGGCGAGTTCCTGGGTCTCCATCTTGAGAAGGCCAAGTGGAACGAGCTGGCGGCGGCCTATACCCGCGACAGCGGGCACGCGGACGGGGGCTACCTGTTCGCCGACTACAACTGGGCGCGTCGCTACAACGTGGGCGCCGCGTATGAGGTGTTCGAGGACCCGGCCGCGCCCGGTGGAACACAGCGCGCGTTCGGACTGTTCGCCGGGCTCGCGTTGATGGAGGAGACCACCGCGTTCCGGCTGGACTGGCGCCGCATCCAGTCTGCCCGCGCGGCATTCGCGCTCGCCGATCCCGAGCCGGTCCAACAGCTCACGGTGCGCGCCATCTTCTCCATGGGGCCGCACAAGGCCCATCAATTCTAGGAGGCGACCATGAATCGCATGAAGCTGCTGGCGGTGCCGGTCGCACTGGCGCTGGCACTCGCATCCCCCGCCGCCGCGAAGCTGCGCGTGGCCGCCTCCACAAACGACCTCGCCTCCATCGCCGCCAGCGTGGGCGGCAACCAAGTCGAGGTGTTCGCCATCGCGCGACCCACGTCGGACCCGCACCGCGTCGAGACGCTGCCGAGTCATATGGTAAAGGTGTCGCGCGCTCAGGTGTACTTGAGGATCGGGCTCGGGTTGGACCAGTGGGCGCAGGCCATCGTGGACGGCTCGCGCAATCGCAACGTCCAGATCGTGGACTGCTCACGCGGCGTGACCGTTCTGGAGAAGCCGGCGGGCAAGGTGGACGCTTCGATGGGCGATGTGCATCCGGACGGCAATCCGCACTACTGGCTCGATCCGCGGAACGGCGCGGTCGTGGCGCGCAACATCGCGGAGGCGTTCGCCACGGCCGACGCCGCGAACGCGGCAGCGTATCGCCAGCGCGCCGATGCGTTCGCGATGGAGGCACAGGCTGCGTGGCAGCGAAATGCGGAGTCCGCCAAAGGACTCCACTCGCACGCGGTGTTCACCTACCACCGCTCGTGGAGCTACTTCGCCGATGCGTTCGGCTTGCAGGTGGTGAACACCGTCGAGCCCGTGCCGGGCATCCCGCCCACGGCGAGGCATCTGGCCGAGCTGGTACGGCAGGCCAGGTCGCGCAGCGTGACGCTGCTGATCCAGGAGCCCTACTTCGCCAGCGACGGCGGGAAGTTCCTCGCGCGACAGGCCGGAGTGCGACAAGTGGTGCAGTCCACGTCGTGCGCCCTGCCGATCGCGGGTAGTTACCTCCGCCACTTCGACGAGCTTCTGTCCGCGCTCGTCGGAGCCCGCTGATGGGAGCCCGCTCATGATTGATGCGTTGCAGCTCCCGTTCTTCCAGACCGCGGCGCTCGCGGCACTGGTGCTGGCTGGGTTCCACGCCTATCTCGGGTTTCACATCGTGCGCCGTGGCGTGCTGTTCGTGGACTTGGCGCTGGCGCAGATGGCGGCGCTGGGTGTGGCGCTGTCGGTGGTGCTGGGCCACGAGCACGACGAGTTGGCGGCCTACCTGCTCGCGCTGAGCATGACATTGGTGGGCGCCGCGGTGTTCGCCTGGCTGCGTGGCCGGGCGCGCCACGCACCACTCGAGGCGTTCATCGGGATCGTGTTCGCCACCGCGCAGGCACTGGCGTTTCTGCTGCTGGAGCAGACGCCCACCGGCCCCGAACACTTGAAGGAGACGCTCGTGGGCTCGCTGTTCACCGTGGCGCCGCATCACATCGCCGTCGTGGCCGGGCTCTACGCCGTGGTCGGGGCGGTGCACGTGTGGCTGCGCAAGCCGTTCCTCGAGATCACCCATGACCCCGCGGGCGCGCGGGCGAGCGGCCGCAACCTGTTCCTGTGGGACTTCCTGTTCTACGCCACGTTCGGCGTGGTGGTCACGTCGGCCGTGCAGATCGCCGGCGTGCTGCTGGTGTTCGGCTACCTCGTCATCCCCGCGGTGGCCGGCGTGCTGGCCACGAGGCGAACGGGCCTGGCGCTGATCATCGGCTGGGCGTTCGCGTTCGTGGCCAGTGTGGGCGGGCTGCTGCTGTCGGTGATGCTGGACCTTCCGGCGGCGCCCAGCATCCTGGTGACGCTCACCGCACTGCTCCTGCTGCAGGGCGCGACTCAGGGCCTGTTGGCGCGACGCCCGGCACGTCGAGCTGCACCTTGAACTGGCCCGCGCGGCGGCCTACCTTCCTCTGCAGAACTTGCGCGGTGCGCCGCCCGTGCTCACAGGGCGCACCCGCGGAGGACGAACGGCATGAGTGAGAGGAGTCGAACGCTCGACCTGCTGGACCGCGCCTATCGTGCCGAAGCCTGGCACGGCCCCGCGCTGCTCGAATGCCTGAACGGCGTGAGCGCCGCGATCGCCGCGAAGCGGCCGATGAAAGGTGCGCACACGATCTGGGAGCTCGTGGACCACGTCGCGAGCTGGAACGAGATCGTGGCGCAGCGGCTGTCGGGCGAGAAACCCGCGGTGACGCCGGAATGGAACTTTCCACTCACGCCGCGGCCCACGCCGGCGGCATGGAAGACCACGCTCCGGCGACTCGCGAGATCGCAGGTGAAGTTCCGTGCGGCGGTGGTCGGGTTCCCCGTGGCGAAGCTCGGGCGCCGGCGGCCCGGCACCACAGCGAGCTGGAACGTGCTCATCCACGGGCAGATCCAGCACCAGCTCTACCACGCGGGGCAGATCGCGATGCTGCGACGAGGGCTGGGGAGAGCGGTGGTCGGTTAGAGCGAGGCGCGCGCTGGAATCATCGGGCCGACGGCACCTTCGCTGCGACCACCGGCACCATCCACACCGCGTAGCGCCGCGGGTCGCGGATGTCGGCGATCATCTGGTTGAAGTACGCGGCGGCCTCGGCGCGGGTCCAGCGGGTCACCTCGCCGATGGACTCCACATAGCCATCGCGCCACGCTTCGAGGATGGCCGCGAACGTCTCGCGTGGCACGCGCACGGTGTCCACGATAACGTAGTCCACCGTGATATCGACGAGCCCGAGGGCCGCGAGAAGGCTGTAGGTGTTGCGCCCGATGAACAGGTCGGTGCCCGTGGCTTCGGCGAAGCGCTCCGGCGTCTCGTGCCAGAACGCACGCGGGTCGAGTGCGCCGCGTTGGAAGTGGAGCATGCCGTAATCTTCGGGAATCAGGTGCAGCCGTCCGCCGGGCCGCGTGACGCGGACCAGCTCGGCGAGCACGCGGTCCGCATGCGGGATCGAGTGGATGACATGCCGGCACACCGTGAGGTCGTACGCGGCGGCCGGCGCGGACAGCTCGTAGATGCTCTGGTGCTCGAACGTGAGCCGCGCGCCGAAAGCGGCATGGCGTTCGCGGGCGAGTGCCAGGTGATGGTCGAGGATGTCCACGCCCAGCACGCACGCTTGCGGGAACATCGCGGCCAGCCGCGAGGTGCCCTCGCCGGTGCCGCAGCCGGCGTCGAGGATGCGAAGTTCGCCGCCGAGCCCGTAGCGTTCGATGAGCAGCGATTCCTGCGGCCAGATCGCGCGCGCCTGCGCCTCGAGCGTGCGCACCATGGACTCGTCGGCCATCTGCTTGTGGTGCGGGTTCAGGTCGGTCACTAAGGATTCCCTCACGTTTTTTTGTAGTGGCGCCGTTCGGGAACCGCTAGATTCCGCCCCGGCTGCCGCGGGAGTTTCCTCGCGCCGGACAACGTAGCCGATTCGGGTGCCGGCGGGCGGGAATCCCTCGTGAAATCATCAACGCTTTCGAAGGAGGGATCGAACGTGACGTGGACCCGATGGACTGGAACCGCCCTGGCGGTCGTGACGGTTGCCGCGGGCGCGGTGTCGCTCTCCTGTACGAACAACCCGCCGGGCGCGCCGGCTGAGGACCCGCTCGCGCTCGGCGCGAGGATCGTCTACACCTCGGGCTGCGTGGATTGCCACACCCCCGGAACGTTCTACGGCGTACCGGACACGACACGCTTCCTGTCGGGGAGTGAGTTGGGCTGGCAGGTGCCGTGGGGCGTTACTTATCCGCGCAACCTCACGCCGGACTCGGCGACCGGCATCGGCGCCTGGACCGAAGAGCAGATCGTCGTGGCGATCCGCGAGGGACGCCGGCCCGACGGCTCGCCGCTCCTGCCGCCCATGCCGTGGCCGATGTACGCGCACCTGACGGATGAGGACGCCTTCGCTGTCGCGAAGTACCTGAAGAGCATCCCGCCGATCGTGCACGAGATGCCGAAGCAGCAGAAGCCGGGCGAAGTGCCGAACCGCCCGGTGCTCACGTTTCCGGGGCCGCCCGAGTGGGATGCACGCAACCTGCCGCCGCCGCCCGCCACGCCTGCAGCCGGCGGATCCACCCCCGGTCACTGAAGGCTTCCGCCCCTCGCGCACTCGTCGCCCATCCACGGAACTTTCATTCACGAGGAGAACACATCATGTCGCAGAAGAAGATCATCGCGGTGGTCGGGGCCACGGGTGCGCAGGGGGGCGGGCTCGTCCGGGCGATCCTCGCCGATCGTGACGGGCCGTTCGTCGCACGCGCGGTGACGCGCAAGCCCGATTCGGAAAAGGCCCGCGCGCTCGCGGCACTCGGCGTGGAGGTGGTCGTGGGGGACGCCGACGACGCGCCGAGCCTCGAGCCGGCGTTCGCCGGGGCGCATGGCATCTTCTGCGTGACCAACTTCTGGGAGCACTCCTCAGCGGATCGGGAGTTCGTGCAGGCCGCGGCGATGGCCCGCGCCACGCGGAAGGCTGGCGCACAGCACGTGGTGTGGTCCACGCTCGAGGACACGCGCATCACGGTGCCGCTCTCGGACGGCCGGCTGCCCACGCTGCAGGGCAAATACAAGGTGCCGCACTTCGACGCTAAGAGCGAAGCGGACCGCATCTTCGCCGAGGGGGGGGTGCCAACCACCTACCTGCTCGCCGCCTTCTATTGGGACAACTTCATCCATTTCGGCGCGGGGCCGCGCAAGGGCGCCGATGGCGGGTTGGTGCTGGCGCTGCCGCTGGGCGGAGTGAAGCTTCCGGGAATCGCGGCCGGCGACATCGGCAAGTGCGCCTACGGCATGTTCCGCCGAGGCACGGGCACGGTGGGACAACGCATCGGCATTGCCGGCGAGATCCTGTCCGGAGAGGAGATGGCGGCCAAGTTGGGGCGTGCGCTCGGCCAATCGGTGGCGTTCCTGGACGTGCCGTTCGACGTGTATCGCGGGCTCGGATTCCCCGGCGCCGACGACATGGGGAACATGTTCCAGTACCAGGCCATCCTCGGCGACGAGTTTCTCCGCAGCCGTGACCCCGCGCTCTCGCGAGCACTGAACCCGGAGCTGCTCACACTCGATGCGTGGCTCGCCGCGAACGCGAACCGCATCCCGATCGCCTGAAACGCCGCGCCGCTCGGTAACGCGAGCCGGGCGTCGCCTGCTACAGCCGCGTGGCGCGGAACGTGTCGCCCTGACGTAGGTCGCCCGTCTCGAGGCCCTTGCGGAACCAGCGCACGCGCTGTTCCGAGGTGCCGTGCGTGAAGCTCTCGGGCACCACCACGTCGCGCGCCTGCTTCTGCAACCGATCGTCCCCGATGGCGCTCGCGGCGCGCAACGACTCCTCCACATCGCCGGCCTCGAGGACCTGCTTCGCCGCTTGCGCGTGATGCGCCCACACGCCGGCGTAGAAGTCGGCTTGGAGCTCCATCCGCACCGAGAGCGCGTTGAACTCCTCCTCCGAGAGTTGCCCGCGCATACCATGCACGCGCTCCGACGTCCCGAGCAGGTTCTGCACGTGGTGGCCGACCTCGTGCGCGATCACGTACGCCTGCGCGAAGTCGCCCGGGGCGCCGAACCGGCTGGACAGGTCGTCGAAGAACTGGGTGTCCAGGTACACCTTCGAGTCCCCCGGGCAGTAGAACGGGCCGACCGCCGCGCCGGCTATGCCGCAGGCGGATTCGACCTGCCCCGTGAACATCACCAGTTGCGGTTCCACGTAGCGCTGGCCGTTCGCCTCGAACAGTGCGCCCCACACGTCCTCGGTGTCCTTCAACACGACCGCCACGAACTCGCGCGCCTCGTCGCTCGCGCCGGGGGCGGAGGGGGCGACCGGTGTGGCCTGCTCCGTGCCGAGCTGCTCCTGGAGCTGCAGAAGCTGGCGCGGGTCGCCGCCCAGTAGCATCACCACCACCACCAACACCAAGCCGCCGATGCCGCCGCCGATCGCGAGGCCGCCGGGGCGCGCGCCGCGACGATCCTCCACGTTGCCGCTCTGCTCGCGTCCTCGCCAGCGCACGGTCCTTGCTCCTTTATCCGAAGAACAAGTAGGTCACGAAGATCGCCGCGATGACGCCGACGATCTCGGCAGCGAGCGCGCATCCAAGAGCGTGCCGTGTCTTCTTCACGCCCACGGAGCCGAAGTACACGGCCAGCACGTAGAACGTGGTCTCGGTGCTGCCCTGGATGACGCACGAGAGCCGGCCCCCGAACGAGTCCGCGCCGAGGGTCTTCATCGTCTCCACCATCATGCCGCGTGCCCCGCCACCCGACAGCGGCTTGATGAGCGCGGTGGGCAGCCCGTCCACCCAGCGCGAGTCGAGCGCCAGTTGGCCCACGCCCGACCGGATGGCGCCGAGCAACGCCTCCAGCGCGCCGCTCGCCCGCAGCGCCCCCACGGCCACGAGGATCGCGACCAGGTAGGGCACGATGCCGACCGCGACCTGGAAGCCCTCCTTGGCGCCCTCGATGAACACTTCGTAGAACGCCACCCGCTTCCGTGCCGCGGCCACAAGGAAGATCGTGATGAGCCCCAACAGGATCGAGTTCGCGAGCACGCCCGACTGCAATGCGACCGTGGCGGCATCCAGCCGCGAGAAGTGCCACACCAGTCCGCCCATCACCGCGGTCAGCGCGCCGATCCACCCCAGCACGACGCGGTTCCAGATATTGAGTCGTTGGATGGACGCGACCAGCAGCAGTCCGAACACGTCGCTGATGTAGGTGGCGATCAGGATGGGTACGAACACGTCCGCGGGATTCGCCGCGCCCAGTTGGGCGCGAAACGTCATGATCGAGATGGGCACCAGCGTCACCGACGACGCGTTCATGACCACGAACAGCACCATGTCGTCCGAGGCGCGGTCGGGCTCGGGGTTCAAGCTCTGCAGCTCTTTCATGGCCTTGAGGCCCAGTGGCGTCGCGGCGTTGTCGAGCCCGAGCATGTTGGCCGAGCGGTTCATCACGATCGCACCCGCTGCGGCGTGGCCCGCGGGGATGCCCGGGAACAGCCGGCGAAACAGCGGCCCCACGATGGTCGCGATCGCGTCGGTGACGCCACCCTTCTCGGCCACGCGCATGAGCCCCAGCCACAGGCTCATCACGCCGGTCAGGCCGAGCGCGATCTCGAAGCCGGTCTTGGACGAATCGAACAACGCGGCCACGACGTCCTTGAGGGCGTCGGGCCTGCCGCCCACCACGGCGTGCACCAGCGCGGTGGCGAATGCGATGAGGAAGAACGCAGCCCAGATCCAGTTGAGCATCGGCGGCAATATGCGAGCAGGCGCGGGCCAGCGTCAAGGGTGGAGCGCACGGGCACCACGCAACCGCCGACGACTCTGATAAGCTGCCCGGCCGGATCGGTCCATGCGGAGCGCCACGTGCCGGGTGGCAAGGCCCGTGCGATAGGATCCGCAACGCACATCGCGCCATCCCCCTCGCAATGGAATGCGAATGGCACTTGCCCCCATGAAGCTCAGCTTGCCGCGACTGTTCGAGACGCTGCGCCACTACGACGCGGCCACGTTCCGCCGCGACCTGCTCGCCGGGATCACGGTGGGATTGGTGGCGCTTCCACTGGCGATGGCGTTCGCCATCTCGTCGGGCGCACCTCCCGAATCCGGCATCTACACCGCGATCGTGGCCGGCTTTTTCATCTCGGCGCTCGGCGGCTCGCGCGTGCAGATCGGCGGCCCCACGGGCGCGTTCGTGGTGGTGGTCTCGGGCATCATCGCCCACCACGGCATGGACGGCTTGTTCATGTGCACGCTGATCGCCGGCCTCCTGCTCGTGTTCATGGGCCTCACCGGCCTTGGTGCCGCGGTGCGGTTCCTGCCTCGGCCCGTGGTGGTGGGCTTCACCAACGGCATCGCGCTGCTGATCGCCAGCACGCAGATCAAGGACCTGCTCGGTCTGGACATCGCGGCGCCATCGGGGGTCTTCCTGCCACGACTGATCGAGATCGGGGACGCGATCGGCACGATCTCGCCGGTGGCCTCCGCCCTCGGCGTGGGCGCGCTGCTCGTGGTGCTGGTGACGCAGCGCTCGTTCCGGTCGGTGCCGGGCGCCATCGTGGCGCTGGTGCTGGGCACGCTCGCGGTGCGCCTCCTGAACCTCGACGTGGAGACCATCGGCTCGCGCTTCGGCGGCATCCCCGCGGGCCTGCCCCACTTCGAGATTCCCACGTTCCGGCCCGAGATGATCCGCCCGCTCCTCCCGTCCATCCTCACGGTCGCCATGCTGGGTGCCATCGAGTCGCTCATGTCGGCCACCGTGGCCGACCGCATGACGGGCGACCGGCACGACCCCAACGTGGAGCTCACGGCGCAGGGCATTGCCAACATCTTCTCGCCGCTGGTGGGCGGCCTGCCGGCCACGGGCGCGATCGCACGCACGGCCACGAACATCCGTGCCGGCGCCAAGACTCCGATGGCCGGCATCGTACACGCGCTCACGCTGCTCGTGATCGTGCTGGTGGCCGCGCCGCTCACGAAGGACGTCCCGCTCGCGGCGCTCGCGGGCATCCTGCTCGTGGTGGCGTACAACATGGGCGAGTGGGGCGAAATCCCCGACATCCTCCGACTGTCGTTGAACGACATCAGCGTGTGGCTGGCAACGTTTGCGCTCACGGTGTTCGCCGACTTGAGCGTCGCGGTCGAGGTGGGCATGATCCTCGCCGCGCTGCTGATGATCCGGAAGATCGCGAAGACGACCATGGTGGTCGAGGAGACGGAGGATGAGGTCGAGGCGGCGCGCGTGCACCTGATGCAGGACAAGAACGTGCCCGACTACGTGACGGTGTTCCGCATCCAGGGGCCGTTCCTGTTCGGCGGACTCGACAAGCTGTCGGCGATCACGCACCAACTCGACCGACTGCCGCCCATCGTGGTGTTGCGCCTGCGGAACATGACGGCGCTGGACGGCAGCGGCCTCGGAGCGCTCGAGGAGCTGGCCGAGGAACTGCACGCCAGCGGACGCACGCTCATTCTGTGCGGCGCTCGCCAGCAGCCGGCGCGCCTCATGGAGAAGGCCGAGTTCCACGAGCACGTCGGCGACGCGAACATCTGCGCCGACCTGGATCAGGCGCTGGTCCGCGCGCGCACGGTGCACCAGAGCGGCGAGCGACGCTCCGTGTGACGCGTGCGTTCGCCCCGAGCGCCCCGCGAGAATGAATCCAAGGGTCGCCTGGCCCGAGGATATGCGTTCCACCACGCGAAATCGTGAGATGCGAACTCCTATTCGATTGACGCGGCCGCGATCACGCCCCAGCATCGCGCTCACGCGTGGCGAAGGCCCGGGAAGGGCCCGCCGCGCTCGCCCAGGCCACGTTCACGTGCTCGTGAGGTTTCGCCCCTGCGCCGCGGTTGCTTCGTACGCGCCGCGCTCGGAAGCCCGAGGCCTCGCCCTCGCGTCCCCCTGTACGGGACCTCTGCGCCATCGCCGTGACGAGCACGCACCCGATCGGGCGCTCGCTCGCTGGCCGTACCTCGGGAGACCCCCATGCAAAGGCCCCTGCCGAACACCGTCACCACCGGGCAAGGTGCAATCGCATGCATCCTGCTCATGATCCTGGCCCTTCCGCTACTCGTGGGATGCAGCCGCGAGGCACCCACGGCTCCCAGCGCGCTAACGACACGAGCTGTCGCGCTCGAGAATGGCGCGCACGCACCCGAGTCCGCGGGGGCCGTGCACGTCGAGGGCGACATCGGTCCGGGCGCTCGCTACTCGCTCGATCGTCCCGCGGACTGGAACGGCGACCTGGTGCTCTACCTGCACGGTTACACAAACCCGGCCGCTCCCGTGGCGTTGCCCGGCAACGAAGCCATCCGCAACCGGCTGCTCCAAGAAGGATTCGCGGTGGCGGCGTCGAGCTACTCCGAGAACGGCTATGCCGTGCCCCAGGCCATGCGCCAGACGCACCAATTGCGTGGTTTGTTCATCTCTCGCGTCGGGGCGCCGAAGCGCACGTTCTTGTTTGGCAGCTCGCTCGGCGGGCTCGCGGGTCTCTTGCTCACCGAGCGGTTCCCGCAGACCTACGCCGGCAGCTTGCTCGTGAGCGGCGTCGTGGGCGGGACCCGAGTCGAGGCGGAATACATCAGCGACACGAAGGTGCTGTTCGATTGCCTCTATCCCACGGTGCCTCTCGGCGGACTCGTGACTCCCGTGGCGATCACGGACGTCAACGCCCAGGTCGTGGGCCCCGTGATGACCGCGCTGCAGGCCAACCCGAACGGACTCGGCATCCTCAACCTGGTGACGCGCCACCCGCTGCCGGGTGTGAGCGGCCAGGAGCTGGCCACGTCGCTCTTGAACGTGCTCGTGTTCCAGTTGCAGGGTGCGCGGGACCTTCACGACCGCACACACGGGCACATGTTCTTCGACAATGCGAACCACACCTACACCGGACCGCTGCCCGCTTCGATCCTCGACCCGCTCAATGCGTGCGTGGCGCGGTATAGCCCGTCGGCGGACGCGCGAGCCTGGATGGAGCACTACGGCGAGCCCTCGGGCGAGCTGCGCATCCCAGTGCTCACGCTGCACAACACGCGCGACCCGGTGGTGCCGTTCTTCCACGAGGGGCTGCTGGCGGACGCCGTGAACGCGAAAGGACTTGGCGGAAACCTGGTTCAGCGCCAGAAGAACAGCTACGGCCACACGGCGTTCACCACGGACGAGCTGGCGCAGGGCTTCCTCGACCTGGTGCACTGGGTGGATACCGGCGTCCGACCCACGCCGTGACCGCGCGCGACGGGCCGGCTCTCGGGCCGGCCCGCGGCCCGCGGCCAGGAGCCGAGCCCGTTTTTCCTATCGCTTGCACGACGCGTCTGCGCTAGCGTTGACAAGACGCTGGTGGCAACCATCCAGAGGTACCGGTGCCATGACCCGCCCGACTCCGCAGCACGCGTCCGCCGACGCTCCGACACAGGCCGGGGCCGCGAGTTTCTCCTCGCCTCCCGGCGTCGAACCGTCGGCTCCGGACGTTGCGATCGCCCGGCTCGACATCGGTGCCATCTGCGACCGGGGCAAGGTGCGCGAGTCCAACCAGGACGGCTACATCGCGTGTCGCATCGGACGCTCGCTGGATCGCGTCATGTCGAACCTGCCCGAATCGGCGCTGCCAACGCGCACCGAGGAAGCCGGTCACATCCTGATGGTGGCCGACGGCATGGGCGGAATGGCGGGCGGCGAGGTCGCGAGTTTCACCGCGCTCACGTCGGCGATCCGCCTGATCCTCGCGGCACCCAAGTGGGCGCTTCGGTTGGATGATCCGGCGAACCGCGAGACCGAGATCCAACAGATGTGGGAACGTGGCCGCGGCTACCTGATGGGGATCCACGCCGAGGTCCGGAAGCGCGCCGCGGCGGAGCCGGCGCTCAAGGGCATGGGCACCACGTTCACGTCCGCGTTCACGGTGGGCGCCGACCTGTTCCTGATCCACATCGGCGACTCGCGCGCCTACCTGTGGAGCGAGGGCCATCTCCAGCGCATCACTCGCGACCACACGTTGGCGCAGCACTATGTGGATATCGGCGTGTTCCAGGAGAGCGATCCCGCCACGCGCCGGTATCGTCACGTGCTCACGCAGGCGGTGGGCGGACCGCAGGACGAGCTGCAGGCCGACCTGCACGCGCTGCGCGTGGCCGACGGCGACCGGCTGCTGATCTGCTCGGACGGCCTGACGAACGAAGTCACGGACGAAGAGTTGACCGGGCTGCTGGGTCGCGACGGATCGAGCCAGGGATCCTGCGACGCGATGCTGGTGCTGGCGCTCGAACGCGGCGCCCGCGACAACATCACCGCGGTGGTGGCGGGATTCCACGGTGCGGCGTGAGCGCTGCACGAACGGGCGCCGCGACGATGGGGCCTGAACGCGCGGCGGTGCTCACCGGATAGGCTGTCCTCAGCCGAATGCGAGACCATGACACCACGCCCGACGCGTTGCGCGCCCATATCGAGGTGCTTCGGCGACTGAGCGGCGCGCAGCGGATCGCCGCCGCAAGCGATCTGACGGTCTTCGCCCACGAACCGGCCCGTGCGGGGCTCCGGGCCCGCGAGCCGGACGCGACTCCCGAACGGATCGTCGCCGAGCACTACCCGCCGATGTTCAGGCCCGAGCTGGCGGAGCGCGTGCTCGAGGCGCGCGCTCGGAGGGCCAGCGCCGCCAAGCTCGATCCGTGACACGGCTCGAGGCCCTGCTTGGGCGTACGGTCGCCCTAATGGATCGCCTGAGTATCCGGTATCACGTGGAGGGTCGTTCGCCAGCTCCTACTATGGCGTGCCCCGAACCACCGCCGACCCGGACATCGTCATCGAAGTCGATCGCACGCGCCTTGACGTGCTTGGAGATGCGCGACGTTCGAGAAGACGGCTCGCTCCGCGTCTGAATGAAGAGCCCCGAAGACCGCGTGCTGCGAAAGCTCGAGTGGTTCCGCGCCGGTGGCGAAGTGTCCGAGCGGCAATGGGGCGATGTCGTGAACATTCTTCGAGTGATGCATGGCCGGTTGGCCGAGGCGACGATCGGATAGCCCGCTAGAACCTTACCGCGAGCCCGATGCGCTGCTCGCCCGAAGTCAGCCCGTCTGGTCCTAGCTGTCGCCCACGCGCACCAGGTTGAAGAACTCCTCGTTCGTCTTGGTGCGGCCCAGGCGGTCCACCAGCTTCAACATGGCCTCCTGCGACGGCATCTGCACGAGGATGCGGCGGAGCGCCTGGAACGTGGACAACTGGTTCGGCGCGATGAGCTTCTCTTCCTTGCGCGTGCCGCTCCTCGGGATATCGATGGCGGGGTAGATGCGGCGTTCCGCCAAGTCGCGCGACAGGAAGATCTCGGAGTTTCCGGTGCCCTTGAACTCCTCGAAGATGATCTGGTCCATGCGCGAGCCCGTGTCCACGAGCGCGGTGCCGATGATGGTGAGCGAGCCGCCGTTCTCGATCTTGCGGGCCGCCCCGAAGATCTGGCGCGGCGACTGCATGGCGTTGGAGTCGAGCCCGCCCGACATGGTGCGCCCGCCGTTGCCGGCGGCCGCGTTGTAGGCGCGCGCCAGACGCGTGATGGAGTCGAGCAACAGCACGACGTCCTTGCCCGCCAACACCTCGGCGGCCACCTGGTTCATGGCGCGCTCGGCGGTCTCGATGTGCTCGTCCACGGTCATGTCGCTCGAGGCGGCGATGATCTCGGCGGGCGTGTTGCGCTTGAAGTCGGTGACCTCCTCGGGCCGCTCGTCCACCAGCAGCGCGTACACCTTGATCTCGGGGTGGTTGTGCGCGACCGAGGCGGCGATGGCCTGGAGGATGCGCGTCTTGCCGGCCTTGGGTGGTGCGACGAGCAAGCAGCGCTGGCCGCGACCGAGCGGGGCGATCAGGTCGATCGCGCGCCCGGTGATGCGGTCGCCGTACGGCGGGTCACCTGCTCCCGCCGGCAGTTCCAGGATGAGGCGTTCGGTGGGATCGAGCGCGGCGCCGGCGTTCTGGAGCTCCTTCAGGATCTCGAGCCCGGGGCGCTGCGGTCGGCCGCTGCGGAAGTCGCCGGCTTCGCGACGCCGTCGTCCACGGCGGGCAGCCTGCTGGCTCGACTGCTGCGCATAGCCGCCCTGCTGCTGCGGTTGCGGGCCACCCTGTGGGCGTCCGTTCCGGGGGCGGCGCCGACGGCGGCGACCCGCACCCTGGCGGTCGTAGCCGCGGTCGTATCCCGGGGCGGGCGCGCCGTTGGGGCCGGTGAATCCGCCTTCCGGCGGTGGCCCGGCGGGCTCCCCGCTGGGTGGTCCGGCCGGGCCCGGCGGGGCCGAATAGTCGGCCGGGGGGCCGCCCTCATAGGGGGCGGCGGGAGCATCGTAGGCAGATCCTTCTGCGGCGGCGCCCGGCTGCTGCGGATCCTGCGGGCGTATGCCGCGGGGGCGGCGACGGCGTGGTCTCATGAACATTCCTTCCGGCGCGCACTCTTCAGTGCGCCGGGGGTGGAGCTGTGCGCAGAGTGGCGTGAGTGCGCCATTCCTCTGCGCGGTGGAACCGGGTGAGCGCTTCCGGGGCGATGGCCGTGTTCGTTTCACGGTGCATCGCGCGCGCGGACACAGCACGCTCGACCTGCTGGGTGCCGGTGGGCGGCGCTTCGGCTCACCCCGGCGTCACCGGTGCCCAACATCGGCATCGCGGTGGGGATTCGTTCGGCGTGCAGGTCCGCATCGAGCGGCGACTGACGCCATGGGCCTCGGCCTTCTGTTCCATGAGCCGTAGCCTACGGGCTAGGAACCTACACGCTCGCACGCCGTCGCGCCAGTCGAAAGTTGCGCGGTTCGCGTGCCGAGCCGGACGCGGCGGAGCGAACTCGGGTACGCGGCGACTTCGTTGCCGCGGCTCCACCGTGAAGAAGGTGATGGAATGATTATCGGCAGGCGGCGCCAGGAATTCAAGTGCTGGTTCTGGCCCCCCTGTCAGCGGGGTGTCCAGCGTATGGCCCCGCGGGTCACTTTGGGCCGGGTGGCACCCAGGTGCGATCCGGCACGCCGGCGCGGTGATTCGCCCAGCGCGCCATCACGAACAGCAGGTCCGCAAGGCGGTTGAGCCAGCGTATGAGGCGCGGGCTCACGCTGTCGCCAGCGGCGAGTGCGGTGACGCGGCGTTCCGCGCGCCGGCACACCGTACGTGCATGGTGGAGCGCCGCGGCGAGCGCCGTGCCCCCCGGCAGCACGAACCGAGTGAGCGGTGCCAGGTCGGCCTCCAACCGATCGATCTCGCGCTCCAGCGCCACGATGTCGTCGTCGGACACGCCCACCAGTCGCGTAAGCAAGGCGACATCGGTGGTGGCCAGCTCGGCGCCCACCTGGAACAGCGCGGCTTGCAGCCCGGGCACGAACTCGCCGAACCAGCGCTCGGTGTCGTGCACGTGCACCACGCCAAGCACGGCATTGAGTTCGTCCACGCTGCCATAGGCTTCGACGCGCGCGTCATGCTTGGGCACGCGGGTCTTTCCGAGCAGGCCGGTGGTGCCGTCGTCGCCGGTGCGTGTGTAGATCTTCATGGCGTGGAAGTGTAGCGGCGGCGGCGGCGGGCGTCACCCGTCAGCCCCGCGTTCCGAACCCCCGCGCCATGCCGCTCGCTGCGAGCACCATGAGCACCACGAGCCAGGCCTGCGCCTCGCTGATCGCGGCGTAGCGGCCGGCCGCCGATGTGTCGGGTGTGTCGCCGCGTCGGAACGCGATGCGCCAGCGGATGAGCGCCACCATCGGCGCCACCTCCAGCGCGAGAAGGATGACGAGCAGCGTCATCTTGGTCCAGAACCAGTGGTTCGAAACGTAGTAGTCGAACGGCTTCTCGCTGGACATGAACAGCCGCGCGAGCCCGGTGGGGATCCACACCAGCGCGGCGATGCCCCACCACGTGTCGGCCAGGAACGCGCGTTTGAGCGCGTCGCGGCCCGGCGCTCCCCGCAGCGCGAGGCCTCGCGCCCAGACCGAGCCCAACCCCAGCCCCAGCCCGAGCAGGTGCACGAACGCCAGCATCCAGGTCACGATCGGCGACATGACGGATCCTCCATGGCGGTGCGCCGCTAGCCGCCCGGCAGTCTGCCCCTCCCGGCGCGGGGGGACAAATCGCGCGAGGGAGTGCGCCCTATTTGCTCCAGCCGCTGCCGCTTCATACCCTCGGCGAACCCATGATCCTCAAGCGCATCTATGACGAAGCACTCGCCCAGGCGAGCTTCCTGCTCGGGGACGCCCGCTCGGGTGAGGCCATCGTCGTGGACCCGAATCGCGACGTGGACGCCTATCTTCAAGCGGCTGCGGCCGAGAAGCTGCGCATCGTCGCGGTGAGCGAGACGCACATCCACGCGGATTTCTGCTCGGGCACGCGCGAGTTGGCACAGCGCGCGGGCGCGACCGCGTACCTGTCGGACGAGGGCGACGAAAACTGGAAATACGCCTGGGCGAACGAGCCGAATGTGCGGCTCGTGCGCGACGGTAGTGCCATCCGTGCGGGAAGCGTGCGCCTCGACGTGCTGGCCACCCCCGGCCACACACCCGAGCACGTGAGCTTCGTGCTCACCGACGAGGCCGCGAGCGCGGAGCCGCTCGGCGTGTTCACCGGCGACTTCGTGTTCGTGGGCGACGTGGGCCGGCCCGACCTGCTCGAACGCGCGGCGAACATGACGGGCACGATGGAGCAGGGCGCGCGCGCTTTGCATGCGTCGCTGGCGCGATTCCAGCAGCGCATCGCGGGGCATCTCATGCTGTGGCCGGGGCACGGCGCGGGCTCGGCGTGCGGCAAGAACCTGGGCGGGCTGCCGGTCACCACGCTCGCCTACGAGCGCCTCACGAACTGGGCGCTCCGAAGCGCCGACGAACGGGCATTCGTGGCCGAGGTGCTGGCGGGCCAGCCCGAACCGCCCACGTACTTCAGGCACATGAAACAACTGAATAAGCAGGGCCCGCCGCTGCTTGGGGCTTTCCGCGAGCCGCCCCGGCTCGCGGACGACGATCTCCCGGCCGCGCTCGATCGTGGCGACGTGGTGGTGGACGTGCGGGCCACGCAGGCGGTGCTCGCAGGCGCCATTACGGGCACGCTCAGTATTCCGGTGGGCGGCTCGTTCCCCACCTGGGCGGGCTGGCTGCTGCCTTACGACCGCCCGGTGAGCCTGCTCGCGGACGAGCCCGCGCGCGTGCTCGCCGCCGTGCGACAACTCGCGCTGATCGGGCTGGACCGCGTGACAGGCTGGTACGGCGCGGGTGCGTTCGCGGCGTGGGAGCGCGCGCGCGGGCCGCTGGCGGTGACGCCGGCGATCGCCGCCGAGGACGCGTTCGCGCGCGCGGGCCGCGGCGAGCTCGTGTTGCTCGACGTGCGCGGCGCCGCCGAGTACACGTCCGGGCACGTGCCCGGCGCTCGGCACGTGCCGCTCGGCGAACTGCCGGATCGCGTGAACGAGCTGCCGCGCGATCGACCGCTCGCCCTTTTCTGCGGCGGGGGCACGCGCTCGCGTATCGGCGTGAGCGTGTTGCGTCGCGCGGGCTTCACGCAGCTCATGGATCAGGGCGGCGGGTTCCCGGAGCACGCGGCGGCAGGGCTGCCGGTCGAGTGAGGCGAGCGCCGCGGGCCGCCGCGGATCCAACGGATCGGGCGGCCACCTACCGGTGGCCGCCCTTGTCGACAGAGCGCGACGCGCTCAGTTCACGCGGAGCAGCTGGGTTATCGCACTCTGATCCCCGGCTTCGAGCCGAACGAGATACACGCCAGCGGCGGCTCCGTTCGGACGCCAATCCACGGAGTGGTGGCCAGCGGCCTTCTCCTCGTCCAACAGCGTGGCGACGCGGCGCCCCAGAAGGTCGAACACCTCCAGGCGCACGCGGCCAGCTGACGCAAGTTCGAATCCCAGCGTTGTTCCGAGCCGGAAGGGATTCGGGACTCCGGCGCTGAGGCGAACCCGCGGAGACGTCTTCGCATCCGCCCCCGGAACATCCGTGACGTAGTTCGCGTTGATGCACAGATTGTCGAATCGCACGTCGTGTCCCGAGCTGCCGTTGAGGATTGCCGCCAACAGCGACAGCTTCACCGGCTCCGCGGGAAGGTCCGCGCCATGCAGCTCGACCCAGCCGTTGCTCCAATAGGACGCCGTCACGTGAGTGCCGGCTCGCTGGAGACGGAATCGCCCCTGATCGTCGCCGGTCGCAGCCCAGCGAACCGCCGAACCGTTGCAGTTGTCCGAGTTGGTGAACCACGCCTTGTAGTTCTCGGTCCCTGGATTGCACGCGCCAAGCACACGATTGTAGCGCTCGATCGTCGCGTAGTACTGGCTGCTCAGAGTCATCAGCTGGAAAGTGGCGATTCGGTCCCCCGCCCCCGGCACACCGAAATCCGGCAATGCGAAATCCACCGTGATGTCGAAGTCGCCGTGGATGGTGTGCACCGACGGATCCAGGAGGACAGCCGCACCCCCAGAGCAACCACTCGACTGGGCGAACGTCAACTCTCCGTCGACGATGGCGGGGGTGGCGCAGGCGTTTCCGCTCGACAGCCAGTACGGTTGCAGAGCCGGGCCGTTGAAGGAGTCACAGATCACGTTCTGGGGGAAGAACGAGATGCCGTACTTGTCGGCCAAGGAGGACTCCAGCGCAGAGATCGCGGCGTCCGAGAGCAGGCCGTTGTAGACGCGGACCTCGGCGATGTCGCACTTCGCGACCGCCGCGTCGTTGCCGGTGCCACCGACCCCTCCGTACCCCGTACCGGTCGCGTTGCCCAGAGCGACGCTCAGCGAGACGTTCGAGCCCGTGCGCGTCACGATCGCGGGCGCTCCGTTCACGCGAAGCGACGTGTTGCCGATGACCTGGTCCGAGCGCACGACGATGATCTTCCAGTGGCCGAAGGCGGACACCAAGGAAGCGCTCGCACGGGCATCGTTGTCGAACCCGGCGAAGACATCGACGATGTTCTCGGAGTCGCCGGAAGACGAATTGCGCGTCTCGAGTCCATAGTAGGCGCCGGTGACGTCCGGTCCCGCGCCGAGGGAGACCGGGTAGTAGGCGGACCCGCCGGCGCCCGCATCCAGCTTCTGAACGATGCAAAGCGTGATCTGGGAGTGCACGTCGTCGCCTGTGAAGCCCAGAAGATCGTCCATCCCGTCGAAGCGCAGAACCGGAATGTTCCGAGGTCCAGTCGCGACGGTAGGCTGCTGCGCCGGGTCGGGCTGAATGGCGTGATGGAGCTGACCGCTCTGGTCGTCCCACTGGGAAATGGTCCCACCGGACTCGTGCACGCCGGCATCGCTGCGGAGCCAGAGCGAAAGTCCGTCAGACGAAGTGATGGACAGGTTGTCGAACGACGCGACGTGGCCGGTCATGAGCGTGCCGTTCGTGCCACTCGTGAAAACCACACGCACGGGGCCGCGCGGGCAGGGCCGGTTCATGCCCTCCACCCAGGCGGAACCGTTCCAGCAATAGCCGTGGATGGTGGCCCCCGTTCGTTGGAGGCGAAGCTTGCCCTGTGTGTCGCTTGTGGACACGTAAGTCGCCGTGGGCGTGCACCCGGGGACCGTCGTGTAGAACTTGTAGCTGTCGGTGGACGGGATGCAGTCGTTCGTCTGCTCCCGATAACGTTCCGCGCCCGCGACCAATGCTCCCGTCACGGGATCAATCAACAGCATCGCATGGAATCGACCGCTGCCAGCCGCCGCGGGCGGGAAGTTGTCGAGGTTGTAGTCCACCGTGATGTCGAAGTCGCCACAGATCTCATGGGGGGCGCGCATGCCGCACGCCGCGCGGCCGACCAGGTCGTTGAACTTGGTCATGACAAGCCGCCCGCCCGCCACGGACAGGCTGCCCTGGCCCGCGGAGGCGTCGACCAGCATCGTGTCCAGGACAGAACCATCGAAGTCGAAGGTGCGTTCATCGACGCACTGGGCCATCGCAATGCCGGATGTCGCGATTGAGGCCGCACCGAACAGCGCTGCGAGGGTGAACGCGGTCCGCACCAAGCGACTCAAGAGCCTCATAGAAGAACCTCCAGTGTTGCACCCCCGGGGGCGGAGCGGATGTCGGGAAAACACCAGCAAGGGCTGGGATTCGAGAGAGGTCCGCAGCGAGAGCCACAGAACCCAGCTCGCCATAGAAGCCGGAGACCGGCGTCGAGTGTGACAGAGGACGCTCCGACCGGCGACTCCCTTCGCCTGGCGACGGCCATGCGCCGCCTCACGTCCACCAGGGGAACAGCGCGCCGGTCGTCTGGCGAAAACGAACGTAGTCAGACCCGAACGCGCCGATCAGCGCGGCTTCCTCGACACGGATCCGGTAGAGGTAGGCGGGGACGCAGAGGGCGATCACGAGCACGGAGCCGATCGAACTTCCCAAGACCATGGCCACGCCCGACACCGTGAGCAGCGCACCGGTATACGACGGGTGTCGAACGAAGCGGTAGGGGCCGGTGCGGATTAGACGATGGCCGGGAACGATCTCCACGAGACTCGTAAAGGCCGCGCCCAACACGCGGATGGCCCAGATGCGAAGTGTCAGCCCGCCGCATGCGATGACGACGCCGAGCATCGAGTCCGAGAGCGCTCCCGGCCCGCGGATCGCGTGTCCCACGGCGGAAGTCGCGAAGCTCAGGAACATCGCGATGAGGATCAGCACGGCCGAGGCGTGGTCGCGTGAGCGCTTCGAGGAAGACGCGCGAAGATCGACGCGAGGCTGGGAGCTCAGGAGCGCGACCGTGGCTGCGGCAGCGAACCAAGCTGTGGAATCCAGGCGTCTGTGAAGGAGCAACATCGGGAGGGCGAAGACGCCGACGCTCAACACGACGTGACTCACGAAGCGCATGAGCTTGGAACCTCCGGGGTCACGCGGCTACGGCGGTGCAGGCGGCGCTGATGTGTCCCTGACGATTGGCCGGCGCAAGCACGCTATGACCCTGGGCTGACAGTTGGGCGGCCAACGAATCCACTTCTCCCTGAAGTCTCGACGGAACGTCGGCCGGCGAGGAGGTCATGACGATCAAGGGCCACCCCACCTCTGGAGAGTCGACCAAGGGGACCTCTAGCACCCGCTGGAAGCCGAAGTCGCGATAGAACGCCTCGAGCCCCGGGTGACAATCGAGGAACACGCGGGAGAGCTTGAGCCCCTGCCATCCCACCGCCAGGGCATTTTGGACGACGAAGTGCGAGAGCCGGATGCCCGCGCGTGCCGCGAGCGTCCTGAGTTGCGGATCGACTACCAGCCTGCCAGGCTCTGCGATGACCTCGCCCCCTGAAGTGCACGCGCGAAGGATAGACCTGAATGCATCACACTTCCCCAGATTGGCCATCATCGGAATTGGCGCGGGGCGTGACGCGGAGAGTCGTGCGACGAGCGATCCGTGTCCCCGGGCCACTTCCCACAGCATGTCCGCGAAGGGGCTCGCAGAGTCTCCGGAGATCCGCAGTGTCCCCACGAGTTCTTCATCAGCCTCGCGCCGTGCGAAGAGGCCGTAGTGGCGAGAGAAGAGATCGAAGGCGTCCATGTCGAGTCCCGTCGCCCGGTCCAGAGAGCGGCCCGTGAATCCGACCGCCGCTGATGCGTACACATCGAACCGCAACCGAGAAGCCTGACGGAGCTCGTCCACGGTGGTCAGCTCGTGAAAGACGAACATGAACTCCCGGATGCGTTCGAGCGCGATCGCTTCGGTCACGGTGAGCCTCCCTAGGTTGCCCGTTTGGCGGAGGTTGCCAAGGGTCATCAGGGAAGCCGCATCGCTTGCCCGACTGTGACATCCTGGGAGAGCAGCCCCATCGCATTTGGGTTCGGGGCGCGCGCGAGCCCCGAGGGCGCCGAAGCGTCTGCCAAGGCTAACTGTATGGCGGGAAAGCTCTTGAGTGAGTCAGCTTTGGCGCATTCACCAATCTCTTCGTTCTGACGGGGCCAGCATTGCGATAACTTGTGCGGAAGTCGGTGTCACACACTTCGGGAACCTGCGGCCTCGAATACAGGAGGCCGATCCGCCACCCACCGCCTAAGCAAAGGAACGGCTTGGTGACGAGTACGCCCTCCGATAGACCCCAGCCGCAGGCTGACGTCTCTTCGAAGACCCACGACAACGCCTTCTGGAAAGACGCGCTCGCCCGGATGACGCGGGTCATTCGAAGCAAGACCGTCGGCCTTTGTAGTCGAGAAGACGTCGAGGATCTGGCTTCCCTTGCATGCGATCGCCTGCGAGCCGGCATCGAACGGGGAGGCATTCGTGACATGGTAGCGATGCAAGTCACCATCGCAAAAGGCATCGCGATCGAGTACTTCCGCGGGCACAAACGTCCGACGATCTCAATCGATGATGTCGGCGAGCTCGAAGGAATCGAACAGGACCCCGCAGTCCTCGAGGCTGGCGAGATGCAGTTCTACATTCGAGAGCTTCTCAAGCACCTGAGCGCCAAGTGTCGAATCTTGTACGAGTTGTGGCTGGAACTCCTTAATCTCAAGCTGGTGGCCGAGCGTATGTGCATCCGTCACGACGACGCGCGGCAAAGCTGGGTCCGCTGCCGCGTTCGCGCGCTGAAGTTCGTCATTGCTGACGACTCTGAACTCGGAATCCGAGTCCGAACGTTCCTCGAGACCATATGAGCGAACGTTCGAGTGAGCACGAGTGGGCGGTCGTTCGATTGGCGGCGTTCGCGTCCGGACTCATGCCAGATGAAGCCCACGACCGATTCGAGGCGCACGCAGCGTCCTGTGACGCTTGCCAGACTCTGCTTTCCCAACTACGCGTGGAGCATCAAGAGAATGGGCATCACATCTCGCGAAGAGTGTTGCTCGACTGGAAGAACCAGCTCGGAGGCATGAAGGGCCTACAGCGTCGACTGGTGCTCCAACATCTGGAGTCATGCGACGAGTGTCAGGCCGTTCTCGAGCACCTGGGCGTCGATCCGCAGAGTGGCCCCCGGCCGGTGGAGGTCGATCGCCCAATCTGGGTCCGGCGCGAATTCTGGATGGGCACGGGCTTCGGGGGTCTCGCTGCGGCGGCCGCCGCACTCGTTCTCACCTTCAACCCGATCAGGCGAGATTACGTAAGATCCGAAGTCGGCTCGGAGCCCGAAGTCGTTGTGCAGACGCCGTCTCTGGGAACGCTCACCTCTGTTCCGGAGCCGGCTCGACTGGGCACAGACAGATCGGGAAGCCAGGGCAGAACAGTCGTCCATCCCACCGCCGACCGCCGCGCCGCCTCTATTTTCGTCCAACCGACGGATCTGATGCCCGGCCAACGCGTGGCCTTGAGCATCCTCTGGGGCGATTCCGTCGTCGTCGAGACGATGCTGGAGTCCGTGGACTTCGGTGAAGACAGGCGCCTTCTCTGGCGCTCACCTTCCTCGATCACGCCGGGGCGCTACTCGCTAGTCCTCGCGACGTCCGCCCGGGCGGAGACGCTGGCCTTCGAGGTCAGCGCGGACTGAGTCTCCTGACGAGCCGCCCGGTCCGATCGAGGCGGCGGGCACGCGCAAACGAACTTGTCCGGACCTCCCGTCACACCTGAGCAGATCATCCGGCTTCCCATTCGAGGGCCGAGACGCGGCTCAAGAAATGGCAGGGAAAAAGGGAGGGTAATGTTCATGCGCACTCATCACGTGACTGGTGTTTCGTTCGCTCGGGGGGCAACCGTGGTTCTGCTCGCGCTGGGCTTGCTCAACTCGCTGGGCGTTCGCGATGCGAAGGCCTTCGACCCCGTGGCCGCAGCCGCGATGGTTCAGCAGGGCTATCAAGGCGTCATCAAGATCCTGGACACCGCCGGCGTATCGCGACAGAAGGCCGCGTGGTGGATCAAAGGCGGGCACCACGTGTGGTGGGGTTGCCTCTATGAAGACGGCACGATCGTGTTCAACAATTTCCGCAGCTACTGTGGGTTCCGGGATGTCCTGCCGGTGATTTCCGGATATTCCTGCCGGTGTCTGGCCGTGGTCCCGGACTGGTTCGGTACGCTTGAGGTGGCGGGTACGATACGACGCGCCGCGTAGCTCGACCAGCCGTCCTCGCTCGAG
>CAYQNV010000059.1:0-13294 GCA_964418975.1 uncultured bacterium | reverse complement strand
GTCGTGAAGCAAGCGGCAAGCGAGCGGACGACCGCGGCGAGATAGAAGTCGTCCTGTGAGTTCTTGGGGGCCAGGCACAGGAGCTGTGAAGCGGTGAGGTCTTCGATCTGGCGTGCGCCGCGCTGCCGGAGCAACTCGTCCACGCGCGGCAGCTCACGGATGCGGAGCCGGATAGGTAAGCGCGGGTAACCCTGGGCATGGAGCCAGACGACGAACCGCTCGGTGTGCGGCCCGAGCACGGGCAGAGACGAGAAGCGCGCGTGGTCCCTAGGATAGATCTCTTGGAGCATCGCAACCTCCTTGAAGGCGCGCCACCAGCGGCGCGGTCGCGATGCTACGAGGTCGAGTTATGTGGAGTGTCCGGCCCCGGAGCCCAGTGGCTACGCGGGTCGGTCAGGCCGACTCCACATAACTGGGAACTTCACATGAGTCGATCACGAGCACGGGTGGGTGCGTGTAGCGCGCGAGCGTTGCCGCGAGTTCGCCCCTCCGCGTCGCCACCGACAACGTCTCGATCATCTCGGCAGCGCTGGTGAACAGGGCTTCGTAGCCGTTCTGGATGGTGCGGTAGGCGATGGCGATCCCGAGGTGGGTCTTGCCGGTGCCCGAGGGTCCGCACAAGATGAGTGAGCGGCCTTCGGTGACCAGCTCGGGTCCGAGGTAGCTGCCGAGCAACTGCAGACGCACCGAGGTCTGGAAGGTGAAGTCGAACTCCTCGATGGTGCGCAGGAACGGGAAGCGGGCCTTGCGGACCGAGCGCTCGATGCGGGTCTGGGCGCGATGCGCGACCTCCTCGGCGATGAGCGTGGCGAGGAAGTCACGGTAGGACTGGTCGTCGGCCTCGGCGCGGACCTCGCACTCGGGATAGAGCCGGCGCACGGTCGGCAGGTGCAGGCGCTTGAGCATGCCGTCGAGATCGAGCGCGTGCATCAGGCCACCTCCTTCGCCAGCAACCGGAGCACGTGCGGCGCGCCGTAGAGTTCGCGCTCATGGGCGATGGCGAGCGCGCGGTGGAGCGCGGCGGGCCCGTGCTGCACGAGTGCCCCGTGCAGTTGCTCGACCTCGCCCTGCCAGGTGAAGCGATGGCGATGGACGATCTCGGTCAGGAAGCTCTCCGCCGCGGGTCCCAGGTCGAGGATCTCCTGACGCTTCAAGTACAGCCGGCCGCGCTTGCCGGCGACCTGGGCGAGCCGCGCGGCACGGTCCTCGGGATAGAAGCTGTCCTTCCCCTGCTCGGGCACGCGGGCGTGTTCGCGTTCGAAGCGACCGGCGACGATGCGCACGCGTTCCGGGTACAACCACAGCATCCCCGGGATGCCGATGGTCTCGGGCGGCATCGAGTAGCGGTAGCCCTGGAAGCTGACCAGGGCCGTCGGCCCGACGACCACCGGGAAGCGCAGCGCGTACTCGGCGGCTGGGATCGCCAGCGGTCGCATCCGCTCGCGCTCCGCGGCGATCCGCTCCGCCGGCGGCACGCCCGTGGCCCGACACGGTCGCACGGTGTTCACCTCGAGATGCCAAGTGGCGAGCTGCGCGATGAGGTCGGCGTGGTCGTGGAACCGGCGCACCTTGAAGAACCCGTTCTTCACGTACCCGACCAGGTTCTCGACCGAACCCTTCTCCTGTCCGCGGCGCGGCGTGCACAGCTCCGGCGCGAAGCGGTAGTCGAGCACCGTCTGGCCGAACGTGTCGTTCCACTGGATGCGGCTGTCCTTGCGACTGATCACCACCGTCTTCGGATTGTCGAACACCGCGACCAGCGGCACCCCGCCAAAGCTCTCGAACCCGGACAGCAGACTGCGCACTAGCGACTCGACACCCTCATTCGCGACCACGCGCACGTCCACCCAGCGCGAGTACTTCAACCGCGACACGAAGAAGTGGATGCGCTCATGGGTGCCGTTGAGGTAGCGCACTTCGACCTGGCCGAAGTCGTGCTGAGAGAACTCGCCTGCCACGCCCTCGAACCGCACCAACGGCGTGCTCAGCTTCGGCCGCAGTTCGCACGCCAACTCGTAGAGCGCGGTCTTGCCGCCGGCGTAGCCCTGCCCGCGCATCCGGTGCAGGATCTCCACCGTCGGCAGCTTCGGCTCAGCCGCGAACACGGCCGCGATCCGGTCGCGATACTCCTCGACCACGCTCGGTCGTCCCACGCCCCGCTCGCGCGCCTGGGCCACGTCGCGCGGGTCCCCGATCGGCGTCTCGCCGCAGATCGTCCGGACGCTGCGCTCCGAGATCCCCTCGATCGCCGCGATTCGCGCCTGCGGCAGCCCGGCGGACCGCAACAACTGCACTCGATGTCTTGCCATGGCTCCGATCATCCTCCCTGGCCTCCTGACGACGCGGTTCATCCGCGTGCGTTCGGGCGGCCACGCTATCGGAGTCCGGCTCGGTCAACCGGCAGGAGTTTCCGGAATCAGTTCGGCAAGAGTTTTCGGAACCCGCATCGCGAGACACCGCCCCCCCGGAACAGGATGACAGCCCTGCCGCCGTTCACGACGCTACTCAGCCCTTCGGCCAATGTCGCGAATGGGTGCGACAGTGTCCCAATGGGGAGAAAGTCGGGAACTGGCAGGTGTCCAAGTGCCCCCAGCGACGCTCCTGATGGTCGTGGATCGGTGCCGCGCTCGCGCACTGCGGGCACACCCAGAGCGTGTCCTCGGGCAGCGCGACCCGGATGTGCACCTCGCCCGGCGGCTGCTTCATCTCCACGTCCGTGATCTCCCACGGCGCCTTCAGGCCCAGCATTGTTGCGTAGAGCGTCCGGCTGTCCGTCGTCATGGCGCGTCCTCGGGATTCGGGGTCCGCGCCCAGCCTATCAGGCCCTCACGCCAGCGTTTTCAGCCACACGAAAGTCGGAAGACCCCACAGAATTAAGTACAGGCCCGACGGTCCTGACAATCGTGGGTGCAAATGCGCTGGAGATGACTGCTCCGCACATCTTTGTGGATGAATCAGGGAGCTTTGCGGCGCCAAAGCACGACCAGCCACAGATGCGCTGCGTAGCGACACTCGCGATATCCGAGTCCCCTCGAAGTTCTCGCGCTCGAGATCCTTCAGCCGTTGTCGCTTGCCGTGGTCAACCCTGGGCGACGGCCGGTATCCCGCTCGACCTGCCGCACCCAACCGCACGGTCGGCCCGAGCGAGTGGCGTATTCGTTCCTCAGTGCCCTGGACCACCAACCTGCCTCGGATCAACGGAGCACCGTGAGCTTCGTGCTTCGAATCTCGCCCTGGAAGGAGCTCACCATCCAATAGGTCCCGCTGGGCACGGCCCTCCCGTGAGCGTCGCGCCCATTCCAGCGCAGGGCGTGCTCGCCGGGAGGAAACCAGGCCGCGGCGACGCGAGCCACGTCGCCGCCTCTCACGTCCATCACGCGCGCGGTGAGCCACCCACCCGGTGCAGGCACAACCACCGTTGAGGCGAACGTAGAACGGCCGGGATTTGGTCTCGGCGGAGCCATCACGAAACGGACGGGTAACTCTTCGCCAGGAGCGGTGTCCAGGTTGGGCATGTGCACCTCGTCGATCGTTCCATCGCCGTCCCGATCGACCTGCAGGCCAGCAATCGAGACCGCGTCGCTCAGCTCGATCCACGCCACGCCGGCTCCCACGAACGGGATCGGCGGGTACTCGAGCCATGAGGCGAGACCCTCGGCATTGCGATGCAGGAGCAACACGTCCAACGTGTCGTCCGCCACCACGTCGAAGCGGGCCACGATACTCGCGTGGGCGTTCGGATCTGGATTGCCGAACCGCGTCGGGCTCGAGCCCGCGTGCGCCCATCGCACCCCCGAGGAGGGAAGCTCGAACAACCAGCAGTCGTCCATGCCAACGCTGTCCGGAGTCGTGGCCGCCCCATCCGCCAGGACTGAAATACGGGCCGCGCCATAGGCGAGGATTTCGTTGGAATAGTCGAGGCCCAGGGAGTCCCATGACGCACGGATGTGCTCGGCGAGCGTGCGCATCTCGTTCGAGCTCGGGATAATCGACAAGTGCGCCGTCGGGCTTCCACAGGGATCGTAGGCTTCCAGCGCGCACTGGATGAGGGCGCTGATCGCGCTCGTGAGGACTTCGGGTGTCGTCAGAACGAAGCCTGAGACAGGGCTTGCGAGCTCGAGCACGAGTCCAATCGCATCGAGCACAAGCCCCAAGGATCCCACTGCCATCCGACAAAAATCGCCGGAAGCAGCACCCGAAAGGACCTCGCAGGCGTTCAGTGTCATGGAACTGAGCTCTCCCAGGGTCCCGGCCACCGGAACGATCCCCGCTACGGCCAGCGCACACGACGCACCCGGAGGAGCGCACTCGGCGATCGCATCGCGCGCGTCCTGGAGCGTCGCATCCGGTAGCGGGGCGGTCTGAACGACATCGAGGAAGACCCGCTCGAGCGTGAGCACACCTCCGTCGAAGAGCCGAGCATGTGCGTCGAAAGCGCGAAACCTCGAGTGGTTGGGAACGCCCCAGGTGTACCGGCTCACGTGCTGTCCGCCCGGAAGCAACGCGAAGTTCTCGGTGCCGATGGGCACGTCGCCACTGAAGTGCTCGAGCTCGAGCGAAAGGTCAAGTTGGTCGCTCGCGCCCCAATTGCTGCGAACGACGACGTCCACGTAGGCCGCATCGGCGCCGTTCTGGTAGAGCGCGCTGTCAGCCGTCGCGGACACGATCTCGAACGCTGGGGTCACGGGGACTTCGGTGCCGGCTAGGTAGATCTCGAGCGCGCCAGCCCGGTCGTTCTGCCAGACGGCAGCCCAGTGCGTGGTGTCCTTGACCGCGATGTCCGGCAGACTCGAGTTCCCGATCCCAATCGAGATGACCTGGCTCGGGCCGACTCCCTTCGCATCACGCACGCGGATCTCGGTGATCGATGCGGAGCGGTCCTCCCAAATCACCAGTGGCCGATCGAACCCCTCGGGGGAGGCCAGGCTCGGGTTCACTGAGGGGCCCGGCGTGTCGGACAAGAGGACCGAACCATTGCACGAGGTAAGCGAGTAGATCCGGCGCCCGATGCCGGGGTCGTTCTCGAACACCACGTAAACCAGGTTCGGGAGCGGACTGGTCAGCGACGTGTGCTCCAACTCGTTCGAGCTGAACCACTGGCAGCGACTGCCGCAGCCGGACGCGCACCCTCCGGCGCAACTGCCGGACCACACCTGGAGCCCGGCGAACTCCTGGAAGTTCCAGATGTCGTGGAACGTGGCGACGACCTGCCCCGCGGTGTTCCAGTCGATGCTGAGACTGTTGTCGATGCCCACCAGGGAATTGTCCGCCGTGCGTCGCTCGCACGACTTGACTCCCGCGGCGGAGACCTTCGCCGAGTAGATCGGGTAGAGGCCCGCCTCCCTTCGCCTGAATCCCAGCCAGGTCTCACCCAGGGCCGTCGCCGTCAACGCTGGATAGGCACAGAAGCCGCCAGACACAACCAGGTTATTCAGGGACTCTTCACCCAGGGCGTTGACGCGAGAGAGTAGGATGGATCCTTCCCCGTTCGCGGTCCCCTCCTGCCAAGCGATGTGGGCGGTGCCAAGTCCATCGACTGCCACGTCGGGGCTCACGGACGCGACGCTGGTCTGTGAGAGGTTCAATGGGCCTTGCAGCACGGCCCCGGACGGGGCCACCCGGACGAAGTAGATCTCCCTATTGCCATCTCGTTCATCGACCCAAGCCACGCAGTAGTTGCCGGATGGGTCCACAGCGATGGCGGGCGAGTGCGAAGGAAGTCCGTCCGGGGCGGTGATTGGGATCGGCTGGGTCGGGAGGACGAGCGCGTCGAATGACCGAGCCTCGGGGGCAGCGCCCTCCGATGGCACTGACGGCGTGACACTTGGAGGCGCCGGAGCGCCAAGAACGAGGCCCTGGACCGGTTCGCTCGCAAGCTCGCTCGCCGTCAGCGGCGAACTGAGGACCAGAAGGGCGAGCAGCACCGTCGCCACAACCCCCGACCTCGCCGACCTCGCGAGCGGGATCCGGGGGTCTCCGTTGCCGAGGGGCCTCCGAAAGGCGCGGGAGCCGAGAGCCGGCTCACTCCGCCGTCGGCTCGCGCGGTGGCTGGCTCCGCGACCGGGATGCGTCGTGCCCGAGAGCGCGCCGAGTGTTTCCAGCTGGTACGAGGAGGGATTCTCAGCGGGACGCCTTCGTCCCCCGAACGGGCTTTGCGTGTGAGTTTCCAGCACTTCGCGATAGCGGTTCATGAAGATCCTGGGTCAGTGCGCGAACACGAGTTTTCGCGTCAGCGACCGCCCGTTGGCCTCCAGCCTGTAGAAGTAGACGCCTGCGCCCAGTCCCTTTCGCCGGACGAGTGCTTCGTGGTGGCCCGCCGGCTGGGTCGTCCCGGGGACCAGCGTGCGCACGAGCCTCCCCTGGACGTCGAAGAGGCGAAGCGAGACCGGGCCCGCGCGTGAGATGGAGTAGCGGATGAGGGCTTCGCTCGAGGCGGGATTGGGCTGGCTCTGCGCCAGGAAGACCGATTCGGGAACACGCGGTCCTCCGGGCGACACGCTGACCGTGACGACGTTCTGGATGACGGCGACCGACCGGTTGCCGCGCCCCCCGACGGTCGTGAAGTCACCTGCCAAGCAGATCCACTCCCCCGAGCGGATCACCGCGTTCACGTTGGCGCTCGCGCTCGGGGTCCAGAACGAGACTGCCCCTGTCTCGGGGTGCAGCTCCCCGGCGCGGAGCCGGGAGCGACCGCCGAGCGAGGTGAACGCGCCACCGACCAAGAGGGACGTCGGCCCCGCGGCGAGGCTCATGACCGTGCCCGTCGCGCCTGGATTCCAGGCCGTTGGCGAGCCGGTGATCGCGTCGACCGCGGCCAGGTTGGAGCGAGCCTGCCCTCCGACCGCGGTGAACGCTCCCCCCAGGAACATGGTGCCGTCGAGGCGATCCATCGCGTAGACCGTGCCGTTGACATTGGGATTCCACGCGAGCGCCGCGCCGGTGCTCGAGTCCACGGCCGCCGCGCGATTCCGCGAGGCGCCGCTGATGAGTGTGAAGTCCCCACCGACGTAGACCGTGCCGTCGCGCACCTGGATGGACCGGACGAGGGTGCCGTTCGGGTCCGGATTCCAGAAGATCGCGGCTCCCGTGTCGAGCTCGAGCGCGGCGAGCCGCGTGCGACTCTGGCCCGCGATGGTCGTGAAGAGTCCGCCGGCGTAGAGCACGTTCCCCGCGATGCGCAAGGCGTAGACCCCGTCGCTCGCTCCGGGGTTCCACGAGGTCACGGCTCCCGTGAGGTCGTTCACCGCCGCGAGCCTCAACCGTGAGACGCCCGACACTCCGAGGAACAACCCGCCCATGTACAGCGTGCCATTCGCGTGCGCCAGGCTCAGGACGGCACCGTTGGCGTTGCTCACCCACGGCGTCACGATTCCGGTGCTGGCGTCCACGCAGGCGACATTGGAGCGAGCCACCGAGTTCATGAACGCGAAGCTCCCCCCCGCGTAGACATCGGTCCCCGCCAGCGCGAGCGTCTCGACTGTGCCCGTGGCGTCGGGATTCCAGCTCGCCGGGGTCCCCGAGAGGACGTCCAACGCCGCGATCCGATTGCGGGTCTGCCCTCCCACGCTCGTGAACACCCCTCCGGCGTAGACCAGCGTGCCCGAGATCGCGAGCGCGTTCACCGTGGAGTTCGCGGTCGGATTCCAAGAGCTGACGGCGCCGCCGGACAGGGCGACCGAGGCCAGTCTCGTTCTCGCGACGCCGCCGACGAATGAGAAGTCTCCTCCGATGTAGGCGTGCGTCTCGGAGAACGCGATCGCTCGCACGCTGCCGGTGACGTTGGGGTTCCACGCGGTCGCGAGACCCGTGGCCGGGTCGAGCGCCGCGAGGTTGTTGCGAGACGCGCCGCCGACGGCGCTCAGGGTGCCACCGACATGGACGACACCTCCCGACTCGGCAAGTGTCAGGACGGTCCCGGTGAGCGTGGGCGCCCAGCTCGTGACCTGGCCCGTGGCCAGCTCCAGCGACGCGAGGCCGGTTCGAGATTTGGTGTTCACGCTGGAGAACTGCCCGCCGGCGTGCACGAAGCCCCCCTCGGCGGCGAGCACCAGGATCGGGCCATTGGGCGCGGTAGCCCAGGTGCCTGCGAGGCCGGTGCTAGCGTCCAGTGCGGCCAGGTTGACGCGACCTGCCGTTCCGATGTTCGTGAAGCTCCCACCCGCGTACACGGTGCCGCCGGACACCGCGAGGGCGCTCACGGTCCCATTCGCGTTGGGATTCCACGCGAGAGCGGCTCCGTTCGTCGTGTTGACGGCCGCGATCCGGTTCCGGGTCTGCCCCCCGATGTTCGTGAACGCACCCCCGACGTAGACGGTCGAGCCGACTGGAACGATGGCGTTCACGACCCCGCCGGTTGCCGTCGGATTCCAGAGCTGCGCCGCTCCTGTCGCAGCATCGAGCACCGCGGCACAGGACCTTGAGACTCCACCAATCATCGAGAAGTTTCCCCCGACGTAGAGCAGCGCGCCGCTCAGGGCCAGTGTGTTGGTCGGCGCATTCGGCGCGGGATTCCACGAAGCAATCGCCAGCCCCGTCGTGGCGTCGAGCGCCGCGAGGTAGGTTCGCGCCTGGCCTCCGATGGACGTGAAGTCGCCCCCGGCGTACACGGTGCTCCCTTGCACGACGAGCGCACGGACGGTACCCACGCCACCCGAGGCATTCGGGCTCCAGGCGAGCACCGCCCCGCTCGCGGCGTTGACCGCGGCGGCTCGCGTACGACTCTGGCCGCCGACACTCGTGAACGCCCCTCCCATGTAGAGGACGTTGCCGGCGAGGGCGAGGGAGTAGACCGATCCATCCACGCCGACGACACCGGGGTTCCAGGCGGCGAGCGTGCCGTCGGAGAGCAGGTGGGCGACGCCGGACTGGTTCTGCCCTCGGACCTTCGTGAAAGTCCCGCCGATGTACCAGCCCCCGGAGCCATCCGACACG
This sequence comes from uncultured bacterium, assembly GCA_964418975.1. GTDB lineage: Bacteria > Eisenbacteria > RBG-16-71-46 > RBG-16-71-46 > RBG-16-71-46 > JAIOPA01. The sequence goes on along the minus strand of CAYQNV010000059.1, from coordinate 4,363 downwards.
GCTGAGCGGATCGAGCCGTTGACCAGGCCCGCGAACGGTGGTCGAGCCACGCCCGTCGTCTCGTCCAGGACAGCCCATCCTCCCGTGTGCGTTCCCAGATGGGTGAAGTCCCCAGTCACGTAGGCGCGCTCGCTTGACGTGGTGATCGCTCGGACGGGGGAGGCGACCGGAGTGACCGACATCGGGGACACGAGCTCTCCCGTGGTCGCGTCGAGCATCGCGAAACCGGGGTGCCAGGGGTCTCCCGCGATCGTGCTGAACAGCCCACCGGCGCAAACCACCCCACTCGAGAGTCCGAGGGCGCTCACCCGCTGGTCGGGTTCGGGTGCCCACGCAGCCACGCTCCCATCCGCGAGGATGTGCGCCAGATTCTTTCGAGCCACGCCCCGGACGCTCGTGAATGTCCCGCCGATGAACCAGCCACCGCTGCTATCGGGTACGGAGCAGTAGACGGTGCCATCGACGTAGCCGTAGGGGTGCCTCACGGACCCGGTCACGAGATCGACCACGGCCCCACCGTTCGACGGCGGCCCCACCCGCGTGAACGTGCCCCCGAGAAAGACCCGGTCCCCTTCTCGGAGGACCGCGTTCACCGATCCATCCGTGATCGCGAACGGTTCGACGGGGGCCGGCAGCTCGACGAACAGTGCCACGATCGAGTGCGGGGCCGTGACATTCGAGAACGTGTGGGCGGTGATGGGGCCCACGGAGACGCCGTCCACGAGCACGTCGGCGATGTCGTGCCCGCTGTTCGCGGCGATCGTGAAGGCCTGGCTGGCGCCGCAGTCCACGCTCACGAGTCCTGACGGGGAGATCGTGCCGCTGAGTCCCGAGCCCGCCACGATCGAGAGCACGTCCCGGGCGAAGGTCGCCGAGATCGTGTGATCGGCCTGGACGTTTTCGAACGTGTACTCCGTCACCGGCCCGACCGAGACGCCATCCACGAGCACGTCCACGACGTGGTGGCAGCTGTTCGGCGCGATCGCAAATGTCCTCGATCCCCCTGGAGCGACTGGTTCGACACCGAGCGGCGAGATCGTGCCATCGGGTCCGGCCGAAGCCGTGACGATGTGGGTCAAGGGCAGCGAATAGAGGTAACCTTCGCTACCTGCGATCACGATGCGGTCGAGAAGCGGGTCGTAGACGGAAACGTGCCCGGTCGCCCGCGGCGTGTTGCCTGTGGGCAGCAGGCGCCGCCAGACCAGCGACTGGAGCGGGAGTGCCCAGACGTCCCCGTACCCAAGTCCCATGTCATGGCCCCCCGAGATCACCATGCGATCCCGGCGCGAGTCGTACACGGCGGCATGCCGGTATCGCGCCACTGGCAGCACTCCCGAGGTCGTCAACCGCGTCCACGCGGGGACTCCGGCAAGCGAGAGGGCCCACGTGTCATTCTCCTCGAAGCTCGTGCTCGCGCCTCCGAACAGCACGAGCCGATCCCGAATCGGGTCGTAGATCATGGACGCCCCTTCCCTCGAGGAAGGGGTCGTGCCCGAGGGCGAGATCGCACTCCAAGTCGGCGTACCGGACAAGCTCAGGGCACGGACATCACCCAGCGTGCCGGTCGCCGAGCGTCCGCCATAGACCAGCATGCGATCCCGTGCTGGATCGTAGACGCTGCAGTGACTCCAACGAGCAGGCGGGAGCGACCCAGCGGGACTCAAGGGAATCCAGTTCAGCGGGCCGGCGAGATCGAGCGCCCAGACGTCGTTCTTCAAAGTCGACCCAACCAACCCCCCGAACAGCAACATTCGGTTGCGGGCGGAGTCGAAAACGAGTGTGTGATAGGTTCTCGTGTTCGGAAGGGAGTCCGCCGGCGTCAGCGTTGACCAGAGCGGAGTGGCTGGTGTGGCGAGCCCGAGCTGCCACACGTCATTGCGGGGGGCGGTATCACTCCCGCCCGTCATGATCATCCGGAGTCCCAGCGAATCGTACGCGGCCGCGGCGAAATTGCGCACGGGCGCCCGGTTGGGATCGGGAATCTCGCGCCAGGCCATCCCACCGGAGAGCGCCAGCTCCCAAGTACCCGCACCGAAAATAATCATGCGATCGGCGTCCGGGTCGTAGACCGCGACCTGCCCGGCACCCCCCGGGGGCGCAGTCCCCGAGGGTGTCGGCTGGCTCCAGTTCGGCGTGCCGGTCAGGCTGAGGGCATCGAGCAACCCCCCCGGGTTCCCGCCGAAAATCAACATCCTTTGGCGTATCGGGTCGTGGATCGCCGTGTGCTCGTAGCGGGCGCCAGGAGCCGTCCCCGTCGTCCCGATCAGTGACCAAGCAGGAGTGCCGCTGAGCGTCAACTGCCAGAGATCAGCGAACCGCTGGAACGTGGACGGCGTAACCTGGTGGTAGCCGCCATACATGACGACGCGATGGGCGTCCGGGTCGTAGATCATGCTGTGGTAGCGGCGGACGATGGGAGGAGCGCCGGCCGGCGACAATAGTACCCACGCGGGCGTTCCCGAGAGCGTCAGCGCCCACACATCGTTGAAATCTACTGTTCCATCCGAGCCACCAAAGACGATGACTCGATCGCCGATCGGATCGTAGATCGCGCCATGCCCCCCGCGCGCCGTGGGCGGCGTTCCAGTCGGGGTCAGCCGGCTCCAGGTATCCGAACTCGAGAAGTCCAGCGCCCACACGTCACTGAGCGTGCTATCTCCGAAGCCTCCAATAAGGATCGCGCGATCGCGGACGGGATCACGTACGAGCGTGTGCTTCGAGCGCGCTGACGGCGGACTCCCCAGCGTCTGGAGCCTAGACCAGCCGAAAGTGGGAGTCGTCTGGAAGACCCAGGTGTCGTTCCGGAGTCCGTCCCGCACGCCACCGAAGACGACCATTCGATGGCGGATGGGGTCGTAGACCGCCGCATGGCTGCCTCGCCCGAGCGGGTAGATGAGCTCGATCCGACCATCGCCCTGCGCTCGAGCGGGGGAGAGCTCCACGAGGATCAGAAGCGCGGCGGCCAACCCGTGGATGTCTCGCCGAGGCATCGGTAGGTTTCCCTCAGAGCGAAAGGGCGCGACTCGCGGCCGAGCTGTGCAGTTCCCAGTCGCCGGTCAGTAACGCACCCGAATGATACGTGAGTCGCGGCGATCCTGCACTGGTTCTTTTTGTCACCACCTGCGAGGAGCTGCTGGCCGCGGGAGGTGCGCGATGAACGAGCCCCAGCTCGAGCGGCTGCACGCGCAGATGGTACGGCTGCGGCTGTTCAAGAGCCGCGAGCGGATCGAGGCCCTGCTCCAGGAGGCCAGCGGCTCGGAGCTCACGTACGCCGAGTTCCTGGATCGACTCCTGACCCAGGAGGTCACCTCCAAGACGTCGAAGAACGTCGCCATGCGCACGAGCCTCGCCCGGTTCCCGTTCGTCAAGAGCCTCGATGCGTTCGACTTCGGCTACCAGCCCTCGATTGACCGGAAGCAGCTGCAAACGCTCGCGAACTGCCACTTCATCGAGCAGGGCGAGAACGTCGTCCTGCTCGGGCCGCCCGGCGTCGGGAAGACCCATCTGGGTCCAACCGTCGAGTGAAGAAGGCTTGCAGTGGGCTGCGTCCGACTCGCGCCCTTCCCCACCGTACGCAGCCGTCGTAGGCTCGGCCCCCCCCCTCTCGCGGATGCGCAGAGACTCACGCGAGTCGGGCGTGCCGCCCCTTCCTTGTGCCACTCCGACGCCTATACCCATGAAGTCGGAGAAACACGTGCACCCGGGCACGACGGAGCCAAGGCGCTTCACCAAGACGCACCACACCTGCGCCTGGGAGGGGCATCCAAATCACTTCGCGTGAATCGGTGAAATTGAGGCTCCTCTCAGAATTCCGTGACGTCATAGCACGATTCTCGCCCACGGATTGTCGGGCATCGAGCAGCGCTGGAAGATCTTGAGCTTGAAGTACTCGGCCTTCCGATAGCCACGCGCCTGCCTGCGCAGGACCGCGATCTTGCCGTTGATCGCCTCGCACATGCCGAGCGGCACGTCGTGTTCATGCCCGGCGATGACTGCGTCGAGATGGTTGACGATCCGGTGCGCGACACGCACCAACTCGGACAGCGTCGTGTCGAACACCCCGAGGATCCATTCGTGCAGACGGTCCCGCAGCACACCGATGTACTTCCACGGGTGCCGCAGCACGGCGCGCAACTGCTCCTTGAGCAGATAGGCCTGGTAGAGCGGCTGGTTGAGCTCCATCAGCTCCGTCAGGAGCAGCTTGTCCTTGTGCTCGAGGTTCTCGCACGCCGACAGCAGCAACCACTTCTTGACCTTGAGCGTGCGCCCGACTTCGTCGCGTGGAGCCCCGGAGAACAACCGGCGTCGGATCTGGTTCAGCGCCTCGTTGACCCACTGCACGATGTGGAACCGGTCGAGGACG
>CAYQNV010000058.1:0-1908 GCA_964418975.1 uncultured bacterium | reverse complement strand
CGCTCGCCGCCCGGCGTCCCATCCCGGAATGGGGCGACATCACCTACGCCTACGACGGCGGCAAGTCCGAGTACCGGGCACTTCAGGTGCGCCTGGAGAGCCGATTGAAGTTCGGGTTGATGTTCCTGAGCTCGTTCACCTGGTCGCGCGCGCTCGACAACGGCTCGGGCGCGCTCGAAAACCCGAACGGCGACGTCCCGTCGCCCCAAGACTTCTACAATCCCGAGGCCGACTACAGCTACTCGGCGTACGACCAGCCCTACAACAGCACCACCAGCTTCGTCTGGGAGCTGCCCTTCGGCAAGGGCCGCCGGTTCATGAGCGACGCCTCGGGCCTCGTCGAGGGGCTACTCGGCGGCTGGCAGGTGAGCGGGATCTTCAACGCGTGGAGCGGCGAGCGCATCAACCTGCGCTACGCGCCGGCCGCGGTCTTCCAGGTGTCCGGGATCACGCAGGAGTTCCGCGGCGCCAACGCCTACCGGCCGAACGTGACCGGCGATCCGCTCGCGCCGGAGGGCGAGCGTTCGATCACCAACTACTTCAACAAGGCGAACGTCGTCCTGCCGACGGACCCGAGCCAGCCGTTCGGCAACGCGAAACGGAACAGCGTGCAGGGATACCCGTTCTACCGGGTGGACTTCGGCCTGTCGAAGAATTTCCCGCTGCCGTGGCGTGATTCCAGGCTCCAACTGCGGATCGAGGCCTTCAACCTGTTCAACAAGACGAACTTCACGGCGGCGAACAGCACCCGCAGCTCGGCCGCGTTCGGCACGATCACCTCGACCTACGACGCGCGGCAGATCCAGCTCGGCGTGAAGCTGCTGTTCTAGCCCGGACTATTCATGAGGTCCGACTGATCTTCCTCATGAATAGTCCGATTTCGTTGCGCCTCGACTCCATGCGCTCAGCGCGCCAGGACTGCGCCGATCTCACTCTGTCGCTGCGGAACTACTCTTCTGAGAAGGTTCGAAGGCGCCCTTCGACGGCCCGGCACGCCGGCCGCTACCCAGCATGAACCGACAGCAGATGCTCGACCGGGTGCGCGACCACCCGGCGCCCTGGGACGTGCTGGTGATCGGGGGTGGCGCCACGGGGGTCGGCGTGGCCGTCGACGCCGCCTCGCGCGGCTACGACGTGCTGCTCGTGGAGCAGAGCGACTTTGGCAAGGGGACTTCGAGCCGATCCACGAAGCTCGTCCACGGCGGTGTCCGCTACCTGCAGCAGGGCAACGTGCCGCTCGTGATGGAGGCCCTGCACGAGCGGGGGCTGCTGCTCCAGAACGCGCCGCACCTGGTGCGCGACCTCGCCTTCGTGGTGCCCAACTACCTCTGGTGGGAAGCGCCGTTCTACGGCATCGGCATGCGCGTCTACGACCTGCTGGCCGGCCGCCACGGCTTCGCCCGCTCGCGGGTGCTGGACAGCGAGGAGGTGCTCGAGCGCATCCCCAGGCTCGAGCAGGAGGGCTTGCGCGGCGGTGTGCTCTACCACGACGGGCAGTTCGACGACAGCCGCTTGCTGATCGCCTTGGCGCGAACGGCCGCCGGCCAGGGCGCCTGCTTGATCAACTACGCGCCGGTCGTCCGCCTGAGCCGGGACGCGGGCGGGTACTTGAACGGCGCTGTGTTCCACGACCTGGAGTCCGGCGGGGAACATGTGGTCGCCGCTCGCGCGGTGATCAACGCCACCGGGGCCTTCTGCGACGGCGTGCGGCGGATGGATGATCCCGACGCTTCCGCCATGATCACTCCCAGCCAGGGCGTCCACGTGGTCCTGGACCGGCGCTTTCTCGGCGGCGAGACGGCGATCATGGTGCCACGCACACGCGACGCGCGCGTGATGTTCGCGATTCCGTGGCACGGCCACACCGTGGTGGGCACGACCGACACACCCGTGCAGGAGGCGACGCTC